>NZ_JAQZSH010000041.1:0-403580 GCF_053902585.1 Longispora urticae
CCCGGGGCTACCACGCGACCACCAGCGCGCCGAGGATCGCCGGCAGCGGGCGGACGGCCTGCCGGGCGAGTTCGGCGTACCGCTCGGTGCGGGTCAGGGTGGCGAGTTCGGCGAGGAACAGGGCGGGGCCGCAGTACCCGCTGGCCAGGCCCGCGCCGAGCGGCTGGATCTCCCAGTGCAGCCCGTCGAGCGGCTCCAGGCCGAGCCAGTTCGTCCGGCCGTCCCCCTGGTACGCCGTCCCCACCAGCTGGTCGGCGACCCGGCGCGCGGCGGCGAGCAGCCGGTCGGGGTCCGGGGTGGCCGACGGCGCCTGGTCCAGGGTCGCCGGGCCCACGGCGTGTTCGGGGCGCGCGCCCCGGGTCAGCATCGCCGCCTCGATGATCCATTCCTGGTCGTAGCGGTCCATCCGGTCCAGGGAGCGCAGCTTGCGGATCACCCGGTCGAGGCTGGTCTCGGGCAGGCCGCCGACCGGCCGGCCGGGGCCGTGCCACAGCTCGGTGGCGGCCGGGCGCGCGCTGAACAGGGGTACGTCGCCGGCCCACAGGTCGGCGGTCTCGTGCGGGAGCAGCGCGCGGCGGACCGGGTCGGGGGAGCCGGTGATCCACAGCTGGTCGAACAGCCGGTCGCGGTCGAGCGCGTCGCGCATGACGTCGGGGTGGGTGCTCTCGTCGAGGATCCGCACGTACCACCGGGTGGTCCGGGCCAGCACCCGCACCTCGGCCCCGGCGAACCGGCGGAGCAGGCCGTTGCGGGCCAGCAGGTCCTCGCGGTGCGTGACGATCGTGTCGTACCCGGCGCGGAAGCCGGCGAGCAGCGCCCCGGTGAACTCCTCGGGCACCGCGTCCAGGCCGTGCAGGGTGGGCCGGTTGTGCGAGCCCCGGAAGACCCGGGGCCGGCGGGTCAGCCGCATCTCGTCGGTGCCGGCGGCGTCCCAGTCCACCGAGTCGAACGGCGACACCGCGCCCCGGTCGCCGCCGAGGCCGGAGATGTCGAGCACCCCGGCGTCGGTGACGTAGATCCGGGGCAGGAGCGCGACCCGGTGCACCGAGGAGTAGAGCGCCTGGGCCGCCGGGTCGTGGTCGCTGTCGGAGTCCTGCTTGAGGGCCGGGTGGAACAGGGTCTCCACGTCGATGAGTACCGGGTGCGCGCCGTGCGCGATCAGGTTCTCGTAGTGGATGTCGGTGCCGTCCAGGGCGTAGAGCAGGGCGAGCAGGACGCCCTGACGGCGGTAGAACAGGTCCAGGTCTTCCGGGGTGCGGCACGGTTCGGCGGGTACGAACTCCGACCAGCCGTACCCCCGGCCCTCGACCACCGGCACCGGCCGCAGACCCGGCTCGGGCAGCAGCGCGTTGAGCCAGCGCACGACCTCGGTGTAGTGCCGGTGCACGGCCATCGGCCGGGGCTTGTAGACGACCCGCGCGCCGCTGGCGAACCGCAGGATCGCGACGCTGCGGCCGCCCTCGTGCCCGTCCCCGGCGCTCAGCTCGATCCCGGCGAGCGGCCCGGGGTCGACGCCGCCGAGGAGCTCGGCCACGACCCGGTCGCGGTCGCCGGCCCAGCGTTCGAGGAGCTCGGTGTACGCGTCCGCCGCGTTCGTCGCCTCGCCGACCAGCAGCCGGGCCAGCACCGGGTACTCCTCGAGCAGGGTCGCCAGGCCCTCGCGTCCCGCCGCCCGCCCGACGAACTCCGCGAACCGTCCCGCCGGGGTGTCGGCGGCGAGCCGGCCGGAGACCCGGGCGACGTTGAGTTCGAGGACCAGGCAGCGCGCGGCCAGCTTGATCAGGGCCCGCCCGAGCCGCACCTCGAACGCCGCCACCAGTGCCGGGTCGGCGGTCAGCCGGGCGGACGCCCACCGGGTGAACGGCGCGACCACGGTCCCGAACCCGTCGGCCCACGACAACGCGGGCCCGCCGTCCGCCGCCCCGAGGGGCGGTCGGGCTGCCGTCTCCGGGAGGGTCGACAGGATCTCCTCGACGAGGTCCGCCCAGTGTGGACGCTCGGCCCGGTCCGCCAGTGCGTCGGAGTCCTCGTCGAGCAGCGCGGCCAGGCCGTCCTCGTCCAGCCCCAGGGCCGCGAGCCGGGCGGTGAAGTCGGGCCCGGTCGGGTGGTCCCGCCGCCACAGGTCGAAGCGGCGGCGGTCGGGGCCGGCGGTGGCCGGCGTCCCGGGCAGGGCGAGCCGCTCGGCCAGCGTCAGGCCACGGGCCCACCAGTTGGGAGTCACGCCCAGATCCTGCCACTGGGGCCCTGACGGGGGCATGGGGGACACGCCCCCGCATTTTTGCGCCGCCCGGGATCAGCGGCCACCGATCCCACCGACCGTTGTCGCCGGTGACCCGTAGGGTGACGTTTCCGGCCCTCGGGCCGCCGGTCGGCCACGGTCACCCCGGTCCGGTCCGGCGGCCGCGCAGGACACAGTCGCCGCAGGTGCCGCCGCCCGGGATCCGGTAGAACAGGCAACAGGTCCGGCGCAGGCCGGTACCTTCGTCGACGGTCCCGGCCAGCCGGCCCAGGCCGAGGAGCGCCGAACGGAGCGGGGCCGACCCCGGCCCGAGTACCCGGCCCGCGCCGGCCAGCGCGGCGGCCACGTTGCCCCACAGCAGCCGCTCGGACACGCTCACCCGGGCGCGCACGGCCGCCAGCAGGGGGCCCAGGTGCCGCTCGACGGCCAGCTCGTACACGTCGACGGGGTCCGTGGTGTGCCAGCCGGTCGCCGGGCCGAGCAGCAGGCCCACGGGCTCGCCCGCCCGGTACCGCCAGCGCAGCGCCTCCGGGGCCAGGTCCGGCAGCACCCCGGACTCCGTCACCGCCGCGAGAACGGGTGACCAGATCTTGGCCGCGTACCCCTGGAAGGCGATCGAGGCGGCCACCCGGGGCTCGTCGTGCCCGAGCCGGGCGGCGACGGCGGCGAGCAGGTCGTCGAGCCCCGCGCCGAACAGTCCGGTGACCGGCCGCCAGTCGTCGGCGCCGTCGTCGTCGATGGTCTCCACCAGGAAGTACGCGTTGTGCCGGCCGGCCCTGGCCAGGGCGGCCACCACGGCGGACGCGCCCGCACGCGCGCGGTCCGGGGCCGGGGGAGTCACCGGCTGATCCTCGCACGGCGCGCGGTTGTCGACGCGACACGCCGGGCGGCGTATGCTCGCGGGGCGTGTCGAGTTCCACTTCGGAACAGTTCCGAACCAGAGAACGGAGCCGGGAACGTGCCCAGTCCCTACGTCCGCAGACTGCGGCTGGCCACCGAGATCCGCGAACTGCGCAAGGCCGCCGGCCTCACCTCCGAGGCCCTCGCCCGGCTCATCGTCGGCGGTTCCCGGCTGAAGATCTCCCGCCTGGAGACCAGTGCCCGCAAACCCGACATCGGCGACGTGATGAAGGTGCTCGAGGCGCTCGGCGTCGAGGCGGGCTCCGACCGGTGGATGGACCTGGTCACGGTCGCCCGGGACGGCGCGGAGCGCGGCTGGTGGGAGCGCCCCGCGTTCACCGGGATGGGCCCCCGCCAGGCGTTGTGGGCCGATCTGGAGGCCGGCGCGACCTCGATCCGGATGTACGAGCCTGCGGCCGTCCCCGGCGTCCTGCAGACCGAGGGCTTCATCCGGGCCCGCAACGACACCATGGCCGCGACCGACGGGCACGCGTTCGACCCGGTGGCCACCGCGCACGGGCGGCTCCGCCGGCAGCAGGAGGTGTTCCGCCCCGGCGGCCCCACCCTGGACGTGATCCTGGAGGAGCAGTCGCTGCGCCGGCTGGCCGTCCCGCCGGCCATCATGGCCGGGCAGCTCGCGCACCTGGCCCGGATGTGCGAACACCCGCAGGTCACGATCAGGGTACTGCCGATCGAGATCGATGTGATCTCCGTGTACGTCCCGCGCGGACCATACAACCTGTTTTCCTTTTCCGACCCGAATGACCCGGTTGTCCTGTTAGCGGATAACCTGACGGCGGACGTCGTGTCAGGGGATGCTGACGAGGTGGCCCCCTACGCCCAACTGTTTGAGCGGCTCATCGAGGGGGCACTGTCCCCATCGAGAAGCGCGGCGCACATCGCCGGTCTCGCGAAGGCCGGCGCGTGAGTCGCCGGAGCAGGAAGGCGCGTGGGCGCAATGGGCAACTACGACAACTGGCGGAAGTCGACCAAGAGCGGTAGCGCGACCCCGGACTGCGTCGAGGTGGCGTTCGGCCACGACGGCGCCGTGGGGTTGCGGGATACCAAGGACCGGTCCGGTCCGATCCTCGAGTTCACCGCCGACGAGTGGGTCAGCTTCCTCGGGCGCGTCCAGAGTGGCGCGTTCGCCCCGGACGCCGTCTGATCCCCGACTGTCCACAGGGCCGGCACCGCCACGGTGCCGGCCCTGTGTGCCATTTTCGATGATCGCTGAGCGTGGCCCCGGCGATGCTACTTGTGACCTTGGACCCTCGCGTTGCAGGCTGGGAACAGTTCCAAAACGCAGAAGCATCCAGTGGGACATGCAGCCAGGAGGATCTCCGTGATCATCTGCAGTCGGGCGGACAGGCGTACCCCCGAGGAGAAGCTGTCGTCCCCACCTCCCGTGACCGCCCACCGGGCCCGGGGTCGGACGCGGCCGGCGGCTCCCCCCAGCGCGCCGGCCGCGTCCCTCCGGACGACGGGAGGGGAGTCGTGACCACGACGGCCTCGGCCCTGACCGACATGTGGAGCCTGCGCGGCCTGGTGTTCTGCGGCGGCTGCGCCCGGACCATGGAGGCCGACATCCGCCCCGGCACCCTGACCCGGGTGTACCACTGCGCGGCCGGCTGCTGTCCCGGCGGGACGGTCGCCAGCGTGCTGGAACTCATGGTGCTCACCGACGCCCGCCGGCACGCCCCGGAGCTGATCGAGGGCGTGCCCGAACAGTGCCACCCCCAGGTCTTCGCCGACCTGTACCGGGCGATCGTCGTGCACGCCGAGCACCGGGGCGTGGACATCGTGCCGAGGGGCTGACCGGCCCCGCCGACGTGACCTGCGTCGCGACCGTCCCACCTGACGGGCGACATCGTGCCCCCGGACCCGTCCGGCGACTAGCATGATCGTCATGACGGAGCGCAAGCCGATCGAGACCTGGATGACGGACATGGACGGCGTCCTGATCCGCGAGGGCAACATGGTCCCCGGGGCGGACCTGTTCATCGGGGCGCTGCGCGAGTCCGGCCGCCGCTTCCTGGTCCTCACCAACAACAGCATCTACACGCCGCGCGACCTGCGGGCCAAGCTGCTGTCCACGGGCATCGACCTGCCCGAGGAGTCGATCTGGACGTCCGCGCTGGCCACGGCCCAGTTCCTCGACGCCCAGCGGCCCAACGGGTCGGCGTACGTGATCGGGGAGGCCGGGCTGACCACCGCCCTGCACGAGGCCGGCTACGTGCTCACCGAGACCGAACCCGACTACGTGGTGCTCGGCGAGACCCGCAACTACTCGTTCGAGGCCATCACCCGCGCGATCCGCCTGATCAACGACGGCTCCCGGTTCATCGCCACCAACCCGGACGTCACCGGCCCGGCCCCCGAGGGCGCGCTGCCGGCCTGCGGTTCGGTCGCGGCCCTGATCACCAAGGCGACCGGCGTCGACCCGTACTTCGTCGGCAAGCCCAACCCGCTCATGATGCGCGAGGCGCTGAACAAGATCGAGGCGCACTCGGAGTCCACGGCCATGATCGGCGACCGGATGGATACCGACGTGCTGTGCGGCATCGAGGCCGGGCTGCGCACGTTCCTGGTGCTCACCGGGGTCACCCAGCCCGACGAGATCGAGCGGTTCCCGTACCGGCCGTCCAAGGTCGTCGACTCCGTCGCGGACCTCGTGAGCTACGTCAAGTAGTCCGCCGGGAACCAGGGCGGGGCGGCGGGCGACTATAGACCCGGAAACCCTTCCCTTGGTACCAGAGGAGAAACCCCCGTGTGGCTTCGTCGTGCCGCCGTGATCGCCGTCGCAACGCTCGCCGGTGTCGGGGTCCTCGCCGGCCCCGCCGCCGCGCACAACACCCTCAGGACCAGCAACCCGGCGGCCAACGCCACCGTCGCCACCCCTCCGGAGAGCGTGACCCTGACGTTCATGGAGGACCTGGACGCGGCCAGCACCTCGGTCGTCGTGACCGGCCCGGACGGCGCGCCCGCGAGTGACCCGGTGACCGTCGCCGGCCCCACCGCCACGGCGAAGCTGAAGCCGGGCGCCGCCGGGAAGTACTCCGTGACGTACAAGATCACGGGGGAGGACGGGCACCCGGTGAGCGAGACGTTCGCCTTCACCGCGACGGCGGGCAACCTGCCGACCGCCGCGCCGACCACCGCCGCGCCGGTGACCAGCGCGCCCGCGCCGACCACGCCGGTCGTCGGGCCGGCCAACGCGACCCCGGAGAAGGAGGACGGCGGCATCCCGGTGTGGGCGTACGTCGTGGGGGCGCTGGCGATCCTCGCCGTACTCGGCGGCGGGCTGGCCCTGGGGCGCCGCCGCTCGTCGGCGAGCTGACTGTTCGGGGCGACCCGGATCCGCGTACCCGTCAGCGGGTGTGGTCCGGGTTTTCGCTGTTCAAAAATGTGATATCACTATGATAGATTGGTGCTCCACTACGAGCGAAGGAGGCCCTCGATGGCCCTCGACCCGCCCTCCGTCGAGATGCCCACCCCCCAGGTCAGGGAACGGATCGCCCACGGCATGTCCGGGCTGCCGGTGCTCGCCGGCTGCGTGCTCGGCGTGCTCGGCGGCGGCGCCCTGTTCGTCGTGTTCACGGCCGTCGCCTCCGACCGGGGCGCTGACGCCGTCAACCTCCCGCTCGGCATCCTCGGCCTCGTGATCGCGCTGGCCTCGGTCGTCACCGGCCTCGGGCTGACCCCGGTCGCGCCCGGCGAGGCCCGGGTCGTGCAGTTCCTCGGCCGCTACACCGGCACGATCCGGGCCGACGGCCTGCGCTGGGTGAACCCGTTCACCCAGCGGCGGCGGATCTCCACCCGGATCCGCAACCTGGAGACCGAGGTCGCCAAGGTCAACGACGCCGACGGCAACCCGATCGAGATCGCCGCCGTGGTCGTCTGGCACGTCGAGGACACCGCGAAGGCCGTGTTCGAGGTCGACGACTTCCTGGAGTTCGTCGCGATCCAGAGCGAGACGGCGGTCCGGCACATCGCCAACAACTACCCGTACGACGCGCACGACAGCGCCAACATGTCCCTGCGCGACAACGCCGACGAGATCACCCTCAAACTGTCCACCGAGATCGGGGTTCGGGTCGCCTCCGCCGGGGTCCGGGTCATCGAGTCCCGGATCACCCGGCTGGCCTACGCGCCGGAGATCGCCCACGCCATGCTCCAGCGCCAGCAGGCCAGCGCCGTGGTCGCCGCCCGGCAGCGGATCGTGGAGGGCGCCGTCGGCATGGTGGAGATGGCCCTCGACCGGCTCGCCGAGAACAACGTCGTGGAGCTGGACGAGGAACGCAAGGCCGCGATGGTCGGTAACCTTCTCGTCGTGCTGTGCGGCGACCGTTCGACCCAGCCGGTCGTCAACGCGGGCTCGCTCTACCACTGAGGAACGCCGTGCCGACCGAACGCAAGAAGATCCTGCTCCGGCTGGACCCCGCCGTGCACGACGCGCTGGCCCGGTGGGCCGGGGACGAGCTGCGCAGCACGACGGCGCAGATCGAGTTCGTGCTGCGGCGGGCGCTGGCCGAGGCGGGAAGGTTGCCCGGCAACGTCGGGGGGCTGCCGCGGCGGGGGAGGCCGCCCGGAGCCGGGGTCACGGACCCTGCCCAGGCCGCGCGAACCGGGGCGCGGCCGGAGTCGGGAGGTGGCCCGGCGTCGGGAGGTGGCTCGGTTCCGGAGTCGGAAACCGACTCGGAGCCGGGGCCCGCACCGGAATAGCGGGAGCCGGGACGCGAGGCCGAGCTGGTCATCCCCGTCGATCCGGCAGGCCGGGCCGACCCGGGCCGGGAACGAAACTCGGTCCGGGTCGCCCGTCACCCTGTGGCATCATGCTCGCGTGGATGATCGACTGCGGGTGACGGGCACGGTGGCGCTGCCCCGCGCCGAACTCCAATGGAAGTTCAGCAGGTCCGGCGGCCCCGGCGGCCAGTCGGTGAACACCGCCGACTCCAAGGCCGAGCTGCGGTTCGACCTGGTCAACTCGACGGCGATCCCCGAGTACCTCAAGGCCCGCGCCCTCGACCGGCTCGGCGACCGGCTCCTCGACGGGGTGCTGGTCATCGTCGCCTCCGAGCAGCGTTCCCAGCTCCAGAACCGGCGCGCGGCCGAGGCCCGGCTCGTCAACCTGTTGGCCGACGCCCTCGCGCCGCCCGCCGCGCCCCGGCGGCCGACCCGGATCCCGCGCGGGGCGGTCCAGGCGCGGCTGCGGAACAAGAAGGCGCGCGCCGACATCAAGAAGGGGCGGCGCGACAAGGGGGAGTAGGGCACGCCGGCTCGCGCCACGTCAGGAGACCCCCGCACGAGACACGCTCCGCGCTCCGCGAGGAGTGGACGCGGCGGAAACGGGGCCGGGTCAGATCCCCGGGAACAGGCCGTTGCGGAACAGGTCCACGAAGATCTGGTGATCGGTACGCGCCCGGTCCCCGTACGCGTGCGCGAAGTCCACCAGCATCGTCACGAACCCCTCCGGGTCCTCGTCCACCCGCGCCACGATCGCCTCCTCCGTCGAGAAGTCCACCAGGTCGTGGCTCGACTCGTCGTCGGCGACGGAGTGCATCCGCGCGGTGGCCCGGCCCAGGTACGTGACGACCTGCTCCAGGTCCTCCGGCTCGCTGATCTCCGACCAGTCGAGGTCCGCCGCGTACGGGGACACCTCGGCGACGAGCTGGCCGACCCCGTCGAGCACGGTGTGCCCGAGCCACTGGTCCGCGTACGCCTGGAGGGCCCGCTGGGACTCGGCGGTGCGGTGCCCCTGGTCGGCGAAGTACCCCCGGACCCGGGCGTCGTCGATCACCCGGCTGACGGCGGGCACCTGGCCCTGCTTCATGTAGATGACGACGTCGTTCTCCAGGGCCTGGGTGCGGCCCTCCAGCAGCAGGTTGTACGACGGCAGCCCGGCGGACCCGATGCCCACGCCCTTGCGCAGCACGATGTCCTTGACGCGGTACTCCGTCGGCCGCTCCAGCCGCGCGGGCGGCAACGTGGCCAGGTACGCGGTGAACGCCGCCTCGACCCGGGCGCGGGTGGGCGCGTCGACCTCGTACACCCCGTCGCGCATCGAGAACCGGCGCTCGTAGTCGACGATCGTGGTCTGCTCGTCGAGGAGCGCGACCCGGGTGTTGAGGCGCGCGCGTTGCAGCACCTCGCGGAGGGGGCCCTCGGTGTTGTCCAGGGTCAGGGAACCGATCGCGTCGTCCCCGCCGGCGGCCAGGGCGCGCAGCTCGGTCAGGTAGCTGCGCGCGTAGGCGGTCACCAGGCGGCTGATCACGTCGTCGGACAGCGCCTTCGCGTACCCGATCAGGGCCACGCTCGCCGAGAACCGCAGCACGTCCCAGGAGAACGGGCCGACGTACGCCTCGTCGAAGTCGTTGACGTTGAACACGAGCACGCCGTTGGCGTTCATGTAGGAGCCGAAGTTCTCCGCGTGCAGGTCGCCGTGGATCCACACCCGGCTGGTCTGCTCGTCGAGGAACTTCGCGGACGGGTCGTCGGTGGCCAGGTCCGCGTACAACAGGCAGGCGGTGCCCCGGTAGAACGCGAACGGCGACGCGGCCATCTTGCGGAACTTGCGCCGGAACGCGGTCGGGTCCGCCGCCATCAGCGTGCCGAACTCGGCGGTCAGCACGTCCACGATCCGCGCGGCGCGATCCTGCGTCATGTCACCCTCCCCGGTGTTCACCACGCTGCACGGTACCCCTGTTTCGCCAGGTCGCCGGTGACGGACCCCCGACAATGGAGAGTGAAGAAACGGACAAAAAGCGCAGTGCGGCCGATGGGTACACTTGTCGGCGTGCCGCGTTCCCTGCTCCCGTCGCTCGGCCTCGTGCTGCTGGCCGAGGCGCTCGTCGGCGGGCAGTTCGGGCTGGCCTCCACGGTCGCGCTGACCGTCGCCGCCCTCTGCGTGGCACTCCTCACGGCCCGGTTCACGGCCGCGCCCGCCTCCCCCTCGGTCTCCGGCGGCGCGCTGCGGCACCGGGCCCGGCGCGCGACGTTCCTCCGGCAGGGCGACCCCGGCACGGCCGGCCGGCCGCGGCCCAGGGCCCCCGCCACCGCCTGACGTCCCACCACCCGGGCCCTTCCGACACGCGATGCCGATCCGCCCAGGGCCGGGGCAACACCCCGCGCGCCGCGTGGACGGCGTCCTGGACGCGGCACCCCGCGCACGGACCGGGTGGTCCCGCGCCGCCGGCGTACCCGTCGAAGTCTGTTGATCTTTTGTGTGTCCCGCGGGTCGGGTTTCCCTGGCCCCGTCCTCAGTCCTGTCGTTTCCCCGGGAGGAACCGTCATGTCCCCGTCCAGCCTCGCGTTCGAGCTGATCAGTACCCTCGCGGCCTGGGTCGCCACGCCCTTCGGCACCGCCGCGACGGCCGCCGCGATCGTCCTCGGCACCCTCGCCGTCCGGCTCTGCCTGCTGCCCGTCGCCTTCGCCCAGCACCGTGCCGACCTGCGCCGCACCACCGTCCTGGCCCGGCTCGCGGAGGTGCGCGAGGACCGCGACGCCGTCGCCGCCCTGGCCCGGGCCGAGGGTGGCGGTCTGCTGCGCGGCTGCCTGCCGATGCTCGTCCAGATCCCGGTGTTCATGGGCCTCTACCAGCTGTTCGTGTCCCCGAGCGTCGGCGGGCACGTCAACACCCTCCTGGACCGGACCCTGTTCGGGGTACCGCTCGGCACGCACCTCACCGCCGCCACCGGCCACGAGCTGCTCGTCTTCGGCACGCTGCTCGCGCTGCTGGCCGCGATCGGGTACGCCTCCTCGCGCGTGCTGCGCCCGGCGGGGCCCCGACCGGCCGGGGTGGCCGGCGTCCTGTCCCGGGTGCTGCCGTACGCGTCCGTCGTGACGGCCCTGTTCCTCCCCCTGGCCGCGAGCCTGTACCTGGTCACCACCACGGCCTGGACCGTCGCCCAGACCGTGGTGCTCCGGCACCTCTGGGGCTGACGGTTGAGGCATCCGCCCCATGCGGTGAGCCGTGCGCCGGGGCCACTGTTGAGCCATGACCAGAACAACTCCGAGGCAGGCCGTCGAGGCGCTGGCCGCCGGTCGGCGCCTGCCCGACGGCGACGACGAGAGATTCACGGGCTACGGGATCATGGGGATGCCGTTCGCCTCGGGCCACTACCTGGCTCTGCGGGACATGGTGGCCAGCTCGGTCGGGCCGGCGTACCGGGCGCTCTGGCACCGGGACCCGGCCGGCCGGTGGACGATCCGCACCACGGCGGCGCCCGAGCTGTCCTGTCCGCGCTACTTCGGCGCGGCCACGGACGTGGAGCGGGTGGCGGCCATCGACGTCTCCTGGGACGGCGACTTCGCGTTCACCGTGGTCCTCGCGGGTGTGCTGACCTGGCGGGTCCAGCTCGCGGCGACCCCCGCGACCCGGATGATGACCGCGATGGGCGGCGCGATGCCCGCGGCCGCGTGGACCAGCGCCGCGGTCCTCGCGTCGATGGGCCCGATGGCCCGGGCCATGTTGCGCTCCGGGCGGGTGCGGCTGCGGGGGAGCACGCCGAACGGCCACGGGTTCCAGGCCGCCCCGTTGTCGATCTGGCGGGTCGCGGGCGGGGCGGCACTCCGGGGGCACGACCTGGGCGAACCGGCGCCGCTCGCGGAGCAGACCCGGCTGGGCGACTTCTGGATGCCCCAGCGGGGCGTCTTCTTCGCCGGACACGCCCGGTTCGCGCCGCCGGCCCCGGGAACCGGAGCGGGGTCCCGGCCGCAAGTGCTGTCCGCACCCCGCGACTGAACGGCACAATCACGATATGGCTGACAACTCTCCGCTGCCGCGCCGCGTCGAGGTGCTGGCCGGGTTGTCGGTCGCGATCGACCTCGGACTCGGTCAGCCCGCCGAGCACATGCTCCGCTCCGCCGTCCTCGCGTGCCGGCTCGCGGACCGGCTGGGACTCGGCCCCGGACAGCGGGCGACCGTCTACCACGCGTCGCTCGTCATGTGGATCGGCTGCCACGCGGACTCCCAGGAGTACGCCCGCTGGTTCGGGGACGACATCGCGGTCCGGCGCGACGCCTACCTCGTCGACTGGACAGGGGCGCCCTACCTGCGTTTCCTGCTCGGCAACGTCGCCCGGGGCGAGCCGGTGGCGCAGCGGGTCAAGACGATGGCCTCGTTGTTCCGGGACGCCCGGGGCCAGCTCGGCGCGATGATCCACTCGCACTGCACGTCCGCGGCGGCGCTGGCCGGACACATCGGCCTCGGCGAGGAGGTCGTGCGGGCACTCGCGCACACCTTCGAGAGGTACGACGGTGCCGGCCTGCCCGCGGGCGCCTCGGGGAACGCGATCCCGATCGAGATGCGCGTCGCCCAGCTCGCCGACGTCGCCGAGGTGCACCACCGGATGTACGGCGTCGCCGGCGCCGTCGCGATGGCCCGCAGCCGCCGGGGCGGCCACTTCGACCCCGACGTCGTCGACGCGTTCACCACGGACCCGGAGCCGCTCTTCCCGGCCCCCGACGAGGACCCCTGGGACCTGGCGCTCTCCCTCGCCCCGGACGCCGGGACGAGACTGGACGACCAGGGCCTGGACGGACTCCTGATCGCGGTCGGCGACTTCGTGGACCTCACATGCCCCTTCACCGTCGGCCACTCCCGCGCCGTGGCGGACCTGGCCCACGCGGCGGCCACCCACCTCGGACTTCCCGACGGCGAGCGGGTCGCGGTGCGCCGGGCCGGCCACCTGCACGACGCGGGCCGGCTCGGCGTGTCCCACCAGGTGTGGTCCAAGCCCGGCGAGCTCACCGGCGCCGAGTGGGAACGGGTCAGGCTGCACCCGTACCTCACCGACCGGGTACTGACCCGGATCCCGGGGCTCGCCAGGGTCGCCGCCATCGCGCGCGCCCACCATGAGCACGTGGACGGCACGGGCTACCCGCTCGGACTGGCCGGCACCGCGCTCGGGCGCCCCGAACGGCTCCTGGCGGCCGCCGTCGCGTACCGGTCGGCACTCGAACCGCGGCCCTACCGCGCGGCGTTGTCCGCCGTGGACGCCGCCGCGCGGCTGAAGAAGCGGGCCGACCGGGGGGTGCTCGACGGCGAGTGCGTCGAAGCGGTCCTCGGTGCGGCCGGGCACAGCGGGGCGAGGGTGCGGCGGGACGACACCCTGACGCCCCGGGAGGCCGAGATCCTCGGGCTCGTCGCCCGGGGACTGTCCAACCGGGAGATCGCGGCCCGGCTCGTCCTCAGCGAGAAGACCGTCCGCAACCACGTCGAACGGACCTACGCCAAGATCGGCGCCACGAACCGGGTCGGGGCCAGCCTGTACGCGCTGCGGCGGGGGCTCGTGGCGGCGCCGGACGGGAGCCGGCCGCCAGGCGGTTCCTAGCCGCCGTCACCGGCCGCCGACGCAGATCTGGCCGCGCCGCAGGCCACCCGGGAGCGTGGCGATCTCCTCGTCGGTGAAGTCCCGGCCGCCGAGGATCTCGCAGAGTTGCTTCCGCCACACCGCGGGGTCCAGGGACAACGGTCCGCCGGTGCCGTCGGGGCGTATCCGGATCACGTGACTCAGGCTCCTCGTCACCTGCATGAACGCGCCGACGCCCTCGTCCGCGGTCGGGTGTCCGAAGTAGTAGGAGTCCACGAGTCCGCCGGCCTCGATCCCGTACACGCTCACCGTGTTCCGGGTCCCGAGCACGAACGTACCGTCGCTCCCGGCGAACCCCGCCACGAACGGCACCCGGGTACTCTCGGAGATGCTCGGCAGCGGACCGACCTCCTTCCGGAGCGGGTCCAGCCGCCACAGTTCGAGGATCGAGCCGCTGAGCAGCAACGCCATGTAGCGGCCGCTGTCGTCGAACTGCACGGCGATCGTGTCCGGGGAACTGGGGATCGTCCCGACCACCTCGCCCGACCCGACGTCGACGAGCGACACGTCCGGGTACCCGACGGCGGTGACGGCGACCGTCCCGGGCCGTGGCGACCTGCCCGCGCGCACGTCGTCCTTGCCGGCCGCCGGCCGGTACCGCGCGATGTCCAGCCGGGCGAGCTCCCCGCCGGTGGTGGCGTCCCAGCGCTGGAGGGTCGTGTCGGACACCGTCACGACGTCGTGGCCGTCGAAGAAGTAGGTGAAGTCCGAGGTCCCGGGGGCGATGATCGACGGACCGGCCCCGGCGGGGTCGAACAGGCTCGACGGCGGTTCCCCGGTCCGCGGTGTCTCGGCCCGGATCGTCGTCAACAGCTCCAGGGTCCTGGCGTCCCGCACGGCCAGGACGTCGGGGCCCGCGCGTTCGAGCAGCCGCGTACCCGTGGCGTCGAACTCGAGGTGGTCGGCGCCCTCGAACTTCCAGTGCGGCACCAGCCGTCCGGTGACCGCCAGCTGGTCGCCGTACGTCCCGGCGGCGAGCGACCGGACCGACAGCCGGCCGTCCCCGAGGACGGTGTAGATCCGGGTACCGTCCCCGGAGATCGTCGACCACAGGGCGGCCTGGTGGTCGTCGCCCTCCCGCGGCACCTCCACGTAGGCCACGGCGTCCCCGATCGTCGCGGTCCCGTACAGCGTGCCGTCGTGCTCGATGAGGAACTCGCCGGCCACGGAGACCCCCGGGCGGGCGAGCACCTCGCGCCGTTCGAGGTCGATCAGCGCGGGCCGGAGGTACAGCAGACGGGCCGGGGCATCGACCAGCAGACTCGAAGGGCACGTCGCCTTCGCGTCCAGGACGTACGGCGCGGGAGCACGGGTCCCGTCGGCGGCGCGGTAGCGTTCGATCACCGCGCGACCGTCCTGCACCCGGCAGGTCACCACCGTGCTGCGATCACCGGACACCGCCACTCCGGTGACGAGCGGGGTGACGTCCCGCGCGGCGCCGGTCTCCACGTCGACCGACACGAGCCGGGTGTCGCCGCCCGTCTTGGCATCGTCCACGCGGGCGATCAGCGTCCCCGGATCCGCCCCGAACCAGAGGTCCCAGCGCATCCGGTCGAGGGCGCGGACCCGGTGCGTGACCGCGCCGCCGGCCCCCTGTGCCAGGTCCCAGACGACGATCCGTCCCCACACCCGGGCGGCGACGTGCCGGCCGTCGGCCGAGATCGCCGGCTCGACGTTGACACTCCAGCCCCAGAGGCTCTCCATGCTCGTCGGCCCACCGAAGAACGTGAGCGCCTCCCCGTCCTCCGGCCGGGTCCGGGGAACGGCGGGATCCGGCAGGTCCCGAACCGGCCCGACCGCCGCCCCGCGCTCCGGGGCGACATCGAACCAGACCCCGCTCCCGTCGCTCCGGAACACGATCACGCGACGGCCGTCGGCGGCGAGCTGGGCGTGCCGGACCGACCCGGTCAACGGGACCCGGTGTCTCGTGAGCGGGCCGGACAACACGCCGGTGAGCACCTCCATGGTGCGGCTCGACCACTCGAGGACGACGTCACCGTCGCGGCTGTAGGCCCGCTGGGTCCCTTCGGACTTCGCCGACACGAGGCGGTCGGCCTCGTCGAACGTCCCGTACATGCGCATGAGCTGGTTGCGGGACTCCCGGGTCGGCGCGACCCGGTACGCGGCGAGCGCCGTCATGACGGCGAGCGACGGGTCGGCGACCTCCAGGCCCTGCGCCGCCCGGACGAGGGCGTGCGAGTCCGCGATCGCCCTGTTCTCCCGCGCCTGGACGAACTCGAAACCGCCGAGCGTCGCGAGCACCACCGCGGCGACCGTGACGACGGCGACGCCGACCTGGCGCCACCGCCGGGCCCGGGCGCGCCGGTGCCGGGCCGCGCGCCCGGCGTCCAGGAACCCGCGCTCCGCGTCGTCGAGATCGCCCCCGGCGAACCGTTCCCAGACGTCGGCCTCCCCGATCGTCGCGTCGCCGGGCAGCAGGGCGTCGTCGCGCCCGTGTTTCTCCCAGCGCGCCACGTCGCGGGTCAGGCCCGCGCGCCAGAGCAGGAACGCGCGGTCGTCGTCGATCCATCGCGCGTACCGGCCCCACTCCCGCAGGAGCACCTCGTGGACGACCTCGACGACCTCCCGCCCCGCCCCGCCGCCGATGCCGAGCAGCCGCTCGGTGGCGAGCAGCTGGGCCACCCGCCACTGCGCGGGATCCGTGTCGGACCGCGCCACCGTCCGGCGCACCGGGGCGGCGTCGGTGTCCGGGACGTCCACGAGCCGGCGCAACAGCCTGCGACCGTGCGCCCGTTCCCCGTCGTCGAGTCCCGCCCACACCCGCTCCGCCCGTCGGCCGATCGCCCCCGCCACGCCGCCGAGCGAGTGGTAGGCCGCCTTCGTCAGCACGAACGGTGCCTCCGCCGGCGCGGACGCGTCCCAGCAGTGCTCCCAGAGCCGCTCCATCAGGTAGCCGAGCATCGGCATCGGTGTGGACGCCGACGCCACATCGCGGACGACCAGGTCGACCAACCCGTCCTCGTACCCGACCGGGACGGCCCGCCCCGCCGCGTCGAGCACGGTCCGCAGTCCCGCGACATCCAGCGGGCTCAGGGTGTAGAGGCTCTCGGAGCTCGTGAGACGCGCGTAACGCCGGTCGCCGAGCAACGTCCCCAGGGCATCGGGCCGCATCGCCAGCACGACGCGCACGGTGGACGGGAGGTCGACCGCCGCGACGCGACCCAGCAGCTCCCCGCCGTCCGGGGCCGCCAGGATCTCCTCCACCTGGTCGAGGACGACCAGCCGCCGGTCACCCGGGGACGCGAGCTCCCGGAGGACGCGTTCGAGCAGGTCACCGTCGCCGTGTGCGCGGCGCGCGGAGCCCTCGATCACCGTGACCGCGTACCCCCGGGCCCGGAGCACCGGGATGACCCCGGCGCGGATCAGGGACGACTTTCCCGACCCGGAGTCCCCGACGACGCTGACCCACCGGTGGTTCCGGAGCAGCTCGACGACCGCCGCGGACTCCCGGCCGCGCGCGTGGAACTCCGCACCGTCCGACTCGCCGTAGGCCGCGAGCCCGCGGAACGGCGAGCGCGGTCTCGCGAGTTCGGGGCGCCCGGCGAGCCTCGCCACCGCGCTGAGCAGGGCGCGGGTCGGGATCAGGGTTCCGGCCGCGTCACCGATCATCCCGAGCACGCCGCCGGTGGCGTCCCGGACCGCCGCGCCGACGAGTCCGCCGCCGAACCCGTAGCCGCCGGGCTCCGGGTCGAGCTGGACCCGGCCGGAGGAGTCGGCGGCCCGGAGCGTCGCCCCGACCCAGGCGCCCGTGTCGATCCGGTCCGGGAACCCCAGGGCCTCGACGGGCCGACCCCACGCCGGACGCGTCCACGTGAGCCGGGCCGGGCTCGTGCCGGGGAGGCGCCCGACGAGTTCCAGCAGCACGACCCCGGACTCGGCGCCCGCCACGACGACGGCCTCGACCTGCTGGCCCGGACCGCCGGGGACCGTCTCCACGGTGACCCTGGACGCGGTCCCGGTGGTGGCCGACGCCGTCACGGCGAGGGTCTCCGTCACCAGGAAGGCGGGGCCGGCCGTCCGCCCGGCGTCGCCGACCACGCGCAGCAGGTGGGCGGTGTCCCCGGTCGCCGTCATGCGTCCCCCTGTCCGCAGGTGCCGCCGGTGCCGGTCGTGCCCTTCGCCAGGTAGGCCAGCTCGGCGGCGGTGATGACCCGGTGTCCGATCACGGCGCACAACGTCCGCCGCCACTGGTCCGGTCGGAGCGGGACGACCAGCGTCTGGCCGTCGGAACGTTCGTGCAGGACGCGTTCGCCGCCGCCCGACACGTCGAGCGTGCGCCCGGGTTTCTGGCCGCCGAACCGGAACGACCCGATCTGGGTACCCGGGCCGAGGTCGTAGGTCCGGACCCCGTTGTCCGCCGCCAGCAGGAACCGCCCGCCGGTGGGGAAGCGTGCGACGTACTCGGCGTCCCTGCCGACCTGGAGCGGTCCCAGGACCAGGTCCCACGACCCGGATCGGCGGACCTCGACCGTCCCGTCGTAGTGCCGCACCACGACATGCTTCCCGGCGGGGTCGAACTGCACCGACGCCGTCTGCGGACCGGTCGGCAGGTCGGCCACGATCCTGCCGGCGGCGATGTCGAGCACCCGGGTCCCCGCGAAACCCGGGTACGTCACCGCGATCCGCCCCGGCGACGCCGTCGGCGCGACACTCGCCAACAGGTCCGCCGCGCCGGCGGGGCGCGACGCCGACAGGTCGAACCGGGCGACCTCCGCACCGGTCTGGGCGCGCCAGTACTGCACGACGTCGTGGGAGACGGTCACCAGGTCCCCGGTGGCGTCGAAGAAGTACGTGAACCCGCTCCGGCGGTAGCCGGCGGTCCCGCCGGAGTTCCCCGCCAGGTCCCGGACGGCGACGCGTTCGTCCGGTGGATCGCCCGCCGGTGCGGGGACCGCCTCGACCGTCGCCCGTGTGCGCAGCGTCGCGGAGTCACGGACGGCGACCACGGTCGGTCCCTCCCGGTCCGCGACCAGCTCGCCCCGCGGATCGACCCGGATGCCGTCCGCCACGCCCAGCTCCCACCCGGGTACCCGGACCTCGGCCTCCGCGACCACCCGGCCGGGAAACTCCTCGGAGCGCAGCTGGAGCCTGTGGTCGGCCGACCTGGCAGCGGATGCGGCCCGGTCGGAGATGCTGACGGTCCGGGTGCCGTCGCCGAGCAGCACCTGGTCGGCGGACCTGCCGGCGCCGTCGTCCGATGTCGCGACCTCGATGTAACCCACAGGCACGTCCCCCGAAGGTCTCCCGAGCTGGTAGAAACGCCCGCCCCGCTCGGCGAGGACGTCCTCGCCCGCAGCGCCGATCCACCCCTTCGGCACCGGGAACCGCGCGGCCGTCACCCCCTTCTCCAGGTCGATGGTCGCCAGTCCGTCGCTCAGGCCGATGTTCGCGTTGGTGACCAGCAGCTGGCCGGTACGGTCGGTTCCCCCCATCAGGCACACGGACGAGTCGTACCCGAAGGGGGTGCCGCGCTCGACGCCGTCGGCCACCCGGAACCTCGAGTACTCCACCCTGGACGTGCCCTTCTGGCAGCGGACCAGCGTGGTGCGGTCGCCGGACAGCAGCCACTCGTCGCCACCGCGGGCGACGACCCGGCTGGCTCCCGTTCCGAGGTCCACCTCGAAGACGGCCTGCCGGAGTGCCGCCGGTTCCGTCACCACCGGCACGAGGACCGTCGCCGCGTCGGTGCCGCCGGGCCAGAGGTCCCACATGGTGTCGTAGGACGCGGGTGCGTCGCCGATGATCCGACCGCTCCGCAGGTCCCACCGGACGAACCGGTCCCACACCCGGGCCACCGCGAACCGGCCGTCCGGGGAGATCACCGGCCGTTGCAGGTGGTGCCACCCGTTGTACCTGGACGTGTCGGCGGGGGTGGGGACCCGCTCCTTGGCGTCCTGCAGGTCGTGCACCGGCCCGCGCAGGTCGGGCGCGTCGCGGCGGACATCGAACCAGAACGCGGTGCCGTCCTCGCGGAACGCGACGATCCGGGATCCGTCCGCCGACACGTCGGCGACCTTGATGCGCCTCTGATCCGTGAGATGCGCGAACCTGATCGTCCCGGAGAGCACATTGACGTGTACCGTCAGCCGCGCCGACTGGCTGACGACCGCCACCACGTCGCCGTCCGCGCTGTGCGCCATCCCTCCCGGAGTGCCCAGCCCCGCCGGGAGCACCCGCGCGTACGGCCGGTACCTGACGTACAGCGCCAGCAGCTGGTCGCGTGCCTCGTCCGTCGGGGCCGTCCGCCAGGCCGCTACGGACGCCAGGATCCCGAGGGCCGGGTCCGCCCGCTCGACCTCCGCCGAGCTCTCGGCCAGCACCCGCGACGCTGTCAGTCTCCGTTGTTCCGCCGAGCTGGCCCGGGACGCGACGACCACGGTGACCAGGGCGAGCAGCAGCACCGTCACGATCGCCGTGCCCGCGAGCACCAGGCGCCGACGCCTACGGCGGGCCGCCCGCCGCGCCCGGCCGGCGGCCAGGTAGTCGCGCTGCACCGTCATCAGGCCGTCGCCGCGCTCCCGCTCCCACCGGGTGGCGACAGCGAGTTCGGCGTCGCTGGGCAGGAGCTCGGCCCGCCCCTGACCGCGCTCGGCCCAGCGCTGCGCGTCGTGCCGCAGGTTCTCCGACCACAGCAGGAACGACCGGTTCCCGGCGACGAACGCGCGGAGGCTGCCCCACGCGCCGAACAGGGCGTCGTGGGCGAGTTCCACGAGCACGTCACTCCCGCCGACCGCCTCCGCCGGGGTGTCGAGCGGGCCCCCGGACACCAGCACGCCCGCCGTGGTCAACCGCCGGGCGAGGTGCCGTTCCGGCTCGGTGAGCTCGGCGGCGCTGACGGCCCGGCGGGTCGGTTCGGCCGTGGGCGACGGGATGCGGACCAACTTGGCGAGCAGGTGCGGCAGGTGCTCCTCGGCGAGCCCCACCGGCACCTGGTCGAGCCAGTGCCCGGCCGCCCGGTCGAGCGCTCCGCCGACCCCGCCCGCGTCGTCGTAGGCGCGGTGCGTCAGGCGGCTCCCCGGTGCTCCGTCCCAGATGGCCGCGAGGGTGTGGCTCAGCAGCGGCATGGGCGCGGGGCTCGCCTGGGCGTCGGCGACGATCCGGTCGACCAGGCCGTCCTCGTAGCGGGGCGGCTCCGACGTGCCCGCCCGGGTCACCACGGCACGCAACCCCTCGCCCTGGAGCGGGCCCAGCAGGTACAGCCGTCCGCCCCGCACGGCGCGCCGCAGGAGCGGGTGCGCGAGGGCCTGGCCGAGGAAGTCGTGCCGCAACGTCGACAGCACGCGGACCCGCGACGGCAGTCCGTCGCCGAACAGCGCCCGGGCGAACTCGTCCCGTACCTCCCCGGGCAGTTCGAAGAGTTCCTCGAGCTGGTCGACGACGACCACCGTCCGGTGCGACCCCGCACTGTCCACCACCGGCGGCCGGCCGTCGCCGGGGCGCAGCACGACCACGTCGGCTCCGGACTCCCGGAGCCACGGCACCACCCCCGCCAGGATCAGCGACGACTTCCCGGAGCCGGACGGCCCGGCGACGGTGACCCACCGCTCGCCGTCCAGCAGGTCGACCACGGCGCGGGTCTCCGCCTCCCGGCCGAGGAACGCCGCGCGCATCGTCTCCGGGTACGGGGCGAGGCCGGGGTACGGCGACGGCTGCCGCAGCTCGGGCACCGCGGCGAGGAGGTGCGCCGAGGGAATCGCGTAGGCCGCGCTGACCTTCCCCAGGTCCGCCTCGGCGATCATGCCGATCACCGCCTGTCGCGCCTCGTCCCAGACCGGCCCGCCGCTGAAGCCGCGCTCGACCCGGTAGCCCGGATCGGCACCCTGGTTGATCTGGAGCCAGCCGGAGGCGACCACGCCCCGCAGCGTCCCCGCGTGCCAGACCCCCAGCGGTCGTCCCGCGGGAATCCCGAACGCCCAGACCGGCAGCTCCCCCTGGACCGCCGGCGCGTTCCCCAGCCGCACCGGCGTGCCTCCGGCCACGGCGTCGTGCAGCCGCAGCACGGCGACGTCGTCCGCGGCGTGCCGGGGGACCCCCACCGCCGACCAGTGCTCCACAGTGGCCCGCACCACGGCGCCGCCGTCGGGGCCGAAGACGGGCGCGAGCTCGACGGACACTCCCGTGGCGTCCGCGTCGCGCGGGGTGCCCGTCGCGCTGTTGACGACGTGGGCGCAGGTGAACGCCAGCGTGTCGGTGACCAGGAAGGCCAGGCCGACGGTTCTGCCGGCCCCGTCCCGAACCGAGAGGATCGATCCCCTGAGTGCGTCGGCACCGTCCAGGACCTCGACGACAGCCACACCGCCTCCGTATCCCGGAACCCCGGCGCCACTGGTCGGCCTGACGGCGCGCAGGGGGCGGTGAACCACCAAAGAGGACTTACGGGTCGCGTCCGCGCCCTGTCTACCACAGTATGCGGGGCTATCGTCCGGGGCGGGAAACTGTCGGGAGGCCAACACGCCCCGGCCGTCAGTCGGTGATCCGCACGCCGTCCTCCCCGCCGTCCGAGAGGAACGACGCCAGCTCCCGGCCCTGCTCGGCCACCTCCGCCCGGTCGGCCCGGGAGAACCGCCCCAGCGGGGTGACCGTCACGGTGCCGGCCTCGACCGTCCAGGTGGCGGCGACCCGGCCGTCGACCAGGACGACGCGGGTGCCGGCGACCGACAGGCCCCGGTGCTCGCGGTCGATGATCCGGTCGCGGTCGTCGTACCCGAGGATCGCGTTGTCGAACGCCGGCAGGAACCGCACCGGGGCGGGGGTGTCCGGGTCGGGGCGCGGCGCGTCGGGGAGGTCCAGCAGTTCCCGGCCCCGCTCGTCGCGGAAGGAGACCAGCTCGCCGCGCACCGCCGCCACCGCCGCCGGTAGTCCGGCCAGGCCGCTCCAGGCGCGCAGGTCGGCCGTCGCGGCGGGGCCGAACGCGGCCAGGTAGCGCCGGACCAGCGCCTCGCCGACCGGGTCGGTGCCGTCCGGGGCCGGCGGGTCGGGTTCGCGGCCCAGCCAGGAGGACAGCGGCAGGTTGCGTACCCCCGCGCGGGTGCGCCACAGCCCGCGCGGCGGCAGCTGGGCCATCGGGAGGAGCGCGGCGACCAGCATCTCGCCCAGCGGCCGGGGCCCGGGCGCCGGCCAGCGCTCCGCCACGGCCCGGGCGAGCTCCGTCATCGAACGGGGCTGGTCGTCGGCCAGCACCGCCCGGCCGGCAGCCGCGAGTTCGTCGAGGTCCACGCCGGTGAGCTCTGTGCGGTAGGTCGCGAGCACCTTCTGGCGCAGCATGGGGTCGTGCCGGGCCCGCCAGGCCAGTACGTCGCCGGACGCCAGCAGGTGCACGGTGCGGCGCATGAGATGGGTACGCACGACCTCCCGGCCGGTCAGCAGGCCCGACAGCACCGCCGGGTCGAACGCGCGCAGCCGGGACCACAGCCCGACGAACGGCTCCTGCGGCTCCTGGGCCTGCAGGCCGCACAGGTGCCCGACGGCGTCGAGGACGGGCAGGTCGGCGCGGTCGAGCAGCAGCTGTCGGGCGAGGGTCGCGCGGTTGAGCGCCCGGAGGCCGAGGACGGTCATCGGCGCGGCCCGGGTCGCGCCGGGCGGGAAAGGTTCCTCACGGTGGTTTGTCGTTCCTTCCCTCGGGTGGTACCCGTCTCGGTGTCGTTCCTGACGATCCCAGGAGAAGCGGACAGAAAGTGACCGCTTCTCGGCGGCGGGGCCCAGGATGCCAGGAAACGGAGGCCGGCGTGTGAGGATGGCGGCCGTGTCCGAACGCGTCGTCCGTCCCCCCGCCGAGCGCACGGCCGGCCTGGGCCGGGTCGTCGAGGCCAGGGCGACCACGACCTCCGCGGACCGGCTCCGGGCGCTGGCCCGTGACGAGGTGCGCCCGGTCCGGGTCTGGGCGGCGCGGAACCTCAACACCCCGCCCGACGCGCTGGACCTGCTGACCCGGGACCCCGACGAGATCGTGCAGTGGAACGCGCTGCTGCATCCGCGCACCCCCGCCCCGGCCCTGGAACGGCTGACCGAGGACGAGAACCGCAGGTACGGCGGGCGCTGGTTCGTCATCCGGGACCGCGTCGTGCACCACCCCAACACGCCCGAACCGCTGCGGGAGAGCCTGTACCGGGCTGGCGCGTGCGCCACCTGCTCCCCGACCTGCGACGGCTGGCGGGTCTACACCCGCCGGCACACCTGGCAGGCGAACTACCGGCCGGCGGGGCTGTTCCGCCGCACCGACGCGCAGCGCGCGGACCAGGCGCTGTCCTGGCACCGCGACGACCAGGCGTTCTTCGCGGCCGGCGCCTGCCACATCCTCGCCTGGGCGTTCCTGGCGGCCCATCCCGACAGCGGCTTCGGGATCCGGGCCCTGCGCGCCCCCGGCGAGGCCCACCCGTTCCACTGCTACGTCAGCGACGGGCGCTGGGCGTTCGACCACTGTGGATGGACGCTGGAGACGGAGCTGGACGAGGCGTACCGGGCGGAGGTCATGACCGTGACGTCCAGCCTCGAGGAGTTCTGCGCCGAGCACCGCCACCGGTTGCCGGAGCGGTTCTTCGAGCTCCCGTGGGCGCGGGCCGAGGCCTACGTGGCGCGGTACCGGTAGCGGCGGCCCGGACCCCTCCCAGGGGCCGGGCCGTTTCTATCCCCGCCAGGTCACTGGCACAGCACCGCGTCGACCACCTTCGTCGCCGGATCCCCGTCCGGGGTGGGCCTCCCGACCGACGTGACCGCGACCGAGACGGCCCGCCCGTCCTCGGTGACCCCGACCCGCGTGCTGTACCCGGGGATGTCCCCGCCGTGCCCCCACGACACGCCACCGCAGCTCAGCGGGACACTGATCAGCCCCAGCCCGAACCGTTCGCCCGTCGGCCAGGGCCCCGCCACCGTGGTGCGCATCTCGGCCAGCTGGGCCGGCTGGAGCAGCTTCCCGCCGAGCAGCGCGGTGAAGAACTTCGTCAGGTCGCCCGGGGTGGACACCAGCTGCCCGGCGGCCCAGCCCCAGGACGGGTCCAGCTCGGTGATGTCCTCCAGCGGCGCCCCGGGCGTCGCCTCGATGTAACCCCTGGGGTGGGCCTTGCGGATGCCCTGCTCGCCGACGCCCGGGAAGTAGGTGTCGCGCAGGCCGACGCGGTCGATGACCCGCTGGGTGATCTGCTCGGCCAGCGGCCGGCCGGTGACCTTCTCGACCATCAGACCGGAGAGGACCGTGTTGGTGTTGCTGTACTCCACGCCCTTGCCCGGCTCGAAGCTCGCCCTGTGCGCCAGGGCCACGTCGACCAGGGCCCGGGGCTGGTAGTAGGTGTGCCGGCCGGACCTGTCGATCAGCTCGGCCATCATGTATGCGGTGTAGTTGGGCAGCCCGCTGGTGTGCTGGAGCAGGTTGCGCACCGTGATGTCCCGGCCGTCGATGCCCTCGCCCCGGACCAGACCCGGCAGGTACCGCTCGATCGGCGCGTCGAGCTCCACCCGGCCCTCGCCGACGAGCTGCAGCACGACGGTGGCGGTGAACGTCTTGGTGTTGCTGCCGGCCCGGACCTGCCCGTCGACCGGCGCCTTCCTCCCGGTACGCAGGTCCGCGACCCCGGCGGCGTAGTCGCGGGTCCGCCCGTTCCGGTCGACGGTGCTGGCCAGCGCCGCCGGGTACCTGTCCTTGCCCACCAGCCGGTCCAGCCCCTGCCGCACGACATCGCCCTGGCCGTGGGCCTGCGCGGACCCGGGCACCGTGCCGACCACGGCCGCCGCGGCGGCCACCAGCGCCACCAGCGCGAGCCCCCTGCGCGGGCCGGACGAGCGGCGCGCGCGCCACGATCGCTGAGAACGAACAGACATGGGAATCCTCCATGGGGCACCCGTGGGTGCGTCGCCGAACTGTCCCGTCCAGCCTGTGCGACGGGGACGTCGCGCCCAATACAGGCAGTGACCCAACCGGGGTAGTGCAGGGGACCCGTGGCCCGCCGGCCGGCGTCGTTCCCGTGCGCCGGGCGGCTCGTGCCCCGGCGTCAGCCGGGAAGCGCGTCCGAGTCCAGGATCAGGGTCTGCGGGCCGACGTTGACGCTCTCCACCAGCATGTCCGCCCCGAACCTCCCCGTCGCCACCGTCGCGCCCCGGGCCCGCAACGCCGCCGCGAACGCCGCCACCAGCGGTTCGGCGACCGCGCCGGGCGCGGCGGCCGACCAGCTGGGCCGCCGGCCCCGGCGGGTGTCGGCGTACAGCGTGAACTGGCTGACGACGAGGACCGGCGCGCCCAGGTCCGAGGCCGACCGCTCGCCGTCGAGGATCCGCAGCTCCCAGACCTTGCGGGCCAGCCGGTCCGCGTCGGCGGCGGTGTCCGTGTGGGTCACGCCGACCAGCACCAGCAGGCCGTCCGCGACCGCGCCGACGACCTCCCCGTCCACGGTCACGCTGGCCCGTCCGACCGTCTGCACCACGACCCGCATCCCGAGAACCTCCATCAGATGGGTACCGGGATCAGCATGCCGGCCGGGGTGCGGCCGGGGCCGGGCGGGGCGGGGGCGGCGCGCCAGCCCCTGGGCCGGCTGTGCGGTGGGGTGGGGGTGGTCGGGGCGGGGCGCCAGCCGTCAGGCCCGGCCGTGCGTCGGGGTGGGAGCGGGGGTCACCGGCGGGACGCCCGGCGGGCCAGCCACATCCGGTGCGCGAACAGGGCCGCGTACGCCGCCAGGACGCCGGACAGCACCGCCACGTCCCGCCCGTACCCGTCGCGGACCACGAGGTCGGCCAGCACCCCGGCCAGGGCCGCCCCCACGATGAGCGACACGTGGTTGGAGGCCAGGAACACCACCGGGGTCATCCGCGCGGCCACGACCTCCCGCATGTCGCCGCGCCGGAGCCGGAGCACGAGCAGCGCGGACAGCGGGGTCGTGGCGACCATCGCGAGCCACACCAGCCACGGCACCCAGCCGGCCATCGCGAACGCCGTCAGCCCCGCGTACGCCACGACCTGGGCCGCGCAGATCACCGCCACGGACCGGTCGTGCCCGATGATGACCGGGACGGTCCGCTTGCCGACCGAGGCGTCGGACACCCGGTCGCCCAGGTTCATCACCATCATCCGGACCGCCTGCAACAGGGCGGTCGGGGCCAGGATCGCCAGCAGCGTCCACGGCACCGTGCCCGCGATCAGGACCGCCGCGACCGCCGGCCACAGTCCGTTGAGGATGACCGCGACGGTCACCTCGCCCAGGGCCCGGTAGTTGAACCGCAGCGGGGGAGCGGTGTAGAACCAGGCCAGGGCCACGGTGGTCGCGCCGAGCACCCGGGCCGGCCAGGTCGGCATCGCCGCGACCAGGAACACGGCGGCCGTCCACAGCAGGAACGACGCGCCGAGCGAGGTCAGCGGGTCCACCAGGCCGTCGACGAGGGCGCGGCTGCCGCCCGTCCACGGGGTGTAGTAGACGTTGGCCCGGTCGGCCTCCAGGTCGAAGTACTCGTTGCAGTAGTGGGTCATCAGGTGCACCACCCAGGCGAAGACCTGGGCGACCGCGTACCACCGCAGGTCCAGGGGGTGGCCGGTGCCCACCGCGACGGCCGCGCCGAGGCCGACCGGGAGGACGTTGTACAGCAGGAACTTCAGCCGGGCGAGGCGGACGAAGCCGCGCACCCGGTCGGCGCGCGTGACGACACTGTCGGACATGGACGTTCCCCTTCCCCCGTACCTGGCCGAAAGGGTAGCTCCTCCCATCAAGGGCCCGAGCGGGCCGAAGGGTCAGATAGCGGCACAACGGGTGTCGGCTCCACCCCACAAGAGCGTCAGACCAGCCCAGAGGGGTACGCCGCGCGGCGCACACCGTCCACTCAGGACCAACGGGGAGGCGCTGGGGCATCTCCGGGCCCCGCCCGCCCGGACCCGGCAACGCCCCGCCGGACACGGGCCGGCGGCCTATGCTTCCCGGAGAGGTACCCGACCGGTGGGAGGACCCGATGACCGACCTGACGCCCGTCCCCGAGGACTGGACCCGTGCCCTGGGCATCGTGGCCCACCCCGACGACCTGGAGTACGGGGCCGCCGGGGCCGTCGCCCGCTGGACCGCCCAGGGCAAGTGGGTCGGCTACGTCATGGTCAGCCGGGGCGAGGCCGGCATCGCGGGGCTGCCCCCGGCGGAGTGCGCCCCGCTGCGCAGCGAGGAGCAGGTCGCCTCCGCGCGCCTGGTGGGCGTGGACACGGTCGAGTTCCTGGACCACCCGGACGGCGTCATCGAGTACGGGGTGCCGCTGCGCCGGGACATCACCGCCGCGATCCGCCGGCACCGCCCCGAGGTGCTGATCACCCTGAACCACCGCGCGTCCTGGCCGTTCGGGAACCGGAACTCCCCGGACCACCGCAACGTCGGCGAGGCGGTGCTGGACGCGGTCGGCGACGCCGGCAACGAGTGGATCTTCCCGGAGGCGGGGCCGGCGTGGGGCGGGGTGCGGACGGTGCTGGTCGCGGGCTCGCCCGAGGCGCGGCACGCCGTGGACATCTCCGCGACCCTGGACGTGGCGGTCGCCTCGCTGCGCGCCCACGCCGCGTACCTGCGCGGGCTGGCCGACTCCCCGCTGGCCGACGCGGACGGCTTCCTGCGCGGGATGGCGCAGCGCACGGGCGAACGGTTCGGCGGGGTGCCGTCCACCTCGTTCGAGCTCATCGAGTTCTAGGGGACAGCGACCGGCCACGGCCCCGAAGCCCTCCGGAACCCGGGCCGGTCCCCGACTCGTAACCGTCACAAGCAGTTGATCTCGGGTTTCAGCGCCAGCCGGCCAGGTCCGCCGGCAGCGCGCCCCGGGCCGCCTCCCACACCACCGGGAACCACTGCGACAACGCCTCGGGCCCGAGCGCGCCCAGCTCGGCCGGGGTCACGAACCGCACCTCCGACACCTCCGCCGGGTCCGGCGCGCACGCCCCGTCGATCCGCCCGACGAACAGGTGGTTGAACTCGCGCTCGGTCATGCCGGCGGCCAGCTCCAGGTGGTAGACCACGGTCCCGGCGGGGCTCAGGGCGGGATCGAACCCCAGCTCCTCCCGGGTCCGCCGGGCGGCGGCCACCACCGGCTCCTCCCCGATCAGCGGGTGCCCGCAGCAGGCGTTGGACAGCACCCCCGGCGAGTGGTACTTCCCGTCGGCCCGGCGCTGGAGCAGCATCCGGCCGTCGGCGTCGAACAGGAAGACGGAGAACGCGCGGTGCAGGCGCCCCGGGGCGACGTGCGCGGCGAGCTTCTCGGCCTGCCCGGTCGGGGTGCCGGTCTCGTCGACGAGTTCGACCATGATCACGGGGGCTCCTCGCGGCTGAAGTAGGGCCCAAAGGCTATCCTTCCCCACCAGATCGACCCGCCGAAGGACCGCTGAGAAATATCCGACACCCGGGCAACGCATGAGGCGCCCGCGAGGCACCTACACCGGTGGGGGAGGTGAGAGCGCTGGCGGACAGCGACGGACTGGAAGGCTTCACCGCGTACTTCACGGCGCGCCGCGACGTCGTACGCCGCACGGCCTACGTGCTGTGCGGCGACTGGCACCGGGCGGACGACCTGGCCCAGCAGGCGTTCGTCCGGCTCGCGGCGGGCTGGCACACGGTACGCGACCGGCAGGCCCTGGACGCGTTCGTCCGCACGTGCCTGGTGCGCGCGTACATCGCGGACACCGGCCGGGCGTGGCGGCGACGGGAGTTCACGGCCGCCGCGCCGCCCGAGCCGCCGCCGGTGGACGACGGCGGGGACGCGGTGGCCACCCGGATGGCCGTCGTGGAAGCACTACGCAGCGTGCCCAGGCGACAACGCGCCGTCCTGGTCTGCCGGTACTACGAGGGCCTCGACGTCGCCGAGACGGCCGAGGTGCTCCGGGTCTCGCAGGGGACCGTGAAGTCGCAGACCGCCAAGGGCCTGGCCACGTTGCGGGTCGCCCTCGGCGGCGTCCGTGACCTGGTGAACACCCGACCGACCTGGGAGGCGATCTGATGAACGTCGAGAGGCTGCTCAACGAGGTCGGCTCGTCCCCGGCCCCGCCGTCGCGGCTGGTCGCGGCGGAGCTGTACGCGGCCGGCCGGCAGCGGGCGGATCGCCGGCGGTTCGGACTGCGCGCGTTCCTGGCCGGGCTCGCGGCGACGGTGGCGGTCGGCGGGGCCGGGGCGACGGCGTACGCGCTGACCGGCGGGTTCGCCCCCGACGAGCCCGCACCGGTCGCCGTGGTCGCCACCCCCTGGTCCTCGGGCGCCCCGGAGACCTCCGCCGCCCCGAGTGCCCGCGCCACCGCCACCCCGCCGACGAACAGGCCCACCCCGGCCCGGACCACGGCCCCGCCCGCCTGGGACTGCGCGGCGGCGGGGAAGGCGGCCACGGCGGTGCTCGCCCAGCACGCCGGGGGCACCGAGGCCGTGGTGACCTGCGCCAACGGCATCCTGAAGGTGGTGGCGACGACCGGCCGCAGCGGGCCCACGAAGGTCACGATCACGGTCGAGGTGCGCAAGGGCGTGGCGTGCGTGGCCGGGCAGTCGGTGCGGTGCGAGGACACCGCGCTCGGGCCGCTCGGGGTGTGGGGCGCGGCGGCGCCGGAGGTCCGGCTGGGCCGCCCGGACGGCACGGTCATCGCGGTGTCCACTCAGGTGGAGGGCCTGTGGAGCGGGCCGGTCCCGGTGTCCACTCCGGAGCAGCTCCGCGGGGTCGCCCTGGCACTCGCCGGAAAAATCTAGATTCTTCTGGTACTTCCGGGCAACCGTTCCTCCCGTCGCCCCGCACCTATGTGGTGAAGGGTCGAGAAAAGTAACGAAGGGAACGCTGTGAACAACGACAAGGTCGCAGGTCGGGGCTGGCTTTCGCGCGGGGTCCTGATGGGCGCCGTGGCCGTGGCACTGGCCGGTGGGGTCGCCGTGACGGCGAACGCCATGGACATCGTGCCCACCTCGGCGAAGGTCCCCGCCACCCTGCCGAGCACCCCCGAACTGCCGGTCCCCACCACCCTCCCGACCGCGCTCCCGACCGCCCTGCCCACGGCGCTGCCCACGGCCGTACCGACGGCGGTCCCGCCGCTGCCGACCGGCCTGCCGAAGACGTGGAACTGCGGGGCGGCCGCCGAGAAGGCCACCGCCGCGCTGAAGGACCGCTTCCCGGGTGCCCAGGTCACGGCCGCCTGCGACGCGGACAAGCTCACCGTGACCGGGCTGCTGGCCCGGGCCGGCGTGGCCGAGGTCGTCCTGACGGTCGTGGCGACCCCGGGCGCGCCGGACATCAACACCGTGCCGACCGAGGCGGGGGGCGTCGTGCGCCTCGTCCGGGCGGACGGGGTGGCGTTCACGGCGGGCGCGAAGGTCACCGGGGTGCCGGGGGTCGAGGGCCTGCCGACCACCCTGCCCGCCCCGGGGGTGGACCAGCTCACGCCCCTGGTGTCGGCGCTGGCCGCTTCCCTCTAGAGCTGGTACCCCACCCCTGAACGGGGAGCTCTGAGCTCCCTCCGACCTGGGACGGGTCCGTCGCCTCCCACGTGACACCTGGACCCGACCCATGCGCCACGGCCCGCCGCCTCCTCAGCTGGCGGGCCGTGGTGCGTCCGGGGATCGTCGGGTCCCTTGGCTCTGTAGGGTGACGGGAGCACTTCTTCCGTCCGGTGTGGGGAGTCACGCAGTGCCCATGGAGATCGCGTTGTGGCGGGTGGACGGCGACCCGGTCCGGCTGACCCCAGCGGGACACCCCCGCGAGAAGGGGCTGGAGGACCTGATCGAGGCGGATCCCACCATCCTGGGGATTCCATTGCTGATGATCGGACGCCAGGTGCAGACCACAGGGGGTCCGCTGGATCTGCTCGCCGTCGACGGCGAGGGTGCTCTGCACCTGCTGGAGTTGAAGCGTGACAAGACTCCCCGCGAGGTTGTGGCGCAGGTGCTGGACTACGGCTCCTGGGTGCGGGAGCTCGGTCACCAGGATGTTCTCGATCTCTTCAAGGCCTACTGCCCGGACGTGCCGTTCGAGCAGGCGTTCGAGGACCGGCTCGGCGTGGCGCCCCCCGAGGAGCTCAACGCCTCACACCGCTTGACGATCGTCGCCAGCGACACGGATGCGGCGACGGAGCGGATCCTGGGCTACCTGGCCGGGTTCGACATTCCGATCAACGTGGCCCTGTTCCGGTATTTCACGGATGACGGCCGGTCCTACCTGGCCCGGACGTGGCTGCTGCCGGAGTCGGCGCCCACGGACACCGGTTCACGCCGTAAAGGCACGAAAGAGCCATGGAACGGACATGATTGGTACGTGTCGTTCGGCGACGACTCTGGCTCGCGCTCCTGGGAGGACGCCCGTCGGTACGGTTTCGTCTCCGCCGGCGGTGGGACCTGGTTCTCCCGGACGCTGCGGTTGCTGCCGGTCGGCGCGCGGATCTTCGTCTACATCCCGAAGGTGGGCTATATCGCGGTGGCCACGGTCACGGGGGAGCCGCAGGCGTTCGACGACGCCGTCGTCACGGTCGACGGAGTCGAGCGCAAGCTCGCGGATCTCGAACTCCACGGGCGCTACCACCACGGCGATGGTCCGGACCAGCAGGAGTTCGTGGTGACGGTCGATTGGATCGCGGTCCGGGACAAAGCCGGGGCGCTGCGGGCGAAGGGCATGTTCGCCAACCAGAACTCCGCCTGCAAGCTGCGTAACCGCTTCACGCTGGACAAGCTGATCGAGTACTTCGGGCTCGAGGGCTAGCCGGCGAGACGTCTCCACGTACCCGGCTGTTCTGTGGTGAACCCACGCACCGCGGCCCGTCCCCTCAGCCGTACCGCGGTGCGTGGGAGCTCAACGGGGCGCCCTCGCAGGATCGAAGCGCTCGCCCGCATGCTGCCGGACGGCCGCGGCGACCTCCGCCTCGGGTGCCGCCAGGAGTGCCAGGTCACAGAACCGCACGCCGGCCAGCGTGGGCTGCCACACCGGCAGGTAGGTGTGCGGGGTCGGCACGGGCACCCCCGGCACCAGCCACACCACCAGCCAGCCCCTGCCGGTGACCGGCCGGCCCTTGAACCCCGGGGGCAGCTGCCGGTCGATGATCCGGACCTGCTCGATCTGACCCCACAGCAGCCGGGTCTCGTGCTGGGCCGCCGCCATGGTCAGCCCGCCCTCGTCGACGGTCAGCCGGGGCGGCCGGGCGATCGTGGAGGCCATGCTCGCCAGCGAGACGCCGCAGATGCCCGCGACGAGCAGCAGCACGCACAGCGCGGGCACCGATTCGAGCCAGGCGGCCAGCGCGACGCCGCCGAGCGCGCCGAGCCCGACGCCGCCGACCACCCACCCGGTGGCCCGCCACCGCCGGATGTCCGCGTCGAAACCGATCCCCGTCACGCGCTCCACGGTAACCCGGTATGTCCAGTGCGCCGCCGGCCGCGGAATCGAGTCCGGGACCACTGGGACCGCGCTCGCCCGGGACTTCCGCCACCATGCCGAGGGGCCGTTGCCGGCCCGCCGGCCGCCCGGGTCGCGGCAGCCGCGGCCCGGCTCGGTTCGGGCTCCGACGTGCTCGGATCCGACGACGACCGCGGCCGCGGGGCCGCCGGCCGACCCCGCGCGTGGACGGGGCGGACGGGGCGGCCGCCGGCCTCTCGACGCGTTGCCGGCCCGGGAGCCGCCGGCGGGGTTCGCCGGCTGGCCTGTCCGTTTTCCGACCACCTGGGCATCGGATTCCACCCACAAGGTGGAGGTCGGCACGGTCGGGGACTGCGCGGCGGGCCGGCTCGGGGGCGCCGCCAGGACCTGGTCCGTGGACCGGGCGGCGCGGCCGGGCACGCTCTTCCTGGCGGAGCACCCGGCGCTGGTGCGGCGCGACGGCCGGGTCGTCAGCCGAGGCCGTGGTGCCGCACGTTCAGGACCAGGGCGGCCACCATGACGGCGAAGAACACGGCCGGCCCGACGAGCTGGCGGGACCCGACCCGCAGGTGGGCGGTGAGCGCGCCGACGAAGTACAGCACGAGGCCGGCGGCGGCGAGGGTGCCCAGCAGGGGCACGGCGAACCCGGCCAGCAGCCCCACGGTGCCCGCGGCCAGGAGCAGGCCCAGCACCGGCACGAAGGACCGGGGGATGCCCTTCATGTCGGCCTGGGTCTTCGGGTACTCGTGGCCGATCAGGTAGGTGACGGCCGCCCCGCCGGTGAGGAACGCGGCGACGATGGTGACCGTGACGTAGGCGGTGTTCATGGGCTTCCCTTTTCCGTGGAGGTGTTCCCCATGGACGAGGTGGCCCCCCGGATCGTGACGCGCGGTGACAGGCGTCACAACCAAGATCAGATCGCGACGGGTACGCCGGGCGGCGCGGCCGGGAAGCAGCCCCGCGCCCCCGCGCGTCCCGGGCCGGGTGGAGTCCCCTCCGGGGTCAGGCGGACGCGGCCTTCGCCTCGTCCTCCTCGACCTGCCGGTTCCACTCCGACTTCGACGACTGCCAGCCGTCCTCGTCGGCGCCGCGCCGCCAGTACCCCGAGATGGACTGGCCCGCCCGGGGCACGCCCCGCTCGATGAACAGCTCGCGGCGCAGGTCCTTCACGAACGTCGCCTCGCCGTGCACGAACGCGTGCACCGTGCCGGCCGGGAACTCCAGGCCCTTGACGGCCTCCAGCAGCGCCTCGCCGATCGGCCGGTCGCCCCGGTGCACCCAGCGGATCTCCGCCGCGCCGTACGTGTCGAGCTTCTGCTCCTCCTCGGCGTCGGCGACCTCCACGAACACGTGGGCCGTCGCGCCGACGGGCAGCCGCTGGACGCCGGCCGCGATGGCGGGCAGGGCGCTCTCGTCGCCGACGAGCAGGTGCCAGTCGGCCGCCGGGTCGGGGGTGTAGCCGCCGCCGGGGCCGGAGAAGTACAGCACGTCCCCGGGCTGGGCGCGGGCCGCCCACGGGCCGGCGAGGCCCTCGTCGCCGTGGTGCACGAAGTCGATCGCCAGTTCCTGGGCGGTCGGGTTCCAGCTGCGCACCGTGTACGTCCGGGTCCGGGGCCACTCCTCGCGCGGCAGGGACGCGCGCAGCGCCTCCAGGTCGAACGGCTCGGGCAGCGCGCCGCCGTCCGCCGCGAAGAGGATCTTCACGTAGTGGTCGGTGTACGCGCCGGCGGGGAAGTCCGCGAGGCCCTCCCCGCCGAGGGTCACCCGGATCATGTGCGGGGTGATCCGCTCGGTGCGCAGCACGATCGCGCGCCTGGGCTGTGGTCTCTTACGCTCTGCCATGCCTGTACGCCCCCTGGGTTCCTCAAAGTCTTAGGCTAACCTAAGTCACAGTTCCGCGATCGTCACCGGCCGCCAGGTCACGGTTGGGACACCGCCGCCACGATCGACGCCCGGGCGGCGCGCCGGGCCGGCAGCACCGCCGCGATCATCGCCGCCCCCGTGGCGACCACCGTGAACAGCGCCAACTGGTCTAACGGCACGGTCGGCAATCCGTGACCGTAGGCGTTGATCAAGCCTAGCCCCGCCGCCCAGCCGACGGCCCCGCCGAACACCGCGCCGGACACCGCGCCCACCGCGCCCATCAGGGCCGCCTCGGCCAGCAACATCGCGCGCAGCTGCCGGCGGGACAGGCCCAGCGCGCGCAGGGTCGCCGACTCGGCCGTGCGCTCCAGCACCGACAGCGCCAGGGTGTTGCCGATCCCGAACACGGCGATCAGCACCGACATGCCCAGCAGCGCCGCGAAGATCCCCAGCAGCTGGTCGAGGGACCCGGCGAGCGCGTCCGCCTGGTCGGCCTCCCCGGTGACCTGCAACAACGGGTACGCCCGCACCACTTCGTCGACAACCTGACGAGCCTCCAGCGGGGTACTCCCGGCAGCGGTCGTCACCAGCACCAGATGCGGATCCCCGGCCCCGTAGGACGCCGCGAACTGGTCCCAGGACACCAGGACCCCGCCGGCCACGGGCGCGTCGTCGTACAGGGCGACGACGGTCAGCGGGCCCAGCGTGCCGAGGGTCACCTGGTCGCCGAGCCGCCGGCCCTGGTCGCGGCCCAGGGCCACGGTGCCCGGCCCGAGCGCGGTCAGGTCCCCGTCGGTCACCTCGGGGCGGATCGAGCCGACCAGCCCGTCCGGGGCCACCGCCCAGACCGCCCGGCCCCCGCTGAGCGGCGCGGTCCGCACCGGCGCCACGACCTCGAACTCCGGATGCGTCCGCAGCGCGCCCACCACCTCGGCGGGCACCACCGCCCGGACCCTGCTGCGCTCCGAGGCCACCCCGACCGGGGCGGCCGGCGCCACCCGGAAGTCGACCCGGAAGTTCTCCCGCAGCTCCGCCCCGGACTGCACCCGCGCCGTGGCCAGCAGCACGCTGAACAGCGACATCAGCGTCACGCCGATCATCAGCGCCGTGGTCGTCGCGGCCGTGCGCCGCGGGTTGCGCCGGGCGTTGACGGCCGCCAGCCGCACCGGCGCCCCGAACAGCCGGCCCGGCAGCCACCCGACCGCCGCTACCAGCCGGCCCACCAGCAACGGAGCCGCCGCCGCGAACCCGAGGAAGACCACCATCGCCCCGCCGAGTACCAGCGGCAGCCCGTCGAACCCGCCGGCGATGCCCAGCGCCCCGGACCCGAACCCGACCGCCCCGAGCGTGCCGGCGGCCACCAGCCGGACCGTACGGGGCCGGCCCCGCGCCTCCAGGGCCGCCACCTTCCGCATCGCCGTCAACGGCGGCACCCGGCTCGCCCCGAACGCGGGCACCAGCGCCCCGGCCAGCGCCAGCAGCGTGCCGAACCCGACGGCCACCGCCACGGTCGGCGCGCCCACCACCAGCGGATGGCTCGGGATCTGCGCGCCGACGAACTCCCGCGACACCAGCAGCCCCCAGCCGACCAGCAGGCTCAGGGCCAGCCCGCCCAGGGAGGCCAGCACGCCGAGTACGGAGGCCTCGGCCAGCACCATGCCGAACACCTGGAGCCGGGACGCGCCCACGCACCGCAGCAGGGCCAGCTCCCGGCCGCGCTGGGCGGCGAGCATCGCGAACGTGTTGTAGATGACGAACCCCGACACGGTCAGCGCCACCAGCCCGAACGCGACCAGCACCCGCAGGAACCCGTCCACGTACTTGCCCGCCCGCCACGCCAGCTCCGCGCGCACCTGCGACGCCGGCAGCGCCCGGGCCCCCGACGCGGCGGCCACCGCGGCCCGCACCTCCGCCGGATCCGCACCGGGCGCGGCGGCCACCGCGATCTCCGTGTACCGCGTCGTGCCCGTCAACGCCGTCAGGTCACCCGGGGTCAGCGCCGCCACGGCCGACCCGTTGAACTGCCGGTTCACCCCGAGGTCGAGGACCCCGACGAGGGTGAGGTCGTGCCGGGCGCCCTGCCGGTCCAGTACCCCCAGAAGGGTGTCGACCTGGAACTTCTGCTCCTCGACCGTCTGCCGGTCCAGCGCGATCTCCCCGGGCGCGGACGGCAGCCGGCCCCGGGCCAGGTCGAACCGGCGCAACGACGGATCGCCGGGCAGTGAGAGACCGTAGCCGACGTGCCCGTCGCGGGTCAGCAGCCGGCCGTCCCGGTCGAGCACCCCGAGCGCGCCCACCACCCGGGGGTCCACCGCCCCGACCCCCGGCACGGCCCGCACCCGCTCGGCCACCGACGGGTCCAGCAGCCCCGAGAACGGCCGGACCATCACGTCGACATTGCGCGCCGACCGGGCCAGGTCGTCGTAGAACGCGGCCCGGGCGGTGTCGCCGTAGACCAGGGAACCGGCCAGGAAGCTGACCCCGACCATGATCGCGCAGGCGGTCAGGAGCAGCCGCGCGGTGTGCGCGCGCAGGCCGGCGAGTGCGACACGCAGCATCGCACCAGTGTGCCCGGCGTTCGGCGATTCGACACTACGGTGGGCGGATGGACGACACCCTCCGGCGCGGCGTCGCCCGCTCCGTCGCCTGGCTCGACGAGCACAACGGCACCGACCAGGCCGAACTCACCCTGCGGATCCTCAAGGTCACCGAGGAGGCCGGCGAGGCGGCCGGCGCGTGGATCGGGACCATCGGCCAGAACCCCCGCAAAGGGGTCACGCACACCCGGCGGGACGTGGCCGACGAACTCGCCGACGTGGCCCTGACGGCGCTCGTTGCGATCGGCAGCCTCGGGTTCGACCCGGGGGAGGTGCTGGGGGAGTGCGTGGCGAAGGTGGGGGCACGGCTCGACGCGGAAGCGGGCGCGCGGCCCGGAGCGGTCCCGGGCGGGGGCTGAACCGATCGCGGCTCGCGTGGGCGCCCGGTGGCGGGAGCGGGGCCGACGCGGGTGTGGCGCCGGCCACTCCGGAGGAACAAACCGGGCGGCCGGGGAGTTGCCGCACAGTGTGATCGACGTACCCCTGTCAGTCCTCGACCTCGCGCCCGTCGCCGCCGGCACCACCCCCGGCGAGGCCCTGCGCAACACCACCGAACTGGCCCGCCGCACCGAGGCCCTCGGCTACCAGCGGTTCTGGGTCGCCGAGCACCACAACATGCCGGCCATCGCCAGCTCCTCCCCGGCCGTGCTCCTCGCGCACATCGCCGCCCACACCTCCACCATCCGGGTCGGTTCCGGCGGCGTCATGCTGCCCAACCACGCCCCCCTCGTCGTCGCCGAACAGTTCGGCACCCTCGAGGCGCTGCACCCCGGCCGGGTCGACCTCGGCATCGGCCGCGCCCCCGGCACCGACCAGGGCACCGCGCTCGCCCTGCGCCGCACCGCCGACGGCCTGTCCGCCGAGGACTTCCCCCAGGAACTGGCCTCCCTGATCGGGTACTTCACCGGCCAGGAACGCATCGTCGCCACCCCCGGCCGGGGCGACATGCCCGCGATCTGGCTCCTCGGCTCCAGCGGCTTCAGCGCCCAGCTCGCCGGCATGCTCGGCCTGCCGTTCTCCTTCGCACACCACTTCAGCGCCCAGAACACCGAACCCGCCCTGGAGCTGTACCGGCGGCACTTCCAGCCCTCCCAGTGGCTCGCCGAGCCGTACGCCATGGTCGCCGTCAGCGCGATCTGCGCCGACACCGACGAGCGCGCCGAGTGGCTGGCCGGCCCCAGCTCCCTGTCGTTCCTCAAGCTCCGCCAGGGCCGCCCGGAACCGCTGGTGTCCCCGGACGAGGCGGCGGCGTACCCGTTCACGCCCATGGAGCGGCAGTTCGTCGCCGACCGGCGCGTCGGGCAGGCCCTCGGGTCGCCGGAGACCGTGGAGCGGCAGCTGGGGGAGCTGGTGGCGCGCACCGGCGCGGACGAGCTGATGCTCACCGCGTTCGTGTACGACATCGAGGACCGGGCGCGGTCGTTCGAACTGATCGCGGGCAAGGTCCTTCGGTAGCCTGGCTCGACACTCCGGCCGCCCCTACCCGAGTCTCGCCCCAGCGCCTGATGGCCGTCCTCGGCCGGAGGTGAGGCCGGCCTCATCCGTGGCCGGAAGGCCGTCCGTGCCCCAGATCGTCGGTGTCCGACACACGTCAACGACGGGCGCCCCCTCCGTCGACATGTAAACATAGACATACGTGGCTGTCCCCGTCATGAAGGGGTCGGAGAGTGGCCGGTTTCCTCGAACAGCTTCCCGCTCTCATCGGTGTCTCGATCGGCGCCGCCGGAACCTATGTGGCCACGAGCCTGGCCGAGCGCACCCGGTGGCGGCGCGGACAGACGACCCGGTGGGACGAGCGGCGCGTCGACTCCTACACGGCGTACGCCGATGTCGTCAAAAGGATGATCTACACGGCGATGCAGGTGGCGGCAGGTCGTGGCGCCGACCTCGACGCCCACCCCATGCCGCTGGACGAGGGCCTTCTGGACCTCCGCTTCCTTGAACGGGAGCGCAGCCTTCGGTGGGAGGCCCTCCTGTTGCTGGCCGGCTCCGCGACCGGCGAGTCGGCCCGAGTCTGGCACCGGTACGTGTGGCGCCTCGAACAGTTGGCGTGCGCCAGGCAGTTCGACATCGAACAGTGGCACCGCACCATGGCAGGGGCGGTCGCGGCCCGGGAGCGCTTCTACAACGAGGCCCGCCGCGAACTCTCCATCCAGGGTCACACGCTGGCCGGCGAGCAACCGCCGTGGACGCCACGACACACCGAACACCCCCAACTGCCCAGCCCGGCCCCCCACGCGGTCACGTCCTGACGGCGCCGCCCGTCAGGGGCGGACCAGGGCGGGGCGCGAACACCCATCCACGGGAGGAAGCACTATGAAGCAGCTCCGCCAGGGAAACCTGCTCGTCCCGGTGCTCGTCGGTGTCGCGGTCGGCGTCACGTCGACCCTCGTCGCCGCGAGGGCACGGCGCCGACCGGGGAAGCCGGGCAGGTGGGACGAACGGCGTGTCGACGCATATACGGCGTACGCGGACATCGTCAAGAAGATGATCTACACGACGATGCAGGTGGCCGCCGGCCGTGGCATCAGCCTGAGCGCCCAGCCGATGCCGCTGGACGAGGGCCTCCGGGATCTCGGGAACCTGGAGGAGGAGCGCAGCCTCCGGTGGGAGACGATGCTCCTCCTCGCGGGACCGGCGACAGGAAAGGCCGCCCGGGTATGGCACCGGCACGTGTGGCGGCTGGAACAGATCGCCTGCGGCATCGACGTTGACGCCGCCGAGTGGAACAGGACCATGTCGGAGGCGATTGAGGCCCGGGAGCGGTTCTACAATGAGGCACGCCGGGAGCTGGTCATCGAGGGCGACACACTCACGGACGAACAACCGCCGTGGACACCCCGCGACACGGAGCTCCCGCAGCTGGTGAGCCCGGACCCCGTGCCCTGACCGTGCCCGGTGGCGGGAACGCGGGGCCGGCCAGGGCCGACCGCCCGATCCCGCCCCGGCCGGCCCGGTAGGGTCGATTTCCGTGAGCGCCACACTGATCGCCCAGGACCTGTCCGCCGGCCACGGCGACCGCCTGCTGTTCTCCGGCCTGGAACTCGTCGTCGCCCCCGGTGACGTCGTCGGACTCGTCGGCGTCAACGGCGCGGGCAAGTCCACCCTGCTCCGCCTCCTGGCCGGCCTCGAACCCCCGGAGGGTGGCGCGATCCGCCTCAGCCCGGCCAGCGCGCTCGTCGGTCACCTGCCCCAGGAGCCGGACCGCCGCCCGGGGGAGAGCGTCCGGGAGTTCCTGGCCCGCCGCACGGGCGTGTCGGCGGCCCAGGCCGCGATGGACGCCGCCGCCGAGGCCCTCGCCGACGACGCGCCCGGGTCCGACGACGAGTACTCCGACGCCCTGGACCGCTGGCTCGCCCTGGGCGGCGCGGACCTCGACGAACGGGCCGGCGAGGTGGCCGCCGACCTGGGCCTGGCCGTGGACCTCGACCAGGCCATGACCAGCCTCTCCGGCGGCCAGGCGGCCCGGGCGGGGCTCGCGTCGCTGCTGCTCAGCCGGTACGACATCTTCCTGCTCGACGAGCCCACGAACGACCTGGACCTCGACGGCCTGGACCGCCTGGAACGCTTCGTCACCGGCCTGCGCGCCGGCACCGTGCTGGTCAGCCACGACCGTGAGTTCCTGTCCCGCACGGTCAACAGCGTGCTGGAACTCGACCTGGCCCAGCAGCAGATCCGCCAGTACGGCGGCGGCTACGGCGCGTACCTCGAAGAGCGCGAGGTGGCCAGGAGGCACGCCCGCGAGGAGTTCGAGGAGTACGCCGACAAGCTCGAAGGTCTCCAGGGCCGCGCCCAGATGCAGCGCAACTGGATGGACCAGGGCGTCCGCAACGCCCGCCGCAAGGCGACCGACAACGACAAGATCGGCAAGAAGCTGCGCGCCGAGTCCTCCGAGAAGCAGGCCGCGAAGGCCCGCCAGACCCAGCGCGCCATCGAACGCCTCGACGTGGTCGACGAGCCCCGCAAGGAGTGGGAACTCCGGATGGAGATCGCCGCGGCCCCCCGGTCGGGCGCGGTCGTGGCCACCCTGCGCGGCGCGGTCGCCCACCGCGGCGACTTCACCCTCGGCCCCGTGGACCTCCAGATCGACTGGGCGGACCGGGTCGCCATCACCGGGGCGAACGGTTCGGGCAAGTCCACGCTGCTCGCGGCCCTCCTCGGCCGGCTGCCCCTCGACGCCGGCTCGGCCGCGCTCGGCCCGGGCGTGATCGTCGGCGAGGTCGACCAGGCCCGGGGACTGTTCCTCGGCGGCGAGCCGCTGATCGACGCGTTCTCCGCGGTGGTACCGGACCTGGCGCCGGCGGACATCCGTACCCTCCTGGCGAAGTTCGGCCTGAAGGCCGCGCACGTCACCCGCCCGGCGGCCACCCTCTCACCGGGGGAACGCACCCGCGCCGCGTTGGCCCTGCTCCAGGCGTCGGGCGTGAACCTCCTGGTCCTGGACGAGCCCACCAACCACCTCGACCTGCCGGCGATCGAGCAACTGGAGTCGGCCCTGTCCACCTACCCGGGCACGCTGCTCCTGGTCACCCACGACCGCCGCATGCTCGACGTCGTCGAGGTCAACCGCCGCATCTCGGTCACGGACGGCAAGGTCACAACCCTCTGACGGGTACTTGTGCGCCCGCCGCCCGGAGCCTCCGTCCGAAACGGTCACCCCTCGCCCAGCAACCGCTCCCGCTGCTCGGCGTACTCTTCCGCGCCCACCTTCCCGTGCCGCCGCCGCCACTCCAGGACAGCCAGGTCCTTGTCCCGGTCGAGGGCGGCCCGATCCGGCGCGGGGGCGGGGTGCAGCCGCCGGAGGTGTCCCACGACGATGCCCACGCCGGTGGCCAGGGCCGCGAAGGCGGCCAGCCACAGCATCAGCTCGAACCCGGGACTGCGCCCCGGGGCCAGTCTGGCGTCCTCGACATGATTGTGGTTCGCCGAGTCGTAGCGCACCCGCAGCTGGTCGCCGACCTCCAGTCGACTCGCGGACTCCCGGAGCCGCACCCTCCGGTCGACCGGCGGACCGACGTCCACGGTGACGGTCCTGGACTTGCCGCGACTCACGGCGACGACCGTCGCGTCGGTGATCGCCCCCCGCTCCGCGAGATCCGCCTCGATCCCCCGCTCTCGGGCGATGAGCCCACCGAGCACGGCGATTCCGGCTACGCACAACAGCACCTGGACCACCACCATGGCCAGGCTCGGCGGCTCCTTCGTTTTCTTCCCCGTTGTCGCCACCCGTCCAGGGTCGCACCGGAACCGGCCACCCCGCTGCCCGTCCCGCCGACGGCTCCCAGACACCCAACCCCTGTGACCCCTCATCCGGGTACTGGTGGGCGCACGGTGCCCGGCCTCGTTTCCCAGGTCGGATAGCCCGGGCCACGGATGTCGAGAGTGGTGGTCGAGCCGCCATCGGGGTTTCGCCGTTCACCGCCCATGGTCGTGACAAGGGTCGACGTCGCTCCGGTCGCGGTGTCCACCGCCCAGGCCGGCGGGTCACCGATCGAGTGGACGGCCTCGGTCATCACGGCCCACACCGCCCAGGCCTCCATCTCGCTCAGCAGCAGATACCGCCGTTCGACATCGATCATGAACACGAAGTGCTCCGCTGCCTGTGACCGGCTCACGGCGATCCGGGTAGGCCGTTCGCCCCAGGTCGGGGGAGCGACCATCCGCCAGACCGGCTCGGGCTCAGACATCGGTCCCGAACCTCTCGTGAAACCCGCCCACCAACAGAATCGCTCCCAGCATGAGTGATCCCTGTTCGTCGTCGCAGAACACCGCCCGGGTCCTGCCGTCGTGCCCGTGGATTCTGAGGACCTGATCCAAGGATTCCCAGATGGAGACCTGACTGACCCCGGTCAGGTTCCCGCGCCAGCGGGTCACGGTCATGCCGTCCCAGAACTGGACGCCCCAGGCCACCAGGCCAGTCCCCGAAACCCCGGACGGGTCCTCCTCGCGATACAGCCCGAAGAGCCGTGGGACCTCGCTCGGATACTCCGGAGAATCGGGTTGAACGCTCATTCGGTCGTCCTCCTGTGATCTACATGGGAGGCCCGGGACGGGCGGGGCGAACGGACCAGTAGGGAAGGGACTGATCCAACCGTTGCCCAGCGCTCGCCCCGGGCCATGTACCAATCAAAGCGACGATTCGACAGACCGGAAACGTGTGAATGGTCGTGTGAAGTGTGTGCGGGCGTATACGGCATATCGGCACCGAAACTTTCGGGGTACGGTGCTAGACGATCCGACTTGGGAGGTTGAGCGTGAGCGAGCCGAACAACCTACTCGCGAACCTGATCCTGGAGGCTGGCTGGTCCTGGGCAGGACTGGCCCGCCGGGTGAACGTCCTGGGCGACCATTTCGGCAGGAGCACCAACTACGACCACGCGTCGGTGGATCGTTGGATCAAGAAGGGCCAGTGTCCGCGTCACCCGGTACCGGCGCTCATCGCCCAGGCTCTCAGTGAGAAGCTGGGCCGCAGGGTGTCGGCTGGTGACTGCGGGATGGTCGATGCGGATGACCTGCTCAGCACCTCCTTGGAGTACTCGCACGACACGTCCTCCGCCGTCAAGACGGTCATGGATCTGGGCAGGGCGGAGATGAAGCGCAGGAGCGTCCTCGCCGCACCGTTCATCCTGGCCGCCCTGGGCCCGGCCAGCCGTGACTGGCTGCTGTCGACGTTCGACGCCGGGACCCAGCAGCGGTCGGTGCGCCACATCGGCATGACCGAGGTCGACCACATCCGCGACACGTTCCGCCACTTCCAGGAGATGGACGTCATGCGCGGCGGCGGATCCGCCCGGGGCGCACTGGTCGCCTACGTCAATGCCAACGTCATGCCGCTGGTCAACGAGACCCACACACCCGAGGTCCAGCAGGCCCTCTACGAGGCAGCCGCGGAGCAGACCTACCTTCTCGGGTGGATGGCCTACGACAACGGCCAGCACGGCCTGGCCCAGCGCTACCTGATCCAGTCGCTGCGCCTGGCAGAGGCCTCCGGGAACGTCGTCCTCGGCGCCCACGTGCTCGCCGGCATGTCCGACCAGGCGAACCTCCTGGGGCACCCGCGCGAAGCCCTCTCGCTCGCACGAGCTGGACAGCGCGGCATCACCGCCGACGACTCCCCGGCGTGCCTGGCGGACCTCCAGATCCTCGAAGGCCGAGCCCACGCCTCCCTTGGCGATGTCAGAGCGGCCTCTCAGGCTGTGGTGCGCGCGGAGCAGACCTTCGGCAGCGTCGACCACGCCAACGAACCCGAGTGGGCCCGCTTCATCGACAAGGCGTACCTGTTCGGGGAAGCCGCCCACACGTTCCGGGACCTGGACCAGCCCGACCAGATCGACCGATTCGCCGGAGAATCCGCAGCAGAGGCCAAACGCCAGGGCCGCGCCCGCCGAGGAGCTCTCAGCCACGCCGCCCTGGCCATCGGAGACCTCCACCGAGGCCAGGTCGAATCCGCCGCGGCCAAGGCCAATCGCGTGCTCCAGCTCGCCCGCCAGGTCGACTCCAGCCGGTGCACCGAAGCCGTCCGCGACCTCGACCGCCGCCTCACGGGGTACGAAAACGTCGACCAGGTCAGCGGTTTCCGTGCCCAAGCGCGCGCATTCTTCGGAACAGTCGTCTGACGAGCATGGAGGAACGAGACGTTGCCGGTCGAACGAGGACGAGTCTTCCGTGAGGCATGGATCGCCGGTGTCGGGAAGTACTTTCCTGGCGAGCCCAAGCCTGGCTATGTCACGCCGTGGGAGGAGACCCCGGAGTGGGAGCGCGAGAGCGCAGCGGCCGTCTACGACCAGGTGAGCGCGTTCATCGAGGCGACGGACGGAAAGACAGCCAAGCTCACCCGGGACCAGAAGAGTCGCTTCGTCGCGCTGTGCTGGATCGGGCAGATCTTCAAACACTTCCCGGACCCGAAGCCCGCCTATGTCGCCGACTGGGACGAGCTGCCGAAGTGGCAGCGGGAGACGGACGCCGATATCTTCGAGCGCATCGAGCGGGAGCCGCGACAGTAAGCGGGCGGTGGCTGGTGGGCGTGGGGCCACGGCGAGGGGTACACGTATGACAGTGTGCTCGGATGGCACGTGACATCGTTCTCGTCAACGGGGTGCCCGGGGCGGGCAAGAGCACCCTGGCCGCGCTGCTGGCCGTCGAACTCGGCGCGCTCGCGCTGTCCAAGGACCGGCTGAAGGAGGCCCTGGCCGATGCCGTGGCGCCAGCGTCCACTTCGGGCGTCACGGTGACCGGTCCCATCCTGGGAGCCGTCGCGATGGGCGCGGTATGGGGGCTCGCCGCGCGCCACCCCGGCACGGTACTCGTCGATTCCTGGTGGTTCCGCCCCCGCGACCTGGAACACGCCCGCGAAGGCCTGGCCACCACAGGCGCGATCTCGGCGGTGGAGATCTGGTGTGAGGTCCCGACGGAAACGGCGCGAATCCGTTGCGCGACAAGGGAAAGACACCCGGTCCACCAGGACGGCCACCGCCTGGCCACCGACTGGCCCCGCTGGGCCGCCGAGGCCGCACCGCTCGCCCTGACCCCGGTCGTCCCTGTGGACACGAGTGGCCCGGTGGACATTACGGCGGTGGCCCGGGCCGTGCGGCAGGGCCTGGGGCGCTGACACGGGAGTCGGCAGCGTCGCCGGTCCGCGCGGCGACGGCGTCCGCGCTCAAGTAGCCCCTGGCAGCCGCAGCCGCAGCCGCAGCCGCAGCCGCACGCCCGCAGCCCGCGTCCTGTGGCCGACCGCCGGCCGGGCTACAACCGACCCGCCAGGTCGGCCAGCAACAGGCCGGCGTCGGTCGGGGTCGCCCGGTACGCGATGTACTTGTCCGGCCGCACCACGAACACCCCCGACCCGCTCACCCCGTAGGCGGCCCAGGCGGCGGTCTCCTCCGGCCCGATCACCCGCGCGACCACCCGCCCCGGATATTCCAGTTCCACCCGCTCGGCCAGCCCGCCCCACTCGGTGGGCGCCCCGAACAGCAAGACCGTGTGCTGGGTACCGCGCAGCACGTCGTACACCCGCCCGGCCCCCAGTGGGGCCTCCCGGGCCCGGTCCCCGGGCGCCGGCCCGTCACCGCCACCCCCGTCCCGCGCGTTCAACGGGCTGTCCGGGTACGCGATCCGCAGCTGCGCGAACGTCCCGATCAGCCACCGCCGCACCGACTCCCGCCCGAGCACCCGCCCGGCCAGCACCGGCGCGACGTGCCCGCGCGCGAACCGCGCCACCGTCCCCTGCCCGGAGATGACGGAGAACATCCGGTCCGTGGTCCGCAGCAGCCGCTGCCCGACGGGATGCCGTTCCGCGTGGTAGCTGTCGAGGAGCTGCTCCGGCGCAGGCCCCCGCGCCGCCCGCGCCAACTTCCACGCCAGGTTGTACGCGTCCTGGATCCCCGTGTTCATCCCCTGGGCCCCGGCCGGACTGTGCACGTGGGCGGCGTCCCCGACCAGGAAGACGCGCCCGTCCCGGTACCGGGGCACGCCGCGCCGGTGCAGCCGGTACCTGCTCACCCAGTATTCCTCCACCACCCGGGCCGGCAACGGCAACCGCTCGTCCAGCATCGCCTGGAACTCGGCGCGCGTCGGCTCGGAGTAGTCCGCCGCCCCGGGAGCGGTCGCCCCCGACCCGGCCGCGCTGTGGTCCTCGGGGCCGGCGGCCCGTGCCGGACCAGTCGCGGACGGCCCGGGGCTCCGGGGGGCCTCCCCGCCGGACGGGGCGGTCTCGCGGGTGCCGACGTTGCCGAAGATGCGGAACCGGCCCGCGCCGGGCATCGCGAACGCGGCCAGGAACCCGGACCGGGACGGGAACACGTACAGGTCGCCGTCGGGCAGTTCCCAGTCGAGCCGCGCGTCGGCCATGATGAACTCCTCCGCGTACGTGGCCCCGTCGAACGGCATCCCGACCGCCGCCCGTACCGCGCTCCGCGCCCCGTCGCACCCCACCACCCAGTCGAACCGCTCGCTCCACTCCCGGGTCCCGCCGCCCGCCGGCTCGCTGTCCTCAGGCCCCAGCGGCGTCGACACCCCGCCGTGCCGGCCCTCTCCGGCCTCCGCCAGGCCGCCCCACGCGGTTCCGCCGACCGCCGGGCCCGTGCCCCAGGCCGCCCCGCCTCCGGGCCCCGCGCCCCACGCGGCCCCGCCGTCCGGACCCGCGCCCCACGAGGCCCCGGTGCCGTCCGGCTCACCCGGCCCCTCGAAACGCACGGTGACCCCGTCGGTGTCCTGGTCCAGCCCGGTCACGGTCACCCCGCGCTCGACCCCGATGCCCAGCGTCGCCAGGTGCGCGGTGAGCACGCGCTCCGTCTCGTGCTGGGACAGGCTGAACAGCCACGGGTACGCCGTCGTCGTCTCCGGTTCCGTCAACAGCCCGGACACGTCCACCCGGATCCGCCGCCGCCGGTCGAAGACGACGTTGAGGCTCTCCGCCCGGGTGCCCGCCGCCAGGGCCGCGTCCACGATCCCCATGTCGTCGAACAGTTCCAGGGTGCGCGGCTGCACGATCAGCGCCCGGGACGTGGTGGCCGGGACGGGCAGCCGGTCGACGATCCGGACGGACGCCCCGTGCCGGGCCAGCTCGGCGGCCATGGTCAGCCCGGTCGGCCCGGCCCCCACGACGAGAATGTCACCCATGTGCCCTCCCGCGTCCCATATCCCGTTTTACTCTAGCTTCCGGGAGGGGTGGGCGGGCGCGTTCGGGAACAGTCCACATCGGAGCATCGGTACTCGGATGGCGGGTTCAGGGGGTGGTCACCGTCGGGGCGTGGTGGACCGGGAAGTTCACCGAGTTGGCGATGAAGCATTTCGCGTGCGCGTCGGCGTGCAGGGCCACGGCCGTCGCCACCATCCCGGGCTCGGCGACGGTCACCCGGGGCCGCAGCAGCACCTCCGTGAAGTGGCCGCCGCCGTCCGCCGTCTCCGCCATCGTGCCCAGCGCGTCGTCGGTGTAGCCGGTCACGACGACGCCCGCCGCCGCGCACACGTGCAGGTACCACAGCAGGTGGCACTGTGACAGGGACGCGACCAGCAGCTGTTCCGGGTTCCACCGGGACGGGTCGCCCCGGAACGATGGGTCGGAGCTGCCCGCGATCCGCTGCCGGCCGGGGGCGTCGACCTCGTGGGCCCTGTCGTAGGCCCGGTAGCCGCTGGTGCCGGTGCCCCGGTCGCCGCTCCAGGTGACCGTCACGTCGTAGGTGTGGGTGGCTGTCATGTCCCCATTCTCCGGTGTCGGCCCGGGAGGACGCGGGGAGCGGTCGCGGTGGGCCCGGGTGCTGGTCCGGGGAGAGCCCGGCGGCCGGCTCGCCGGGGCCGGTGGCGGCGCGCCCGACGATTCCCCGCGACGAGAATTTCCCACAGTTACCGGCGAGTCCGTCAAGCCCCCGTCCGGCCCGTTCCTTGGCGCGCATATGTCCCAACAAGATGGACAAAGTTCACGCCGAAGTCCTGATTGGCCACCGCACAGTCGTTTCTCCGTCACCTACTGCGAGGTGACGGAGGACTTGTAGTTTGGTAGACAGTGCCGGTGACTATTTCCTATGGCCGCATTCTGGCCGGCGCGGCCGCCACCGCGATCGCCGCCACGGTCCTGTCCGCCGAACCGGCCCTCGCCGTGTCGCCGGACGTCGTGATCAGTCAGGTGTACGGCGGCGGCGGCAACTCCGGCGCCACCTACACGACCGACTACATCGAGCTGACCAACCGGGGCACCGCCCCCGTGAGCGTCGACGGCTGGAGCGTGCAGTACGCGTCGGCGGCCGGCACCTCCTGGGCGCGCACCCCGCTGACCGGCACCATCGCCCCGGGCGCGAGCTACCTGGTCGCCGAGGCGCAGGGCGCGGGCGGCACCACCCCGCTGCCGACCCCGAACGCGACCGGCACCATCGCGATGAGCGCGACCGCCGGCAAGGTCGCCCTGGTGACCAACGGTACGGCGCTGACCTGCGGCGCGGTCTGCCACGCGGCGGCCGGCGTGCGCGACTTCGTCGGCTACGGCACCGCCAACGACTTCGAGGGCGCGGGCGCGACCCCGGCCCTGTCCAACACCACCGCGGCGCTCCGCCAGGGCGCGGACACCGACAACAACGGCACGGACTTCGTGGCCGGCGCGCCCACCCCGGGCAGCGGCGGCGTCCCGCCGATCCCGGACCCCACGGCCGCCCGGGTGCACGACATCCAGGGCCGGACCCACAAGTCCGCGCTGGCCGGCAAGGTCGTCATCACGGCCGGGGTCGTCACCGCCGTGGCCGCCAACGGGTTCTGGATCCAGGACACCGCCCCCGACGCGGACCCCGCCACCAGCGAGGGCGTCTTCGTCTTCACGAGCGCGGCCCCCTCCGTCGTGGTGGGCGACGCGGTCGACGTGACCGGCAAGGTCACCGAGTTCCGGCCCGGCAACACGGCCACGAACCTCAGCACCACCGAGCTGACCAGCCCGAAGATCACCGTCACGGCCCAGGGTGTGGCCCTGCCCGAGCCGGTGCTGATCGGCCGGGGCGGCATCCTCGCCCCGACCGCGATGCGCGCCGACAACCCGGGCGACGTCGAGACCTCCGCGGCGTTCGACCCGGCCACCAACGCGCTCGACTTCTACGAGGCCCTGGAGGGCATGCGGCTGCGGCTGGTCAACCCGAAGGCGGTCGGCCCGACGACCTCCAACGGCGAGATCGCGGTCGAGGCGGTCGGCTCCGACGACCCGCGCACCGAGCGCAACGGCGTGCGGTACGACTCCTACGACCACCCGAACACCGACCGGGTCATCATCGACGACCTGCTCGCCCCGGTACCGGCCGTGAACGTCTGCGACACGCTCAAGGGCAACGTCGACGGCGTACTGGACTACTCGTTCGGCAACTTCAAGCTCCTCGTCACCGCCACCCCCGTGGTGATCCCCGGTGACCTGCAGCGCGAGGTGACCCGGGCCGCGACCGCCGACGAGCTGGCCATCGCGACGTACAACGTGGAGAACCTGGCCCCGGGCGACCCGCAGGCCAAGTTCGACCGGCTGGCGCAGGGCATCGTGGTCAACCTGGCCGCCCCGGACATCCTCGCCATCGAGGAGATCCAGGACAACTCCGGCGCGACCAGCGACGGCACCGTCTCGGCGAGCCTGACCTGGCAGAAGCTGATCGCCGCGATCACGGCGGCCGGCGGCCCGGCGTACAGCTACCGGTCCATCGACCCGGTGAACAACGCCGACGGCGGCCAGCCCGGCGGCAACATCCGCACCGGCTTCCTGTTCCGCACCGACAAGGGTCTGTCCTTCGTGGACCGGCCGGGCGGCGACGCGACCACCCCGGTCGGCGTGACCGCCGGTGCGGCGGGCGGCGCGGCGCTGACCGTGTCCCCGGGCCGGATCGACCCGGCGAACACCGTGTGGAGCGCGTCCCGCAAGCCCCTCGCGGGCGAGTTCGCGTACCGCGGGAAGACGTACTTCGTGGTGGCCAACCACTTCAACTCGAAGGGTGGCGACCAGCCGCTGTTCGGCCGGTTCCAGCCGCCGACCCGCTCCTCGGAGACCCAGCGGCACGGCCAGGCCACGGCGGTGCGGGCGTTCGTCGACAGCGTTCGCGCCATCGACGCCAAGGCCAACGTCGTCGTCCTCGGCGACATCAACGACTTCGCGTTCTCCCAGACCACGAACATCCTGGTCGGCGACGGGTTCCTGGTGGACCTGCCGCAGAAGGTGACCGCGCGGCAGAGCTACACCTACGTGTTCGACGGCAACTCGCAGGTCCTCGACCACATCCTGGTGTCCCGGCCGCTGTACCTGGCCGGCGAGGACTACGACATCGTGCACATCAACAGCGAGTTCGCGGACCAGGCGTCCGACCACGACCCGCAGGTGATCCGGCTCGCGACCCCGCAGCCGTAACACCCCACGAGAGGGGGCCGCGCCGTTTCGGTGCGGCCCCTTTCCGATGGGTACGAGGGGAGCCGGGCCCCGGCCGCACGCGCGCACGCTCGGGCTGTGCGGACATCGGCCCGCCCGGGACCCGCCGATCCCCGCTACTCCTCGATCGCGCCGCCGACCGACCGCAGGTGCTCGCGGAACGTCAGGGTCGGCTCGGCGCGGCGGCGCGCCAGGTACCCGTCGAATCCGACCTGGGAGCGCAGCGACTCCCCGCCCCGGATCCGGTCGGCCTGCCGGCGCTCGGTGTCGCGGATGCCCTCGGCGAGGGTGAACAGCTCCCCGGCCCGGTCGGCCGGCACGAACAGCACCCCGTCGTCGTCGCCCAGCACCAGGTCCGCGCGCCCCACGGTCCAGTCGCCCACCGTGGCGGACTCCAGGGCGTCCTTCGGCTGCGGGTCCAGGCGCTGCGGGCCGGTGGACAGGGTCCCGGCGCTGAAGACCGGCAGGCCGATCGCGCGGATGTCGGCGCTGTCGCGGTGCAGGCCCCAGATCACGATCCCGGTCAGGCCGGCGGCCTGCGCCTCCAGGGCCACCAGGTCGCCGACGCAGCTCTCGTCGACCCGACCGCCGTTGTCGACGACGAGCACGTCGCCGGGCGCGGCCTCCTCGAACGCCTCCAGGAAGACGTCCACGCTGCCGACGTGCCGCGCGGGGGCGACCCGGCCGGCGACCCGGGTGCCCTGTTCCACCGCGCGGGTGCCCGCCGGGGCGCACCGCACCGGGACCTGCGCGCGGATGCAGGCGTCCGCCAGGTGCGCGGTGGTCAGTGCCGCGAACCGGTGCCGAAGTTCCTCGTGGTCCATGCTCGTCCTCTCAGGTCCGGGCCGCCAGGGGGCCACCGGTGCGGCCCCCTGCCGATGATGTCACCCGGATCCCGACGACGCCGACCACGGAGCCTCCGCGCGCCGACCGACGTCCACGCCACCGGCGCCGCGCGGGAGGGGGGCGCGCGCCGGCTCCATTGTGGGGTGACTGCGGTACCGCGAAAGGGATGTTTGTGAAAGGTTTTCATGTAGTGACGGTCTTCGTTTGCCGGGCGGCCCCGCCGGGTAGGGAGCGGGCATGAGCAGCGCACCCGGGCCGCACGCCCACATGCCGTCGGACGTCACCAGAAAGGTCGGCGTGTTCGACCACTTCGCCGACGCGGCCGCCCGTTTCGCCTCCAAGGCCTGGTTCTTCGCCCTGTGCGTGCTCCTCGTCCTGGTCTGGGCCCCGTCCTACTTCCTGATCGGCAACCTCGACACCTGGCAGCTGATCATCAACACGGCCACCACGATCGTCACGTTCCTGATGGTCGCGCTCCTGCAGAACACCCAGAGCCGCAACGACCGCGCCGTGCAGGACAAACTCAACGCCATCGCCGACGGGCTCGCCGATCTGATGGCGGCGCAGGCCGAGCACACCGACACGCCCCAGCTCCGGCACGACATGCTCGAACTCCGCGAGTCCGTGGGGCTGGAGGACAGGGAGAGCACCGGCTAGCCGCTCGGCGCCGGGACCCGCGCCGCCGGGCATGGTCCGGCTCCGCCACCCGCGCCGCTACGCGTGGTCCGGCGCCGCCACCCGCGCCGCTACGCGTCGTCCGGCTCCGCCACCCGCTGCGCCGGGTGCTCCACCAGGGCCAGGATCCGGCTCGCCATGAACCGGGCGGTGCGCACCGTCGTGCCGCCCCGGGTCACCTCGGACACCTCGACCACGCCCCGGCCCACCGACACCTCGACCCGTCGGCCGGCCCGGGTCGCCACCACCTCGTACGTCCGCGAGCCGCTACCCGCATCGATGACTACCTCTACCCGGTCGCCCTTCATGCCTCCAGTATGCCCGCCCCGGAGCCCCGCCGCGCCCTCGAAAAAGCGCAGCTCAGGAACCCTGTGAGCACTCCTGGCTACGTGATGCCCTGCCGGAACGCGTACGCCACCGCCTGCGCCCGGTCCCGCACCTCGATCTTCGCGAAGATGTGGTTCACGTGCGTCTTCACCGTCGCCTCGGAGATGAACAGCCGCCCCGCGATGTCCGAATTGGACAGGCCCTGCGCGATCAGCCGCAGCACCTCCACCTCCCGGTCCGTCAGGTCGTGCGCGGCGGGCGCCCGCAGGTGCTCGCCCGGGATCAGCTCCAACAACTTCCGCTGCACGTCCGGGTCCAGGTCCGCCTGCCCGCCCGCGACCCGGCGCAGCGCCCGGGTGATCTCCTCGACGCCGGCGTCCTTGGTCAGGTAGCCGCGCGCCCCGGCCCGCAGCGCCGCCAGGATGTCCGCGTCGTCCGCGTACGTGGTCAGCACGACCACCTGGGTCCCCGGGTACTCCGCCCGGACCCGCCGGGTCGCCTCCACCCCGTCGCACCGGGGCATCCGCAGGTCCATCAGCACCACGTCGGGGGCGTGCTCGGCCACCGCCGCCACCGCGGCCAGCCCGTCGGCGGCCGTCGCGACCACGGTCACCCCGTCGACCAGGCCGAGGAGGAGTTCGAGCCCGTCGCGGATCACCCGCTGGTCGTCGGCGACCACGACCCTCAGTTCGGAACCCGCAGCCACACCCGGTACCCCTCTCCGTCCGTGCGCGGCCCGGCCTCCAGCGCGCCCCCGAGCAGCTCCGCGCGCTCCCGCATGCCGGCCAGCCCGTAGCCGCCGCCGGTGCCGCCCAGCTCCGGGTGCGCCGCCGCCGTCCCGTCGTCGAGGATCTCCACCTCGACCGCGTCCCCAGAATAGGTCAGGGTCACCGACGCCCGGGCCCCCGGCGCGTGCTTCCGCGCGTTGGTCAGCGCCTCCCGGGTGGCCCGCTCCAGCGCCAGGGCCGCCTCGGGCCCGAGCGGGGCCTCGGGGCCCGCGACCCGGAACAGCGCGTCGGAGGACCCCGCCAGGGTCCGGAGCAGCTCCGGCAGCGGCCGGGCGTCGCCGCGCAGCGACTCCAGCGCGCGCCGGGTCTCGTCCAGACCGTCGCGGGCCAGCCGCTGGGCCTGCTCGACCCGGCGGAGCACCTCGGCCGGGTCGGAACCCCGGTGCAGCAGCATCCGCGCGCCCTCCAACTGCACGACCTGCGCGGTCAGGGTGTGGGCGAGGATGTCGTGGATCTCGCGGGCCAGGCGCTGGCGTTCGGCGAGGGTCTCGGCGCGCCGGGTGGCCGACCGCGTCTCGCGTTCGGAGGCCAGGAGCTGCTGGGCGGCGGCGACCTTCTGCCGGGCGTCGCGCATCAGGAGCCCGATCAGCGCCGAGCCGGCCATGCCCGTCGCCAGGCCGAAGGCGGCCCAGCCGCCCCCGTACCGCAGGGTGATCAGGAACAGCGGGACCGCCGCCACCAGGCAGAACGCCGGGGCCTTCGGCCAGCTCACCCGGGCCAGCGCCCACGGCATCACGGCCATCGACGCCACGTAGCCGGGCAGCTGCCCGTCGACGAGCAGCAGCAGGTCCCCGGCCGCCACGGTGACGGCGAGGCCGCCGAGCGCGTGCCACTCGCGGTCCGGGTCGGCCATGCCGGACGGGTCCCGCCAGGCCATCCGGGACATGGCGACCCCGCCCCGGTACCGCGCGTAGAGCAGCCCGCCGGGGACCAGCAGGGACAGCACGAGCACCAGCGGCCAGTGGACCGGCCAGGAGATGCTCACGCAGAACACGGGGAACAGCAGGAGCCCGAACCCGCGCAACAGGGCCGGCAGCCGGCGCGTCACGCCGCGATCCCGTCCCGCTCGGGCAGCAGGGGCAACGGCCGGCCGCCGAGCATCCCGGCCCGGCGGGCCACCACCAGGCTCTGCACCCCGAACGTGACCCCCGCGAACACCATCGCCTCCCCGAAGCCCTCCGCGGCCCCGAGCGCCCCGGCCCCGACCATGATCGCGATCCGGAGCGCGATGGACGCGACCCACCAGGCCACCGTACGTCGGTCGCCCCGGGTCACGACGCCCGACGCGGTCCGCCACACGGCCATCGTGCGGGCCCGGACCACGCCCGTGCCGGCCCCGACCAGCAGCCCCAGGACCAGCATGGCGACCGCGACCGGGGTGCGCAGCCGGTTCCACATGTCGTGGTCGGTGAACAGGCCCACCGCGAGCATGGCCACGGGGAGGACCACGGCGCGGCGGACCCGGAAGGGGCCCTCCCGGACCTGGCGGCGGATGAGGAAGGCGATCAGGCCCAGCATGAGCAGGCTGTACACGGTCCAGAACACGAAGGTCGTCATGGGTACGACGCTACGAATCCGGACCCTCCCCGCACATCGACGCGGGGGTGGAGCGGCGGTCTCCACCCGAGGGTGCGGGTCGGGCTCCACCCGGGGCGCGTCCCGGCCCGGTTCGCCGCGCCGACGGCCGGAACGCGGCGCACAGCTCTCGCCGTGCCGACGGCCGGAACGCGGCGCCCGCCTCACGCCGTGCCGACGGCCGGAACCCGGCGCCCGGCTCTCGCCGTGCCGACGCCTGGATCCCGGCCGCCTGGCACTCGCGGAGCCGAACGCCGGAGCCCGGGCGTCAGACGATGCGGTGGAAGTTCGCGTAGTGGTCGGGGGAGTACCAGGTCACGCCGGTCGTGGCGTCCAGCACGATCCGCTTCGCGTCGCGGGCCGCGCCCTTGTCCCGGGGGACGACGTCGTACTCCCAGAACGTGTGGCCCGCCGGCAGCTGGCCCTCGGAGTTGCGGAACTGGCCGCCCGCGAAGTTCCACTTCCCACCCGTCCACTGGTACCACGTGCGGGTCTTCGGGAAGTTGAGGTTCTTCCAGCCCTGGTAGGCGTCGCGGGCGGCGGCACAGCCGGAGATGGTGCAGGAGCCGACCACGGCACCGGGACTGGCGCCGGCGCGGTCCGGGGCCGTGGCGGACGGGACCGTGGATGCCGTGGACACCGGGGACGGGGCGGCGGTCGCCGGAGACTGCCCTCCGACGAGGACGGTCGCCACCGCCGCCGCCAGGACCAGCCGCCGCAACACGGAAAGCGCCATGGGAACCTCCAGAATGGTGATATCGAGGGATCCTGATGCCGAAATCGTGGCTTAGCAGGTCGCGGCGGGCAACGGACGGCGCATGAACGCTGCGGTGCCCGCGGGTGGCCGTCCGGCGGTCCCCGATGGCCGTCAACCCACCGCGGAGATGGGTACCCTGGCGGCGTGCAGACCGTCCCCGTCGCCCTCGATGCCGCGTTCGTCCGCGACCCGTACCCCGTGTACGAGCGCCTGCGTGCCCTCGGACCGGTGCACCCGGCGGTCCTGCCCGACGGCCAACGGGTCTGGCTCGTCGTCGGCCACGAGGAGGTGCGCGCCGCCCTGGCCGACCCCCGGCTGTCCGTCGACAAGCGGCACGCGGCCCCGGGCGGCTGGAAGGGCCTCCAGCTGCCGCCGGCCCTCGACGCGAACCTGCTGAACCTCGACGGCCCGGACCACGCCCGGCTCCGCCGCCTCGTCGCGGGCGCGTTCACCGCGCGCCGGGTCGCCGGCCTGCGCCCCGGGATCGAGACCACCGCCGGGGCCCTGCTCGACGCGATGACCCGCCGGACGACCGCCGACCTGGTCGCCGACTACGCGGCCCCGCTGCCCGTGGCCGTGATCGGCGACCTGCTGGGCGTCGCCCCCGACGACCGGGGCGACTTCAAGGGCTGGACCGACACGATGCTGGCAGCCGAGGCGGGCGAGCGGGTCGACGCCCGGTCCGCGCTGGGCGAACTGCTCGCGTTCCTCACCCTGCTGATCGCCACGAAGCGCGGCAAGCCGGCCGACGACCTGCTCTCCGACCTGATCGCGGCCCGCGACGGCGACGGCGGCCGGCTGTCCGAGGACGAGCTGCTGTCGATGGCGTTCCTGCTGCTGTTCGCCGGGCACGAGACCTCCGTGCAGCTGATCGGCACCGGCGCGGTCGCCCTGATCCGCGAGCCGGCGCTGCGCGGCGCGCCCGACCTGGTCGAGGAGCTGCTCCGGCACGACGGCCCGGTGGGGCTGGCGGTGCGCCGGTTCCCGACGGAGGACATGGTGCTCGGGGGCACGCTCGTCCCGGCCGGCGACGCGGTGCTGCTGTCGTTGGGGGCCGCGCACCGCGATCCCGCGCGGTACACGGATCCGGACGTGGTGCGCCCCGGCCGCCCCGACCAGGGCCACCTGGGCTTCGGGCACGGCGTGCACTACTGCCTCGGCGCGCCGCTCGCCCGGCTGGAGGCGGAGATCGCGCTCGCGGCCCTGTTCGCGCGCTTCCCGGACGTGGCGCTCGCCGTGCCCGCCGACCAGCTGCACAACCGGCCCACGTTCCGGGTCCGGGGCCTGGCCGCCATCCCGGTCCGCCTCAACCCCTGATCAAAACCCTCATCCGATTACGGAGGGATCCGACCCGGCACGCATCGGCTGTCCGGAGCCCCCGACGCGCATGGCCCCATGCCCCCGCCCACCGGCTAGCCCCCGGGTCTCCGGGCCCACGGCCACGAACCGGCCGCCGTGTACCCGCCGGCCGCCGCGAACGCCCCCGCCACCGTCGCCCGGTCCGCCCCGGCCGCCAGCGCCGCGCACAGCAGCAGCCGGGCGCGCACCGGATCGCAGAACCCGGCCGGCACCAGCCCCCGGGCGAGCAGGTCCCGCTCCGACCCGGGGAACGCGTACGTGTCGGTGAGCACCGGCCCGGCCCCGGTCCGCGAGGCGAGTACCACCGGGATCCGCCCGCCGATCCCGTGCAGCCGGCCCACGAGCCGCTCCGGTACGTGCCCGACCCCCATTCCCGCGACGACCAGCCCGTCGAGCCGGTCCTCCACCCCGTGCAGCAGCTCGCCCCGGTCCCCGAGGGTCACCGTGACCAGCCCGACCCGCGCCGTCGGCGGGCCCGCCGGCCGGGGGACCGTGAACCTGCCGTCGGGCCGGTGCAGGACGCACGGCCGGCCGCCGACCAGGTAGCCGAGCGGGCCGCCGTTGGGGGACGTGAACGCGCCGACGCTCGTCGAGTGCGTCTTGCGGACCCGGCGCGCCGCGTGGATCTCGTCGGCGAGCACCACAAGGACGCCGAGGCCGGCGGACCCGGGATCGGCGGCGACCCGGAGCGCGGCGAGCAGGTTGGCCGGCCCGTCGTGCCCGGCGACGGTCGGGTTGCGCATCGCGCCGGTGACCACGACCGGGCGCGGGCCCGCGTGCCACAGGTCGAGCAGGTACGCGGTCTCCTCCAGGGTGTCGGTGCCCTGGGCCACCACCACGCCGTCGGCCCCGTCGGCGAGCGCCCGCTCGACCGCGACCGACAGGGCGTGCACGTCGGCGAAGTCGAGCGACGCGCCGGGCAGCCGGCGGAAGTCGACCACCTCGACATCGATCCCCGACTCCGCCAGCCCGGGTACGGCGGCGACCAGGTCTGCGGGGGACAGCGCCGGGGCGATCCCGCCGCCCTCGACGGGGGCCATGGCGATGGTGCCGCCGAGGCCGAACAGGACGATCCGGGGATGTGCGGTCACGCCCCGAGCGTAGGACATGTACGCACAAGCAGTCGCCCGCGCGATGGCTGTCGATCTCCGCGTTGGTCGGGCGCAACGGCGCGTGCGCGCCGGGCGGGGCAGCGGGACGGGCGCGCAGACCGTACCGTGGAGCCTGACCCGGTCGGGTTTGTGATGCACGGCAGTGGGGAAGAGACAGGGCAGTCGCGTCGCTGGGGAGGAGTCCCGCCGTGGTGTTTCGGATCCTGCACGGACAGACCGGCGGCGTGGTCCGCCTCATGGTTTTCGGCGAGATCGACCTCGCTGTGCACGACCAGCTCCGCGACGGCATCCTCGGCGCGGTCGGCACCCCCGGGATCACGGCCGTCGTCGTCGACCTCGGCGCCGTTCCGATGCTGGACTCCGGCGGGATCGGCATCCTGATCGCGGGCCGCACGGCCGCCCAGAACCACCGCATCGGGTACGAGGTCTGCCGGGCCCGCTGGCACATCCGCAACGTCCTCGACGCGGTCGGCGTCCTGGATGTCCTGACGAACGCCCCGTAGTCCGTCCGCGCGTCCCGGGGCACCGGTTCGGCTGTCTCCCCGGGCAGTCCCAGTTTTCGCACCATCTGCGCGTGCCGGGTGTCGGCTCCGTCTTCCGGACACGGCGAGTCCCACCCCGGTGTACCCGGGGCGGGACTCGACTAGCGTGCTACGCGGCCATCGCGCGGGACTCGTCCGCCTGCATCCAGCCCCGCAGCCGGGTCAGGGTCTGGGTGAGCAGCCGCGACACGTGCATCTGGGACACGTTCAGCCGCTCGGCGATCTGCGACTGGGTCAGCTCCTCGGCGAACCGCATGGTCAGCAGCCGGCGCTCGCGGATCGGCAGCCGCTCCAGCAGCGGACGGAGCACGGCGCGGGCCTCGACGACGTCGTACCCGGGGTCGTTGTCGCCGAGCAGGTCGGCCAGCCCGCCCCCGGTACCCGCCGCGTCGACCGGCGCGTCCAGCGAACTCGGCGCGTACGCGCCCGCGCACCGCATGCCGTCGCGGATCTCGGCCTCGCCCACCTCGAGGTGCTCGGCGAGGTCCGCCACGGTGGGCGTCCGGCCGAGCGTGTGGGTCAGGTCGCCCGTGGCCTGCTTGATCCGCAGGTGGATCTCCTGGGTGGAACGCGGCACCCGGACGGTCCAGCCCTTGTCCCGGAAGTGCCGCTTGAGCTCCCCGACGATCGTCGGCGTCGCGTAGCTGGTGAAGTCGTTGCCGGTGGCCGCGTCGAAGCCGTCCACGGCCTTGATCAGCGCGAGCCGGCCGACCTGGACGAGGTCGTCGAGGTGCTCGCCCCGGTTGGCGAACCGGCGGGCCAGCCGGCCGGCGAGCGGCAGCGCCGCCCCGATCACGTCGTCGCGCAGCCGGTCGCGGGCCGGGCCGGCCGGCATCGTCGCCAGCCGGGCGAGCGGGGCGCGCAGGGTGTCGTTGAGCGATTCGCGGCCGTCGAACAGGCCCACGACCGGGGCGAGCCCGCCGGTCGGGGCGGCGGAGAGCCGGGCGGTACGGGTGGGCAGCGTGATGACAGACATGGTTGACCAGACCTCCAGCGGTGAAGGGCACCGCAGATGCGCGCGCACGGACGTGTGGCGCGGAAGTGGGGAGAAACAGCTGGGCCCGTTGCTCGAGCACCACAGAAACGGCACGAGTCCGTCGAACGGACGGCGCGCGCGGAGCCTGGTCTAGACCCCGGCGGAAAACCCGTCGCGTGGAGTACACAGTATCGGCCGAACGGTGGATAGGAAAGCCCCTGGGGTATGCCGATTGGTGACACAGCACACAAGGTGCCGGTGTGGGCGGTACCGGGCAAAATCTGCTGGGGAGTCCCTTCAGCGAGGAGTACACATGGCGGCGTTGCTCTTCGTGGTCGCGGCCGCGTTCACGGTCATCGGCCTGCTCGACGACAACGACACCCTGACCACGATCGGCTGGGTGGTGTGGGGCGTCGGCGTGCTCGCCGCCTGGGCGACCTGGCCCGGCCGGTGGGGGCTGCGGGCGCTGGCGACCCGGCGCGGCGAGGTGGCCGCGGTCCGGATGCGGGCCGCCGCCGAGGCGGGGGACCCGGGGGCCATCCGGGGCACGGCCGCGCTGCACAAGCTGTCCGGTGAGGTCGCCGAGGCGGAGACCTGGCTGGCCCGGGGTGCCGAGGCCGGTGACCCGGAGGCGATGTGGGACATGGGGCGCCTGGTCGAGGACCGGGACGGGCTGGCGGCCTCGGAGCGGTGGTTCCGGCGGGCCGCCGAACACGGGCACCGGGTGGCCCCGTTGATGTTCGAGCCGGGCGGGGTGTTCAACCGCGACGGCACGGCCGAGCCCCCGCGCAGGGCCTGACCGGGGCGCGGCGTCCGGGGCGGGGCGCCGGCATCGGGCCGAGGGCACTCGGCACCAGTTCGCGGGGGCCGGTGGGCAGGCCGGGCCCGCGGGTGGACGCGCCGGACTAGCCCTGGCGGGTCAGCGCCGCCAACGCCGCCGTCACCCCCGCCTCGCCGCCCCCCGACACCAGGGACCGGCGCTGGCTCTCGGCGGACGTGCCCCGGTGCAGCAGGTCCGCCACCCCGGCCTCCACCGTCCCCAGGTCGCCGGCGGCCTCCAGCGCGGGCCGGACGTGCGCCACGAGCCGGCCCACCAGGTCGGCGGCCTTCACCGCCTCGCCGGCCACCGGGTCGACCAGCCGGTCGCGGAGCCCGTCGCGGGCGGCGGTCCAGGTGGCGGCGCGCAACAGCTCGTCGGGTACGTCGGCCGGCGGGGCGCCCGCCTCGTCCTCGGCGGCGGCGGTGGCCACCAGGGCGCGGCCCAGGCCGGCGAGCAGGACCACGTCGTCCAGCCGGGGGGTCGAATCGCAGATCCGCAGCTCCAGGGTGGGGTACCGGGCCGAGACCCGGGCGTCGTAGTAGATCATCCGGGCGTCGTCGATCACCCCGGTGTCGATCAGCCGGCGGACGCTGCGCCGGTACGCGGCGTGGTCGGGGAAGACCGGGGGCGGGCCGGCCGTGGGCCACCGGGAGGCGACGATGTTGCGGTACGAGGCGTAGCCGGTGTCGGCATGCTGGAAGTACGGCGAGCTGGCCGACAGGGCGAGCAGGGTCGGCAGCCAGCCGCGCAACCGGGGGATGATCCGGACCGCGAGATCGGGGTGCTCGACGCCGACCTGGACCTGGGTGGCGCACACCTGCTGCTCGACGGCGAGCTTCTGGTAGCGGTCCCGGATCCGGCGGTACCGGTCGTCCGGGTACACCGGGGCGGTCGCCACCCCGGAGTCGGGCACGGTGCCGGCCGCGACCACGCACAGGCCCGCCCGGTCCGCCGCCGCCACGAGGGCCTTGCGGGACGCGACCAGCTCGGCGCGCAGCTCGTCGAGATCCGTGCACACCGGGGTGGCGGTCTCGACCATGGACCGCTGGAACTCCTTCTCGGCACCGTCACTGTCCGTGAGCAGGGTGGCGGAGCCGGGCGCGAGCCGGCCGGTGGCGGCGTCGAGGATGTGGAACTCCTCCTCGACCCCGAACGTGCTGGCTGTGGCAGTCATGGCGTCTCCCTACCCGGTCCGGCCCGAAGTCATGCCGCCGGGAGCGCGGTTGGCTGGGCTGGGACGCGTGTTCGAGGCCGAGGGCCGGTGTGCGGAGTCCACCGAGTGGTACATGACGGTCCCGCGCCCCCGACGGCGAGCGGCCACTCTGGATCCCGGCGCGCAGTGCGCCCGGCCGTCCCGAGCTAGGCTGGGAACTCGCTCCAGAACTCCAGGAATGAGCGCAGACACAGCAATGGACTGGGAATTCGCCGTGCTCGGCACTCTCAGCGTGCGCCACCGGGGCGCCGTCGTCCCCATCCCGGCCGAGCGGCAACGGACCCTGCTCGCCACCCTTCTGCTCGACGTCAACGAGACCGTCACCGTCAGTGACCTCGTCGACAGGCTGTGGTCGGACGGCGCGCCCCGCAACGCCACGGCCGCCGTGCAGTCCCTCGTCATGCGGCTCCGCCGGGCGCTCGGCCCCGACGGCGAGGGCCTGGTCCGCACCCGCGCCCGGGGGTACGCGCTGGAGGTCCCCGCCGCGGCCGTCGACCTCGCCCGGTTCGACGCGCTCCGGGAGCTGGCCCGCGAGGCCGAGCGCGCCGGTGACCAGCTCCGGCGGTCCGACCTGCTCCGCGAGGCGCTCGGCCTGTGGCGCGGCGAACCGCTCGCCGACATCGCCTCCGACGTGCTGCGCCGCGAGGAGGTGCCGGCGCTGGTGGAACGCCGGCTGCACGCCTCCGAGGAGTACTTCGACGCGGAGCTCGCCCTGGGCCGGCACGCCGAGGTCGTCCCCGCGCTGCGCGAGGCCACCGCGCGCCATCCGCTCCGCGAGGGGCTGTGGTCGCGGCTGATGGTCGCGCTGTACCGGAGCGAACGGCAGGCCGAGGCCCTGGACGCGTACCGGCGGCTCAGCGGGGTGCTCGCCGACGAGCTGGGGCTGGATCCGGGGCCGGGGGCGAGGGAGGTCCAGCGCGCGATCCTGCACGCCGACCCGCGCCTGCGCCACAGCCCGCCGGAGCCCGGCCCGGCGTCGACCCCGCCCGGGCTCCCGACCCCGCCCGGGATCCCGACCTCGCCCGGGGACGGGCCAGCACCCGGGAGCGCGCCGGGCACCGCGTCGGCCCCCGGGGCCGAGCCTCCGCCCGAGGCCAGCCCCCTCTTCCAGCTGCCCGCCGACCCCGGCCCCCTGCACGGCCGGGCCGCGCTCGTCGACACCCTGCTCGCCCAGCTCGCGGCGGCCGCCGACCGGGGCCGACTACCCCTGGTGTGCCTGTCGGGCGCGCCCGGCGTCGGCAAGACGGCCCTCGCGGTGCACGTGGCCCGGCTGCTCGGCCCCCGCCACCCCGACGGCCAGTGGTACGTCCGGCTCCGGGGCAAGCAGTCCGGCGACCGCGACCCGGCGGACCTGCTCACCGAGCTGCTCGGGCTCGCCGGCGTCCGGGGCTCCGCCGTGCCCGAGGGCCTCGACGCCCGTGCCGCCGCGTGGCGGGCCGCGCTCGCCGGCCGGCGGGTCGTGCTCGTCCTCGACGACGCGGCGGACGCCCGGCAGGTGGAGCCGCTGCTGCCGGGCGACGCCGGGTGCGCCGTCCTCGTCACGAGCCGGACCAAGCTCGGCGGCCTGGTGGCCCTGCACGGCGCGCGGGCCACCAATCTGGACACCCTGAGCCCGGCCGACGCGGCGGACCTGCTCCGCGCGGTGTTCGCCGAGCACGGTACGGCGGCGGAGCCGGCGCTGGTCACCGAGCTGGCGGCCCTCTGCGGCCACCTGCCCCTGGCGTTGCGGATCGCGGCGGCCAACATCGCGACGAACGCGCCGGAGGCCCCGGGGGAGTACGTGCGGCAGCTGCGGGGCGACCGGTTGGGCGCGCTGGCCGTGGACGGCGACTCCCGGGTCGGGATCCGCGCCGCGCTGGAGCCGTCCTACCGCAGGCTCGGCGAGCCGGCCCGCCGCGCGCTGCGGCTGCTGGCGTCCGCGCCGACCGACGACTTCACGGTCCTCGACGCGGCGGCCCTGCTCGGCGGCTCCGGCGACGTCCGCACCCCGACCGGTGCGCCCGCCCCGACCGGTGCCCCCGCCCCGACCGGTGCCCCGGCCCCGACCGGCGGCTCCGGCGACGCCCTCGCCGGGGCCGAGGCCGTGCTGCGCGAACTGGCCACCGCGCACCTGGTCCGCCAGCTCTGCCCGCGCCGGTACGAACTGCACGACCTGATCCGGTTGTACGCGACCGAGCGGTCCCTCGCCGAGGACACCCCCGCCGAGCGCGCGGCGGGACTCGCGAGGCTGTTCGGCCACTACCTGGTGGCCACGGACGCGGCCGCGCGCCGCCGGTACCCCCGGATGACCTTTCTGCCGCCGCCCGAGGGGGCCGTGCCCGCCGAGCTGGACCTCGAACGCTGGTTCGTCGCGGAGGAGTACCGCAACCTGCTCACCGCCGTCCGGCACGCCGCCGAACACGGCCCGCCCGGGCTCGCCTGGCAGCTGGCCGACCGGATCCGCGGCTACCAGCAGGAACTCGGCGCGCACGCCGACTGGCGGGCCGGCGCGGAGGCGGGTTTGGCCCGGGCCCGCCGGGAGGGCAGCGCGCTCGGCGAGGCCACGATGCAGCTCAGCCTCGGCACGCTCAGCGCCAGCCGGGCCGACCACACCGACGCGCAACGCCGGTTCGAGGCCAGCCTGGAGCTGTACGCCGACCTCGGCAACCTCCCCGGCCAGGCCTCGGTGTCCAACAACCTCGGCATCGTGCACCGCGAACAGGGCCAGCTCGCCCAGGCCCGGACCTGCTACGACCGCGCCCTGCGGCTCTACCGCGCGCTCGGCAACCGGCGCGCCGAACTGAGCACCCTCAGCAACCTGGGCGTCGTCCAGCTCGAACTCGACCAGATCGACGCCGCGATCCGTTCCCAGGCGACAGCGCTGGAGGGGTACGGTGCCCGGCTCGACGACGACACGGGTACCGCCCTGCACAACCTCGGCGTCGCCGCCCACGCCCAGGGCCGCCCCGCCCTCGCCGTCGTGTACCTGACCCGGGCGCTGGCCATCCGCCGCCGGCTCGGCAACGACTACGGCGTGGCCAACGAACTCGACGGCCTCGCCGCCAGCTACACCGACCTCGGGTACCACGCGAAGGCCCTGACCCTCGTCGACGAGTGCCTGGTGCTCGCCCGCCGGGTCGGCCGGCGCCGGCTGGAGTCCGAGGCGCTGACCACCCGGGGCGCGGTGCTGCTCGGGCTCGGGGACGTGCCGGGCGCGCTCGCCGACCTGCGGGCGGCCCTGCGGCTCAGCGCCGAACTCGGCTACCCGCGCGCCGGGATCATGGCGCACACCGGCCTGGCCCTGGCGTACGCGGCCGAGGGGCGCGCCGAGCACGCGCGGCGGCACGCCCGGGACGCGGAGGCGCTCGCGGGGGACGCGCAGCACCATCGGCTCGCGCGGTACGCCCGCGAGGCCCTGGCCGGGTCGTACAGTGGGGCGGACCACTAGGGAGGGACGCGATGGGCAAGGTACTCGTGCACGCCACGGTGTCGCTGGACGGCTACCTGGCCGGCCCCGACGTGAGCGTGGACCAGCCGCTCGGCGAGGGCGGCATGCGGCTGCACGAGTGGGTGTTCCACCGGCCCGCGCACGAGAACGACGCGGCCGTGATCGCCGAACTGTTCGCCGCCACCGGGGCCGTGGTGCTCGGCCGGCGCACCTTCGAGGTGGGGGTCGGGGCCTGGGAGGACACCCCGTACCCGGCGCCGAGCTTCGTGCTCACCCACCAGCCCCGCGAGAACCTGGTCATGGCCAGCGGCACGTTCACCTTCGTCACCGGAGGGGCCGGGGAGGCGCTCCGCCGGGCCCGGGCCGCCGCCGGGGACCGCGACGTCACGCTGATGGGCGCGGACGTGTCCCGGCAGTTCCTGCTGGCCGGCCACGTGGACGAGGTGCACCTCCAGCTCGCGCCGGTGCTGCTCGGCGGGGGCACCCGGCTGTTCGACGGCCTGGCCGACGCCGGGGTCACCCTGGAACGGACCCGGGTCCTGGAGTCGCCCCTCGTCACCCACCTGCGGTACGCGGTGCGCCGGCCCGTCGCGCCGGAACCGCCGGCGCGCGTGGCCCGGGACTGGTCGGACGCCTGACCCGGCTCCCGGGGACTCCCACCGCGCCGGTCCCGGGACGCCGGCCGCGCCGGCCGACCAGCTCGGGGCCGGCCGGAGCGCGCCGGGCGGGGCCCCGGCCCCCCGGTACCCGGATGGTCAGCCCTTGATCCTCGCCACGAGGTCGCGGGCCTCCTTGGCCGTGTAGGTCCCCGAGATCTCGATCTGGCCGCCGGTGATCGGGGTCGCGACGTTCGGCGTGGACAGCACCTGCCCGTCGACCACGATCGCGATCCGGTTACGCGGCGGCGCCTCGGCCGCGACCTTCGTGGTCAGGTCCCCGAACCTCCTCGCGTCCTCCGCACTCAGACCCAGGTAGATCACGTTGCGGGCGTCCCGGATGCGCACCCCGATCTCCTCGACGGCGGTGATCACCATGCCCGCGCCGAGGTGGTGGCACTTCCCCGGGTCGTCCTTGCCGGCCGGCTGGTCCCCGGTGCGGCACGGCTCGGCGTACTCCTCCTCGACCGGCAGCAGACTGACCGGCCGCGCGATGCCGCCCCTGCTCGGGGCCGGTGCCTCGTCCGCGCCGAGCACGCCGGAGAACACGAGGCCCACGGTGACCAGCAGGCCGAGGACCACGACCGAGGCCAGCACGACGAGGACGATCACGCCGGGCGCGAGGCCGCTGGCGGGGCGGGCGGGAGCGGTCGCGCTCCACGGGGGCTCCGGTTCCATGCGAACCAACCTATCCGGCGAACCGGACACCCGCCAGAGCCGCCGGCCCGCCCGGTCCACGTCGTCCGGCCCCGGCCGCCCGGCACGGCAGGCGACCCTGGTGGGCGGCCCGCCCGGTCCCCTGGGGACGGTCAGCCGGCGAGCGGCTTGCGGTACCGCGGCCGGCGGGCCACCACCCCGTACCCGACGCTCTCGTAGAGGCCCACGCTGTCGTTCTCGTTCTCCAGCACCGTGTGCAGGGCCGTGCGGGTCACGCCGCGCGCCGCGAGCAGGTCCAGGCTGCGGTACATCAGGGCCCGGGCCAGGCCGCGCCGCCGCCACCGGGGGAGGACGGCCACCCACGGGGTCTCGCCCGTGCCGTCCGCCCCGATCGTGTTGACCACGACGCCGGCCAGCTCGTCGCCGTCCCAGGCCGCCAGCCACAGGCCCAGGTCGGACTGCTCCTCGGCGACCTCCTCGAGGTACTCCTCCAGGGTGCGCTCCACGTAGCCGTTCGGGGAGTCCACGAAGCACGCCTCGATCGCGGCGTGCAGCGCCGGGTGCTGGTCGGGGGTCACGGGCCGCAGCTCGAAGCCGGCGGGCAGCGCCGCGTCGTACCGGCCGGTGGCCGCCTCCAGGTGCACCTTCGTGAACGCGACCTCGAAGCCGGCGGCCAGCAGCAGGGCCCGCACGGTGGGCTGGGACTCGTCCGCGTTCCCGCCGAGCACGGGCCGGGCCGCGCCCTCGGCCGCCGCGAGCTCGGCGGCCCGGGCCTCCTGCCAGGCGAGCAGCGCGCGCCCGACGCCCCGGCCCCGGCTGTCGGGGGCGACCGCGCCGGTGAGCAGGTACAGCCGGGTGCCGTCGGCCTCGGTCCACCAGAGCATCCACGTGTACCCGACGACCCGGCCGTCGAGTTCCGCGAGCACGCAGTGCGGCAGGTTGTCGGCCACGTCGTCGTCGCCGGGGCCGGGCAGCCACACGTCGCCCTCGACGGCGAGCACGGCGGCGCGCACCGCCTCGACGGCGGCCAGGTCCTCGGGGGCGTTGTACGGGCGCAGTCGCACGGTGTTCCTCCACGGTCGGTGACCGCTGCACGGTCGACGGCGGGAGAGTAGCCACGAACCGGGACGCACGGGTACCGAATTTCGCGCGGGGAACCGGGATGCCGGCCGGCCGGACGATGCCCGGCACCCGGGTCGGCCCAGGTCGGACGACGCCCGGCACCCGGGCCGGCACCGGTCGGACGACGCGAGGCACCCCGGGCCGCCAACGGCCCGACGACGCGCGGGGATCGAGGGTCGACGATCAACCCTCGATCCGCGCTTCCTTGTCCTACTCTGGTCCGTGTGGCCCCGCCCGGACGATCACCGGGCGGGGTCGCACGTTCTCCGGCAGCTCACCACCAGGGCCAGTTGTGCCAGAAGAACCAGTGGGGTCCGTTAGCCCAGAAGTCCACTCCGTGATTCCACCACCACCACATGACGTTCACCCCCTCCCCTAATTGGGTTACTCACATAAGTACCAGGACTTAGCTGGCATATGTGGCGTTCGGGGCTTCCTGCCGCGATGGGTGGCTTCAGTGGGTTTCGCATCGGGGACGGCGCTGTGGGGCGGTTACCGGACGGTAGTGGACAGCTGCCGGGCCACAGTGGACTGAGCCGCCCCGGCCGGTGGGCGTCGCGGGCGTTGGGCCGGCCGGCCCGGTGGAGGTCGGGCCGGCCGGCGGGTTCAGCAGGCCCCGTTGTCCTGCCAGGGCGAACCGCCCCACGGATCGGTCGTGCCGGGAGCCCGGTTGTAGCTGGGCTGACTGGCCGTCCACTTGCGACCGTTGTGCGACACCTGGTCACCGGACCAGTAGAACTTGGTCGCGGTCCAGGCCGTGACGGTGCACGACCCCGGCGACGTCGTCGGACCGGAGGTCGGGCTGACGGTCGGCCCCACGGTCGGGCTGGGGCTCGGGCTCGGCGACCCGGTCGGGCTCGGGCTCGGCGACGGCGACGCCCCGCCGACCGCCTTGAGCGCGTCCACGATCCCCTCGCCGTAGAAGTTGTTCACCGCGGCGGTACCGGTGCAGCCGAAGTCCGACTGCTGGCACCCGAGGTCCGTGGCCTGCTGCGCGAGCCGCGTGCGCACGTCGGCCGGGGACAGACCCGGGTTCTTCGACACGAGCAGCGCGGCGACCCCGGCGACGTGCGGGGAGGCCATGGAGGTGCCGGTCAGGTCGCCGTACGTGCCACCGGGCAGGGTCGAGGTCACCCCGTACGTGCCGCCCGGCGCCGTGACCTGGATCTTCCCGGTGCCGTAGTTGGAGTACGAGGCCTTGTTCCTCTGCTCGCCGAGCGAGGACACCGACACGACGCCGGGCAGCTCGCCGGGGATCTGCAGGCAGTCGTTGGTGACCGTGCGGGTGACGGCCTTCGAGTCGTCCGGGCTCTTGCTGTCGGACTTCTTGTCGGCCAGGTTGTAGGACTCGTTGCCGGCTGCGGCGATGTTGACGACGCCCTTGCCCTCGGCGTACGCGACGGCCCGCTTCGACGCCTCCAGGATCGCGTCCTGGTCGGGGTCGTTCGGGCAGTTGAACAGCCACGGGTCGGTGTAGTAGCTGTTGTTGGTGACCTTGATGCCCTTGTCGGCGGCCCAGAGGAACGCGCAGACCGTGTTCTCGGGGAAGAACAGGTTGCCGACCTCGGGCTCGGCGACCCGGACGGACGCGACCTTCACACCCGGGGCGACGCCGACGACGCCCTTGCCGTTCTTCGCCGCCGCGATGGTGCCCGCCACGTGGGTGCCGTGCCGGTCCACCGGCCGCCACGCGCCGGCCCGGGTGTCGGCCCTGCCGTAGGCGCAGGACACCGAGCGGGCGGCGTCGAAGTTGGGCTTGAGGTCCTGGTGCTGGTCGTCCACCCCGGTGTCGAGGACGCCGACCGTGACGTCGGCGGAGCCCTGGTAGCTGGCCCACGCCTTGTCCGCGCCGATCATGGACATGTCCCAGAGGACCTTCTCCTCCTTGGTGGTCGCCTGCTGGCTCGGCGACGCGGGAACGGCCGGGTCGTAGGCGGCGGCCGGCACGTCGGAGGTGCGGGTCGCGCCGACCTTCTGCACGCCGGCCACCCCGCGCACGGCGGCGGCGAACCCGGTCCCGGCGGAGTGCGCCACCTGGACGCCGATGCTGTCGTAGGACGCGAAGACCGTGCCGCCGTTGTCGGTCACCGCCTTCTTCGCCGCCGCCACGTCCCCGGGGGCGGAGAGCACGAAGTACGCGCGGGTACCGGCGGCCCAGCCCGCCCTGCCGGCCGCGGCCAGCGTGCCCTGGTCGGGGGCCGGGGCGGTGGCGTGCTTGGGGGAGTAGGGCGGGGTGACCGGGGCGGTCGGCGCCCCGCCGCCCGGGGCCGGGCCGGCCGCCGCCCAGGCGGTGGTCGCGCCCGCCATGGCGGTGGCCACGGCGATGCCGATGAGCGCCGCGCGGGACGCGGGCCAGTGTCTCTGTCGCATGAGGTGTCCTCGCCTGTCTGAGGGGTGTCCGACCGGCGGAGACGGTGTCCGGTCGGTTCCCGGAGCGTAGGAACACCGGGGCGGCACGGTGCGACATCGAGGGGCGTCTGTAGGGAGAACGCGAGGGTCGGGTCACCCACGGCGGCCATGCAACCGCACAGAGTGAGATGGGTACCGACGTCGCGGGGCGCGCCGGCCCGGTGGGACCTGTTCCGGCGCGCCCGACTGGTACCCGTCTAGAAGTTCTCCACCAGCCAGGGCGTGACCCTCGGGAACAGGGTCCGCAGCCGGTCGGCGACGTCGGCGGGCAGCGCCGTGGCGAAACCGCGCACCCCCAGCTCGGCCGGATCCAGCACCCCGTAGACCAGCGCGGACAGCCCGTGCCCGGTCAGCGCCGCCTCGGGTTCCGCGTCGGACGGCCGCACCACGAGCGCGCCGCCGTCGGACCCGAGCCGCCACGTGCCCCCGGTCAGCGGGTCGTCCACGGCGACGGTCACGTCCCCGGCGCCGACGTCGATCCCGGCGAGCGCCGGCACGGACAGCACCCGGGCCATGGGGGCGAACACGTCCGTCGGGGTGGACCGGACGGCCGAGGTCACGGCGATGTCGGTCGACCACAGCTCGGGGCGCTCGTCCGGGTGCGGGGTGAGGGTGACGGCGTCGATCTGGTCGACATGGCGGGCCAGGTAGGACAGCAGCAGGTGGCGGGCGGTCGGGTCGACGGCCAGCAGCGGGCCGCCGGCCAGCTCGCCGTGGTGCCCCGTGATCTTGTACAGCAGCGCGCCGACCACCTCGCCGGCCACCCGGGCGAGGGCCACCCACGACTCGTTGCCGTCCCGGACCCACTCCGCGTTGTAGTCCGGCCGCAGTGCGATCCCGTGCGTGGTCCGCTGGAGCCGGGTGTGCAGGGCGCGCAGGTCGTCGTACACGTCGGCGACCGGGTGCCAGCTGACCTCGCCCGGCAGGTCGGCGCGCAGCAGGGGGGCCAGGCTCGCCGGGTCGATGGTGACCCGCGCCGGCTCGGGGAAGCTGACGTAGCCGAACCGCTCGTAGAACGAGGTGCGGAACGGGTACAGCGTGCTGACCGCGAAGCCCTCCGCGACCGCGTCGGCCAGCTGCCGGTCGAGCAGGGCGCGCACGTGGCCGCCCCGGCGCGCGTCGGGCACGGCGGCCACCCCGGCGACGGCGGCCATCGGCAGGATCCTGCCGCGGACGTTCTGGGTCATCGGGATCCGGGTGGCGCAGGCCAGCACCCGGTCCCCGTCGTAGGCGGCGAGGACGGCGTTGTCGCGGTGGTAGCGCGGGTCGTACGGGAAACCCGGACCCGGGGTCGCCGAGAACGCGTACTGCTGGATGGGCAGCGACACCGTGGGCCGCTCTTCGGGGGACACAGACCTGATGATCACCGGGTCAGCCTAGCGGGGCGGACGACCGCTCTCCGCCCTGTTTCTTTCCGTCCCACGGATTGACAGTCAGGTTTACTGTCAATTCTCTTGACTCCCGGCCCGCCCGGACCGACGCTGCATCGACGGCACCCCCTCGCGCATGGAGGCACCATGAAGCGCGCACCCTGGCTCGTCCTGTTGGCCCTGCTCGCCAGCCTGCTCGTCGGCGCGCCGGCCCAGGCCGCCACGACCCAGCAGACGTTCCTGACCTTCTACGGCTGGTGGGACAACACCCCGCCCGGCGGGGACATCGCGTACCCGCAGATCCACAGCACCGCCGGCGGCAAGGGCACCTACGCCGACCCGATCACGTTCGCCACGTCCTCCGACGAGCTCGCGCCCGGCACGAAGGTCTGGGTGCCCCGGGTCCGCAAGTACTTCATCATGGAGGACTCCTGTCAGGAATGTGAGTCGGACTGGAGCGAGGAGGGCCCCAACGGCGGGCCGGGCCTGCGGCACATCGACCTGTGGCTGGGCGGCAAGGGCGGCAACGCGATGAACGCCATCGACTGCGAGGACGCCCTGACCCACTACAACGCCGACAGCACCCCCACGATGGAGCCGGTGGTCGTCAACCCGTCGGCCAACGAGCCCTACGACCCGACCCCGATCTTCGACACGGGTACCGGTGCCTGCTACGGCGGGGCGCAGCCGAACACGACGGTCGGCCAGTACAAGAACGTGTCCACGGGGCTGTGCATGGACGCGCCCTCCACCGCCTTCAAGACCGCGCCGTGCACCGGCGGCGCGAGCCAGAAGTTCACCTTCCACGGCGCGTTCATGCAGATCCGCGACCTGTGCGCCGCCAACTCCAGCAACAAGGTCGTGCTCGCCACCTGCACCGGCGGCCCCACCCAACAGTGGTCGGTGAACCCGAACCTGACGATCTCCGACATGCAGACCGGCCAGAAGTGCTTCCGGGACTCCGCCGGCACGGTGACCGCCGGCAGCTGTTCGGGGACCGCGAGCCAGTGGGTGTTCACCGCGTCGGGCCAGCCCGGCAACGACTTCGCGCTGGCGCTGAGCCCCGCCTCGGGCTCGGTGACCGCCGGTGGCTCGGTGACCTCGACCGTGGCCACGTCCGTGGTGTCGGGGACGCCCGGCACCGTGGCGCTGTCGGCGACCGGGGCCCCGTCCGGGGTGACCGTGTCGTTCAGCCCGGCGTCCGTGCCGGCCGGTGGGACCGCCACCATGACCGTGACCACGGCGGCCTCGGCGACCCCGGGCCCGGCGACGATCACGGTGACGGGTACGTCGGCCACGGCCAGCCACCCGGTCGGCTACGCGCTGACCGTGAACGGGCCGGGCGGTACCCCCGTGCTGCTGTCCCAGGGCAGGCCGGCGACGGCGTCCTCGGTGGAGACCAGCTCGTTCCCGGCGGGCGCGGCGTTCGACGGCAACCTCACCGGCACCCGGTGGGCGAGCAAGGAGGGCGTGGACCCGCAGTGGCTGCGCGTCGACCTGGGCGCGACCGCGTCGGTCAGCCGGGTACTGCTGAACTGGGAGGCGGCGTACGGGAAGGCGTACACCGTCCAGACCTCGCCGGACGGCACCACCTGGACGACGATCTACTCGACGACCTCGGGCAACGGCGCGACCGACGACCTGACGGGGCTGTCCGGCACGGGCCGCTACGTCCGGGTGCACGGCACCGCCCGGGGGACGGCCTACGGCTACTCCCTGTTCGAGATGCGGGTGTACGGCACGACCTCCTGACCGGCACGCGCTCCCGGCCGGCCTTCGCGGGTCGGCCGGGGGCGCGCGGCGGCGCGCGGCGTCGGGTCGGCGGGAGCGCTCGGCGGCGGGCGGCGGCGGGTCGGCGGGAGCGCTCGGCGGCGCGCGGCGTCAGGTCGGCCCGGGGCGCTCGGCGGCGGGCCGGTCGCCCCCGGTTCACAGTGGATAGGACGGCAGCGCCACGCCGGTGGAGTTCTTCTGGCTCTCGGCCATCAGCATCCCCGACAGCCGGCGCGAGTTGAGTACCCGGTCGCGCATCCGGATCCGGAACGCGGTGGCCGGCGCCAGGAACGCCCCCGTCCCGCGCCCGCCCCGCTGGCACCGCCGCACGAACCCCCGCAGCCGCCGCTCGTACGCCGCGAACGCCACCTCGTGCCCGCCCCGCGCGGACGCCGCCCCGTGCCCGGCCCCCGCGAGGGCCAGCTCCCCGGCCAGCACGTACGCGGCCACCACCGCCGTCCCGGTGCCCATCCCGCCCACGGTCGCCCCGTACCCGGCGTCGCCGAGCAGCACGATCCGGCCCCGCGACCAGGACGGCGCGTCCACCCGGCTGACCGCGTCGAAGTACAGCCCGGGGGAGTTCCACAGCGCGTCGAGCAGTTCCCCGGTCCGCCAGCCCATCCCGGCGAACCGGTCCGCGAGCAGCTTCCTCTGCGCGTCGACGTCGCGCCGGTCCACGTCGAGCGGGCCGGCCCGGAACGCGAAGAACGTACTGGCCCGCGAGGGGTCGCCGTGGTGCGCGCCGACGCTGGCCATCCGGCCGGGCTCGTTGTACAACTGCACGGTCCGGTCCACCCCGGCCGGGCACGGCAGCTCCCAGCCCGCGACGTGGCACCCGAGATGCCGGACGAACCGCTCCTCCGGCCCGAACGCGAGCCGGCGCACCCCCGAGTGCATGCCGTCCGCGCCCACCACCAGGTCGAACACCCGGGACTCGCCCCGCTCGAAGTCGACCAGCACCCCGGTCGCGGTCTCCGTCATGGCCGCGATGGCGTCGCCGTACACGTACTCGGCGGCCGAGTGTCCACGCAGCACCCGGGACAGCTCGGAGCGCGCCACCTCCAGGTCGCCGCCCGCGAACGTCCCCGGCAGGCCGGAGCGCCGGGAGCCGTCGGCCGCCACGAACCGGTACGGCGTCCCGCCCGTGTCCAGCGCGCGCAGCTCGTCGAGCACCCCCATCATGCGCAGCACGGACAGATGGGTACCGCCCCGGAAGTCGACCGAGTAGCCCCCGGTCCGGGGCGCGGGCGCGATCTCCACGACGGTGACCTGGTGCCCGGCGCGCCCCAGCCAGTACGCCAGCGCGGGGCCGGCGACGCTCGCGCCGGAGATCAGGACGTCCATGGGGTGCCTCCATCGACTAACTGTGTCCACCGGACACTATTTCGCGTATGGTAGACACAGTTCCGAGGGAACGGCAACAGGAAGGGCCGCGACGTGCTCGGAGACCAGACGCGTACCGCCGAACTGCTCTGGGGTCCCGGCCCCCGGCCCAGTCGCGGCCCCAAACCGGGCCTGACCCTGGCGCGGATCGTGGCCGCCGCGATCGCCGTCGCCGACGCCGAGGGGCTCGCGGCGGTGTCCATGCAACGGGTCGCGGGCGACCTGGACTTCACCAAGATGTCCCTCTACCGGTACGTGCCCGGCAAGGCCGAACTCACCGCCCTGATGGTCGACGCGGCGATGGGGCCGCCCCCGGACCTCGACCCGGCCGGGGAACCGGGCGGCTGGCGGCCCCGGCTGCACACCTGGGCCCGCGCCCTGTGGACCGCGTTCGGCCGGCACCCGTGGGCGCTGACCGCCACCGAGGGGGTGCGGGTGCCCGGCCCGAACGAGCTCGACTGGATGGAGGTCGGGATCGCCGCGCTGGCGGACACGGGCCTCACCGGCGGCGAACAGCTCGACGCCCTCGTGACCGTCGCCAGCCACCTGCGGGGTCTGGCCCACCAGACGATGGCGTTCCCGCCCGACCGGCCGGGCGCCACGGAGCAGCAGCTCGGGACGCTGATCGCGGCGCTGCTCGCGGAGCGGGCCGAGCGGTTCCCGGCGCTCGCGGCGGCGATGGCGGACGCGGCGGTGGCCGGGGCCGCGCCCGGCGGGCAGGGCGACGCCCTGGAGTTCGGCCTGACCCGGATCCTCGACGGCCTCGCCCACCTGATCGACCGGCGCCGGACCGCCCGGCGGCAGTGACGGCCCGCCCTGCCGGCGACGGCACCGGTCGTGCGGACGGTCGCCCGGGACACCGCCCGGACGACCGCCGACTCTCCGCTCCTAGCGGTCCACCGCGCGCCGCACGTCCGGCACGCAGTGCGTCATCACCAGCCCGGTGACGTCCCGCGGCGGGTTCTTCCCCAGGTTCGCGAGCCGCTCGCGCTCCTCGTCGGACAGGTTCTGGGTGGCCAGCGGCGGCAGCCCCGCCACGTCCTGCGGGCTGATCCCCAGCCCGTCGCCGATCCGGGTCCCGAGCTCGTTCTCCACCATCAGGAAGTGCCACACCATGCGTTCCTGGATCTCCCGGTCGCACTGCCCGAGCAGCGTCACCAGGTTGAGTACCAGGTCGTCGCGTTCCCACTGCTCCATCAGCAGGTACCGCTGGCCGGCCTGCTGGTAGTCGTTCGTCCGGGGGATCCGGGCCCGGGTCAGCCGGCCGCGCAGCTCCGGCCCCTGCTCGTCCGGCACCGGGTACGGCGCCTCGCGCAGCCCGCCCGTGATCGACGGCTCGTAGTTCACGTGCGGGCTCGCGCCGCCGGCGTCCACGTGGTGCGCCATGAACCCGTCGCGCTGGTTCGTCCGGGTGTCCGCGTGCTTCGCGCCGTTCACGGGGAGCTGCTGGTAGTTCGGGCCGACCCGGTACCGCTGGGTGTCGCTGTAGGAGAACGTGCGGCCGACCAGCATCTTGTCGTCGGAGAAGTCGAGCCCGTCGACCAGCACCCCGGTACCGAACGCGATCTGTTCGTTCTCCGCGAAGACGTTGTCCACGGTGCGGTCGAGCACCATCCGGCCGACGGGGCGCGGCGGGAACAGGTTCTCCGGCCACGTCTTCGTGTCGTCGAGGGGGTCGAAGTCCAGCTCCGGGTGCTCCTCGTCGCTCATCACCTGGACCCGCAGCTCCCACTCCGGGTACTCGCCGCGCTCGATGGCCTCCCAGATGTCCCGGGACGCGTGCCCGAGGTCGTCGGCCTGCACCAGCGCCGCGTCCTCGGCGGTCATGCTGGAGACCCCGACCTTCGGAATCCAGTGGTACTTCACCAGCACGGTCTCGTTGGCCGCGTTCACCCACTTGTAGGTGTTCACCCCGAAGCCCTGCATGTGCCGGTAGTCGGCGGGGATGCCGCGCGGCCCGAACAGGTTGACCAGCATGTGCATGCTCTCCGGGGTCTGCGACATGAAGTCGAAGATCCGGTTGGGCTCCTGCCGGAACGTCAGCGGGTCGGGCTTCAGCGAGTGGATCACGTCGGGGAACTTGATCGCGTCCCGGATGAAGAACACGGCCAGGTTGTTGCCGACCAGGTCCCAGTTGCCGTCCTCGGTGTAGAACTTCACCGCGAAGCCGCGCGGGTCCCGGGCCGCCTCCGAGGAGTCCCGCCCGCCGATCACCGTCGAGAACCGGATCGCCACGTCGGTACGTTTCCCCTGCTCCTGGAACAGTTTCGCCCGGGTCAGGTGCGCGATCGGCTCGTCCCCGACCTTTCCGGTCGCCTCGAAGTACCCGTACGCGACGAAGCCCCGGGCGTGCACCACCCGTTCCGGGATCCGTTCGCGGTCGAAGTGCGCGATCTTCTCGAGGAACTGGTAGTTCTCCAGCGTCGCCGGGCCGCGCGCCCCGACGGTCCGCTGGTTCTGGTTGTCGTGGACGGGGTGACCCTGCCGGTTCGTGAGTACCGGGCGCTCGTCGTCAGTCATGATCGTTCGCTGTCCCTTCCCGCGGAATGGGGCGTCGATGGCGGTGTCGCTACCGCTATCGTCTGCCCTACCCGCACGGATGACAGCGAATCCCCCCAAATTCGCCGCGCGACCGGCCGGGGCGGGGGAGAATCAGACGGCCCGGCCCACGGTCACCCACATCGTGAACGCCGCCAGGAAGTCCCCCCGGGCCACCGCCTCGTCCACGGTCCCGTAGAACGCCTCGACCAGCCCCCCGGGCAGCAGCGCCGCCAGCGGGGTCGCGAACGTGCGGCTGACCAGCGGCAGCACCTGCCCCGCGCCGTCGGGCTCCGTGAACCGCAGCGTCACCGGCATCGTCTCGACATCGGCCAGCCCGGCCCGGACCATCCGCCCCCGCAACGACCGCCCCATCGTGGCGTTGCGCATCATGCCCGTCCCGCCCAGCGTTGCGATGACCCGCGCGACCACCGTCTGGTCGATCCCGTCGAACAGCAGCGACGCCCAGTCGGTGTCCACCACGCACACCGCCCCGCCCGGCACGGTGACCCGGGCCAGTTCGCGGACCGCCGCGTCGGGGTCGTCGAGGTGCTGGAACACCCGCTCGGACCGCACGCCGTCGAAGTGCGCGTCGGGGAACTCCAGCGCGCAGACATCGCCGACCACGTAGTCGACCGGGTCCCCGTCGTGCCGGGAGGCGGCCGCCGCGACGTACTCCTTCGAGAAGTCCAGCGCCGTCACCGCCCCGTCCGGCCCGACCAGGCGGCGCAGCTCCCGGGCCACCTCGCCCGCACCGCAGCCGGCGTCCAGGAGCCGCTGACCGGGGGCCGGGGCCAGGGCGTCGAGCGCGACAGCGCGGACCCGGAGGATCTCGGGGTTGCCGGCGGCGGCGTCGAGGTAGGCGAGCATGTCGCGGCGGAGCTCCTCGGGGCTCTGGTCGACGTGCGAGAAGGGCCGCTCCGGTTCAGTCATCCCCCGATTGTCACCCACCCTGGCTCGTGCATGTTCCTGTTCTCCCTGGCGGAGACCGGCGCAGCGCACAAGTGGCGGAGGGCCGCTGCCCCCTGGCTCGGCCTAGGGCAGGCTTGCGCTGTCGAAATCAACCACGAATCATTCGTAGTACCAGGTCGCTTGCCCACTGGAAATCCGCGCTGCTAGCAAGCTTGGTGATCGCGTCCGCAGGCACCTCGGCGAAATGAAACATGCTAAGAACAAAAAGCCAGTAGCAACTTTCACTCAGAGCAAATAGGTCTTTGCTTTCGTGATGTACCGCGCTGATTTGGTGGTGTGCATGCTTATTGCGTTGCTCCCGCACGGCGCTGGTCCAATAGTCTACGTCGCCCACCATGTTCTCAAATGGGTCTCGTACTAAGTTTGCCAACTCCATGAGGCGCTCTTTGAAAGTCGCCCTTTTCCGAATTGTGGATTTATGAAGAGCCTCCAGTGCGGCAACCCGGCTGAAAAACCGGTCGTCTGTAAACATCCACTTATACCGTGTATACATCACTCGTGTCAGCATTGAACGATGACTCTCGGCTACGTTAAGCCATCGTCCTATCGACTCCATGCCTCCGAATTCTTGGAATGTGAACAGCATGTCGGAATGGTGGGGGGCCTTCTTGTTCGACTCGCTCGTAGCCAGCCAAGCGGCTAGGTAGCGGACAGGGGACAAGTGAAAGGCCCCAGCTGAATCGTTCCATCCAAGAATTGGATGGGAAAGATGCATGTATTTGAATGCGGCGGTACGGTTCGAAACAATAGAAAGCAAGTCTTGGATGTCACGAGCGATGTGGGTGACGGATCCGATGGGTGCGGCGCTTGTTAGTTGGGCTCGAAAGTATAGTTCTTGAGTAAGCGTTAGCGAGTTCAAGCCGTCGCCAGTGTGGCCCCGTATTTGTCCCAGGGTAAGGCTTCCCCAGCGGGTCGACACGGTGATCGGTGTGAAGTCGTGAGACGAAATTTGATACGGACCCGTATTGGACCAGCGGTTAGTTTCCCCGCGGATGTGTGGCGGCTGAACCCATTGTATGAGGCTATCTGGTCGAGGTCGGAGCCAAGCGTCGGATTTTGGTGAGGGCCGTTTCTCCCAGTTCCGTGATGGCTGGGAGTGTGCCTTTGGCTGCGCGGATGGCTCGTTGGATTTGGTGTGGGAGGCGGTAGGTCTCGGCGGTGGTGATGGCTTCGCGGAGGGCTGTTTCTGCTCCGTCGGTGTCGTTCTGGGCGCGGTAGACCTCGGCTGCGGTGACGCGTTCGATTGCCCGCCACTGGGGTGCCGCAGTGCCCGGGTCCGCCGAGGGCCGTTGGAGGAGTTGTGCGGCGAGTGTGGCGCGGCCGGTACCGACGAGTCCGCGTAGGTGCACCTCGCGGGCGACGAACGGGTTGACCAGCGGGGTGGGCGCCGCGTCGTCCACGAAACGGAGCAGGTCGGCGATCACGGTGTCGAAGAGTTCCGGATCACCGAGGTCCCCGACCGTGCGGGCGAGTTGGATCAACACCGCCCCACGTTCGCCGGCTGGCGCCAGGTGCGCCGCGTGTTGGAGGCGTAGTGCGGCGGCTGCTTTGCGGTCGACTTTGCGCAGCTCGTTGCCGTGCACCCGCAGCGTATGACTCAACAAATCCGGGTCATCGAGTCGCTCGGTGATCCGCAGCGCCCGACCGGTCCACCTGGCGGCGCTGTTGAGCTTCTCCTCGGGTAGCACGTCCCCTAGCGCCACCCCCAGCATGGCCCTGGCCCGCCCGAGCAGCAGGAGCACATCACGGTCGACGTGCCCATCGGCGGTACGCGCTTCCAGGCGGGCGACCAGGGGCCAGAGTTCGTTGATCGCGCTGGCCCCGTGTCCTGACTGCCGGGCCAGGCCCGCGAGGCGGATCGTGGACTCCCCGAACTGCAGCATCGCCGCGAAGTCAGCCGCCTCGGCGTCGGTGACCCCGAGCGCGTGCGGCGGCAGGCCGAGATGCCGGGCGATCCGCCGCAACGCCACCACGTCGGTGATGTCACGCCGCCCGGTCTCGATCATCGACACATACGTCGGGTCATACCCCAACGCTTCAGCCAGGGCCCGCTGACTCTGCCCGGCGGCCGCCCGATAGGCCCGCAGAATGACCGCCAGGTTCCGGGTGGCGATAGCCGCCCGGGCGTTCGGCGCGGTCCACAACCACAACGGCGACCCGCCCCGACCGGACGGAGGCAGAGGCAACGGCCCACCGGAAACCGCGTGGCACGCCGGACACAGCGGCGACACGCTCCACCGGCTGACGCTGACCCCGCACGCCGCGCATTTCACGGCTACCGCACCGACTCGCGCAACCGCCCGTACCAGTCAGCGATCGATCTTTTGTAAGGCTCAGGCATGTTCAACCCAGCGACCTCGGACTCGGCGAACAACGCCGCTTCCTTGTGCTCGTGGCTGACCACCGGAGCCGCATCCGTCGTGACATGAGCCCCGTAGGTCACGATCAACACATCCACCCCTTCACGGATGTGGTACTGCCAGGAGTCCAGGATCGGCCCGATCGTCGCCTCCCACCCACACTCCTCGGTGATCTCCCGCAGCAACCGGTCCGGCGGCTCCTCGCCGAGTTCGAGCTTCCCGCCGGGCAGCTCCCACTCGTCGCGCTCGTTCTTCAACAACAACACCCTGCCGTCCTGGACGACGACGCCCTTGACGGAAACGGGGAAAGCGTGAGGTCGATACACCATGACGCACCTGTCGTGTGAGGACTGATCTGTCCGGAAACTAGCACGCCGGACCCCACCCCAGCAGGCACCGCATGTTGACAACCTGTCACTGGACGACCGCCGTCCGTCGGGCTGACGCTCATCTCACCAACAACACCTTTCGAGGGGTACGAGATGCTCAGCGTGTTCGACCAGCACCGCGTCACCATCACCTCCGACGACGCCCCCGACCAGCTCTCCGCAGCGCTCGCCCGCGACGGCCTGGCCACGTTCGACGGCGTGTTCGGCCGCGGTGAGACCCTCCGCCTCGCCGGACAACTCCTGTTGATCGTGGAGCACCGCGACTCCGACGCCGACGGCGTCACGTTCATCGCCGACCGCGGCGACCTGTCCCGCAAAGCCGGCTACTCCGCCTTCGGCACCGGTCCGCTGACCCCGTACACCGACGGCTCGGCGGTGCGGCACCCGCCCGAGGTCGTCGTCCTCGTCTGCGCCCGCCCCGGCATCAGCGGCGGCGAGTCCCTCATCGTCGACGGCCGCGCCCTGCACGCCGACCTCGCCACCAACAACCCCGACCTTCTGGGGGTACTCGACCAGGCGCACTCCGCCTACTTCGGCACCGGCCCCGGCCACCTCGGCTCCGTCTTCGAACACCCCACCCCCGACCGCCTGGCCATCCGCCTCCGCCTGGACGAACTCGCCCGCTTCACCCCCGGCATCGACCAGCGCCTCCCCGAACTCCGCGAAGCCATCACCCGCCACACGAAGGTCCTGCCCCTGCAAGCCGGCCAGGGCTACGCCATCGCCAACCACCGCATGCTGCACGGCAGACGCGCCTACACCGGCGGCCGCACCATGTACCGCGTCCTCGGCGACCTGCTCCCCGAACACGCCATCCCCCGAGGCTTCACCCCCCTGCGACACCTGCCGGCCCACGTCTGAGGCGCCCGGTGACCGCGCCCCTGCCGGTACACATCGAATCTCTGGTCTTGATCGGTCTGTGTCTCGGCTGCCGATACCGGTTCCCCTGCCCGACCTACCGGGCCCAACGCACCCGCTTCGAATGGTGGCAACGATGAACCCCGCACACCTCCGCGCCGAACCCCACCCCTACACCCTCGCCCACGCCTTCGGGGAACTCCTCATGCACCGACCCGCCTGGTGGCTCTTCCGCCGCTGCCGACGCTGCCGAACCCACTGGCCCTGCCCCGACTACACCACCGCCAAGAACACCCTCACCCGAGCAGGCCTCCCCGGCATCCCAGAAAGACACTGAACCACCCGGCGGGGTACGTCTGCCAGGACCAGGCAAGGTGCCCCGCCGCTCAGGGGCGCTTCGCCGCGATGAACGCCCGCAGCCGCCGCAACGGCCACGCGTTCACCACGTCCTCCGCGGTCAACCACCCCCGCTGCGCCGTCCCGATCCCGTACCGCAGGTTGTCCAGGTGGCCGACCGCGTGCGCGTCCGTGTCGACCGCGAACCTCACCCCGGCCCGCTTCGCCCGCAGGATCAGCGTGTCCGGCAGGTCCAGCCGCTCGGGGAAGCAGTTCACCTCCATCGCGGTGCCGGTGCGGGCGGCGGCCGCGAACACGTCGTCCCAGTCCGGCTCGATGCCCTGCCGTCGACCCAGGAGACGGGTACTGGGATGCCCGATCACGTTCACGTACGGGTTCTCGCAGGCGCGTACCAGTCGGCGGGTCAGCTCTTCGGTCGTCTGCTGGAAGTGGGAGTGCACGGACGCCACGCACACGTCGAACCCGGCGAGGAACTCCGGCCCCCAGTCCACGTCGCCGTCGGGCCCGATGTTGAGTTCGGTGCCGTGCAGCAGGACCATTTTCCGGCCCTCGCCGAGCGCGCGGAGCTGGGCGCGCTGGGCGAGCATCTTCTCGTCGGTCATCCGCTGCATGGGCATGTCCTTGGCGTGGTCGGTGACCGCGTAGTAGGAGTAGCCGCGGGCGCGGGCGGCGGCGATCATCTCCGCGAGGGTGGCGACGCCGTCGGTGAGGTCGGTGTGGCTGTGCAGTTCGCCCCGGATGTCGGCGGCGGTGACGAGGGTGGGGAGCTCGCCGGCGAGCGCGGCGTCGATCTCGCCCCGGTCCTCGCGCAGGGGCGGGGGGATCCAGGGCAGGCCGAGGGCGGCGTACACGTCCTCCTCGGTCTCGGAGGCGACCAGGGTGCCGTCGTCGACCCGGAACAGCCCGTACTCGGACAGCTTGAGGCCCGCGCGCACCGCCATGCCCCGGGTGCGGATGTTGTGCCCCTGGCTGCCGGTGAAGTACTGCAGTGCCGCGCCCCAGGACTCCGGTCTCACCACCCGCAGGTCGATCTGCAGCCCGGCCGTGGTGCGCACCGACGTCTTGGTCGGACCGTGGACGATCACCTCCCCGACCAGCGGCAGGGCCACGAACGCGGCCATCAGCGGCCCGGAGTCCTCGGCGACGGCGAGCAGGTCCACGTCCCCGACGGTCTCGCGCATCCGGCGCAGCGAACCGGCGTGGGCGCACCGCACGCAGCCCGGGACGGCCGACAGCGCGGCCACCACCTCCTCCGCCACGGTCAGCGCGACGTCGACCGTGGTCCGGCCTGCGTCGCGGGCAAGCAGGTCGATGCCGTGCAGGAGGTTCTCGGCCGTCTTCGCGCCGAAGCCGCGCCGGTCGGTGAGTTCGCCCGCCTCGATGGCCGCGCGCAGTGCGGCGACGGAGGTGACGCCGAGGTCCTCGTACAGTTGGCGGGCCTTCTTCGGGCCCAGGCCGGGGATCCGGGTCAGTTCGCGCACCCCGGCGGGGACCTGCTCGCGGGCGCGGTCGAGGGCCGGCAGGCCCCCGGTGCGCAGGAACTCCGCGATCTTGTCCGCGATCGAGGCGCCGACCTGCGGGATCTGCCGCAGTGCCGCGCCGTCGAGGGTCGAGACGTCCTGGGGGTACCCGCTGACGGCGCGCGCCGCCTTCTCGTACGCCCGCGCCTTGAACGCCTCGCCGTCGGTGATGGCCAACAGGTCCGCGTACTCGCGGAGCACCGCCGCTACGGCCTCGTTCGCCCGGGGCATACGCCCAGCTTAGAGCCCCGGACCGGCCGACACCCGGGGTTCGGGGCAGCCGGGCGGGCCCACGCCAGCCTTGCGCGGTCGGTGAGCCGTCGTCGGGATCCCGTCCGGGGAGTCCCGGCCCACGCCGTCCCCGCGCGGTCGGTGAGCCGTCGTCCGGTTCCCGTCCGGGGAGTCCGGGCCCGCGGCGCCGGGGTCGGCCGCTCTTCCGAACGACCCCGAACGAACCGGGCGTTCGGGAATGTTCGGGAAGGCGGACGGCCCCCGGCGGGCCTCCGCACACTGTGGACTCACAGCCCCGACACGAGGGAGAACACGCGATGTCCCGTATGGTCCGCACCGTCGGAAGGGTCGCCGTCGCGGCCGCCGTCCTCGGTGGAGCGCTGCTCGGCGCGACCCCCGCCCAGGCCGACGCCCCGTTGTCCGTCAGCGCCGACTGCATGAGCCGCTCCGGCTGGTTCTACGGCGGCATGGACTGCTCCGCCTGGGCGGCCGGGGGCACCGCGCCGTACTCGTACCAGTGGTCGAGCAGCTCGAACACCTTCATCAGCGGCCCGGGCCAGGAGGCCTCGGGCGGCTGTACCCCGGACACGATGGCCTGGGCCAACGTGACCGTCACCGACAGCGCTGGCCGGACGGCGTCCGGCACCGCCATGTTCTGGTGCAACGGACCGAACCCGGTCTGACCCGACACGGCCCGCCCCGACACGGGCCGGGTCGCCCACCGCGCCGCGCGGGTCCGTGCGCGCGGATCCCGGCGCGGTGGGCGACGACTGAGTGCCGCCCGTTTCCGCGGGCCGTCCGACGGGGGCGGCCCGCGCGGGCGCGCCGGGCGCGCGATCGACGCGCTGAGCCGGCCCGCCCATGCCGGGTGGCCCGCAGGCGCGTGGGCCCCGGCACCATGGAGGCGGCCAGGTCCTCCCGCGCATCCCGTATTCACGGGAGCCGGAAAACGGGACGGAAGCCCTAGGCTGGTCGGCATGGTCTACACGCATTCTCAGTCCATCGACATCCCGGACGTCCCACCGGGGACACTGTGGTCGATCCTCTCCGACCCGGTGTACCACCACCCCCGGTGGGACGTCCGGGTCAAGAAGGTCGCGCTCGACGGCGCGTTCGTCGACGGCGTCGTCCAGTGGATCTCGTTCACGTTCGCGCCCCAGCCGGTACGGACCGTGCTGGTCGACGTGCTCGACGGCGTGGGGTACAGCGACGACGTCGACATCTTCGGCATCCCGACCCGGTTCACGCACCGGATCGACCCGGATGGATCGGGCGGGTCCCGGGTGACCTTCAGTGTGCGGCTGGAGGGGCCGCGCGCCCAGCAGGCCGGCCCCGGGGTGAGCGGCAACCTGCCCAACGAGCTGGCCGCGCTGGCCCGCTACGCCCGCAGCCTGGGCTGACCGGTCGACGGAGGGGCCGCCCGCGCCCCTCCGTTCTGTCACACCCGTCTCACCTGTACCACCAATTTCGATTTTCTATCACGCACAGCTGTCCGATTTACATACCGAAGGGGCCCTTGCCCTAGATCTCGGATTGTCCATAGCATGGTGACAACCGGTGACACTTTGGATGCCGGTGATGTTGGGGATACTCCTGGCCAATCCGGCCATCCTTTCGGAAGAGATCGGTGGTGCGTCGTGACGTCGTTGATGGGGTCCGGAACGGGTGTAGAGGGCGAGCAGCGCCAGCAGAGCCTCGCGACGGCGGCGGCCAGGAACCTGGCGACGACGACCAAGTCCGTGCCGCAGATGCAGGAGATCACCTCCCGGTGGCTGCTCCGCGTCCTGCCCTGGGTCCAGGTCGCGGGCGGCGCGTACCGGGTGAACCGCCGGATGACCTACGCGGTCGGCGACGGCCGGGTCTCCTTCGTCAGCACCGGATCGAACGTCTCCGTGGTCCCGGCGGAGCTCGGCGAGCTGGCCCTGCTGCGCGGCTTCGACGACCAGGACGTGCTCGGCGCGCTCGCCGGCCGGTTCACCCAGCAGGAGTTCGAGCCCGGCGACGTGATCGTGGAGTTCGGCCACGTGGCCGACCAGGTGTTCCTCGTCGCGCACGGCAAGGTCAACAAGGTCGGCGTGGGGGAGTACGGGGACCAGGTCGTCCTCGGCATGCTCGCCGACGGGGACTACTTCGGCGACCAGTCGCTCGTCGAGGACCAGGGCATCTGGGAGTACACGGTCAAGGCCGTCACCAGCTGCACCGTGCTGACCCTGTCCCGCCAGGCGTTCGCCGAGATCGCCGACTCCTCGCCCGAGCTGCGCGCCCAGATCGAGGTGCACCGCGAGGCCTCGCTCCTGCCGCAGAACAAGCACGGCGAGGCGGCGATCGAGCTGTCGGCCGGCCACACCGGCGAGCCCGTGCTGCCCGGCACGTTCGTGGACTACGAGCTGGCCCCGCGCGAGTACGAGCTGAGCGTCGCGCAGACCGTGCTGAAGGTGCACAGCCGGGTCGCCGACCTCTACAACGAGCCGATGAACCAGATCGAACAGCAGCTCCGGTTGACCGTCGAGGCCCTGCGCGAACGCCAGGAGCACGAGATGATCAACAACCGGCAGTTCGGCCTGCTGCACAACGCGGACCTCAAGCAGCGCCTGCACACCCACAGCGGCGCCCCGACCCCCGACGACCTCGACGAGCTGCTCAGCCGCCGGCGCAACACCCAGTTCATGCTGGCGCACCCGTCGGCGATCGCCGCGTTCGGCCGCGAGTGCACCGCCCGGGGCATCTACCCCACCAATGTGGACCTGCTCGGCAACATGGTGCCCGCGTGGCGCGGCGTGCCTCTGCTGCCGTGCAACAAGATCCCGGTCAGCAACACCCGGACCACGTCGATCATCGCGATGCGGACCGGCGAGTCCAACCAGGGCGTCATCGGCCTGCACCAGACCGGCCTGCCCGACGAGTTCGAGCCCAGCCTGTCGGTGCGGTTCATGGGCATCAGCGAGCAGGCGATCATCTCGTACCTGGTCACGGCCTACTACTCGGTGGCCGTCCTCGTGCCGGACGCGCTCGGCATCCTGGAGAACGTCGAGATCGGTCGGGGGCGTGACTGACGGGGCCCGTGGGGTGCCGGCGTCGCTGGCCGGCACCCGTTTCCCGGCCAGCGATACCTGAGCCCGTCACCGTGGGAGACTCTGCGGCGACGCTCGGAGACAACAGCTTCGTCGAGCCCTGCTCAGAGAGGTCGTGACCAGATGACCACTGTGGATGAGAGGACCGCCGGGCGTTCCGCCCGCGAGGTGCTGAGCTGGAGCCGCGACACCGTGGGTCCGGCGTTGCGCGCGGCCGTCGACGGGCTGCCGCCGTCGATGGGGCGGATCGCGGGGTACCACTTCGGGTGGTGCGACGAGCACGGCGAACCCGACGACGCCTCCGGCGGCAAGGCCATCCGGCCCGCGCTGGTGCTGCTGATGGCGGAGGCGGTCGGCGGCGGGACGGACGCGGCGGTCCCCGCGGCGGTGGCCGTCGAGCTCACGCACAACTTCTCCCTGCTGCACGACGACGTCATGGACCGCGACGTCACCCGCCGGCACCGGGCCACCGCCTGGACCGTGTTCGGTTCGGGGCCGGCGATCCTGGCCGGGGACGCGCTGCTCACCGTCGCGTTCGACGTGCTCGCCGCCAGCGGGCACCCGGCGTCGCAGGCCGGGCTGCGGATGCTCAGCGCCGCCGTCCAGGACCTGGTCGAGGGGCAGTTCGCCGACCTCGCCTTCGAGACCCGCGCCGACGTGGACGTGGCCGAGTGCCTGCGGATGGCCGAGGGCAAGACGGCCGCTCTGCTCGGGGCGTCGTGCGCGCTCGGCGCGTTGTTCGGCGGCGGCCGGCCGGAGCAGGTCGAGCACCTCGGCGCGTTCGGGCAGCACCTGGGCCTGGCGTTCCAGTTCGTGGACGACCTGCTCGGGATCTGGGGCGACCCGGCCGTCACCGGCAAGCCGGTCTACTCCGACCTGCAGAACCGGAAGAAGTCGCTGCCGGTGGTCGCGGCGCTGTCCTCGGGCACCGACGAGGGCCGCGAGCTCGCGGTGCTCTACGACCGCGACGAGCCGCTGACGGGTACGGAACTCGCCCGCGCCGCGGACCTGATCGACGGGGCCGGCGCGCGGACCTGGAGCCAGAACCAGGCGCACGACCTGCTCGGGCGGGCCCTGGAACGGCTCGACGCGGCCGGCCCCACGGACCGGGTGGCCGCCGAGTTGGGCGGTCTCGCCCGACTGGTCACCCGCCGCGACCACTGACCGGCTGACCCCGGCCGCGACCACTGAGAGGAACGCGCCGATGTCCGTACTCGTCCCCGACGGGGTGCACCGCACGATCCTGCTCGCCGCGCCCCGGTCGTTCTGCGCCGGGGTCGAACGGGCCATCGAGGCCGTCGAACTCGCGCTGGACCAGCGCGAGGGGCCGGTCTACGTGCGCAAGCAGATCGTGCACAACACCCACGTCGTGGCCGAGCTGCGGGACCGGGGCGCGGTGTTCGTCGACGAACTCGACGCGGTACCGGACGGGGCCACCGTCGTGTTCTCGGCGCACGGGGTGTCCCCGGCGGTGCACGCCGAGGCCGCCGACCGGGGCCTGGAGGTGATCGACGCGACGTGTCCGCTGGTCACCAAGGTGCACGTGGAGGCGCGCCGGTTCGCCGGCCGGGGCGACACCGTCGTGCTCGTCGGGCACGCCGGGCACGAGGAGGTCGAGGGCACGATGGGCGAGGCCCCGGACAGTACGGTGCTGGTGGGGTCGGCCGCCGAGGTCGCCGCGCTCCGGATCGCCGACCCGTCCCGGGTGTCGTACCTGACCCAGACCACGCTGGCCGTGGACGAGGCGGCGGAGGTGGTGGACGCGCTGCGGGCCCGGTACCCGGAGCTGCGCGGCCCCGCCTCCGACGACATCTGCTACGCGACCACGAACCGGCAGGAGGCCCTCGCGGCGATCGCGGCGGAGTCCGAGCTGGTCCTGGTCGTGGGCTCGGCCAACTCGTCGAACTCGCAGCGCCTGGTGGAGCTGGCCGCCCGGCACGACACCCCCGGTTACCTGATCGACGGCCCGGCGGACCTGCGGCCCGAGTGGCTGGCCGGGGTCCGGGTCGTCGGACTGACCGCCGGGGCCTCCGCGCCGCCCCGGCTGGTCGAGGAGGTCGTCGCCGCGCTGTCCGGAATGGGGCCGGTGACCGTCACCGAGCGCGAGACCAGCCGGGAGACGGTGCACTTCACACTGCCCACCAGCCTCCGGCCGGCCTGACACCTGGCAGTATCGGGCCCATGAGCGCACATTTCGACGTCGTGGTCCTGGGCGCGGGGCCGGGCGGGTACACCGCCGCGGTCCGCGCCACCCAGCTCGGGCTGTCCGTGGCCGTCGTGGAGGAGAAGTACTGGGGCGGGGTCTGCCTGAACGTCGGCTGCATCCCCTCCAAGGCCCTGCTCCGCAACGCCGAGCTGGCCCAGATCTTCACCCACGAGGCGGAGAAGTTCGGCATCACGGTCGAGGGCAAGGTCAGCGTGGACTACGGAGCCGCCTACACCCGCAGCCGGCAGGTCGCCGACGGCCGGGTCAAGGGCATCCACTACCTGATGAAGAAGAACAAGGTCACGCAGTACGACGGCCGGGGCGTGTTCACCGACGCGCACACCCTGGAGGTGACCCTGTCGTCCGGCGGCACCGAGACCGTCACGTTCGGGCACTGCGTCATCGCGGCCGGCGCGACCACCCGGCTGCTGCCCGGCACCTCGCTCAGCGAGCGGGTCGTCACCTACGAGGAGCAGATCCTCTCCTCCGACCTGCCCGGCAGCATCGTCATCGCCGGGGCGGGCGCGATCGGCGTCGAGTTCGCCTACGTCCTGCGCTCCTACGGCGTGGACGTCACGATCGTGGAGTTCCTGGACCGGCTCGTCCCGCTCGAGGACGCCGAGGTGTCCGCGGAGCTGGCCAAGCGGTACCGCAAGCTCGGCGTCACCGTGCACACCTCCACCCGGGTCGAGTCGATCGACGACTCCGGGGACAAGGTGCGGGTGACGGTCTCCAAGAACGGCGCCCAGCAGGTACTGGAGGCCGACAAGGTGCTCCAGGCCATCGGCTTCGCGCCCCGGGTCACCGGCTACGGGCTGGAGACCACCGGCGTCGCGCTCACCGAACGCGGCGCGATCGACGTGGACGGCCGGGGCCGGACGAACGTGCCGCACATCTTCGCCATCGGGGACGTCACGGCCAAGCTGATGCTCGCGCACGCCGCCGAGGCGATGGCCATGGTAGCGGTGGAGACCATCGCGAACGCGGAGACGATGGAGATCGACTTCGTGATGGTCCCCCGGGCCACGTACTGCCAGCCGCAGATCGCCAGCTTCGGCTGGACCGAGGCCCAGGCGCGGGAGAAGGGGTTCGACGTCAAGGTGGCGAAGTTCCCGTTCACGGCGAACGCCAAGGCGCACGGGCTGGGGGAGCCGGTCGGCTTCGTGAAGCTGATCTCGGACGGGAAGTACGGCGAGCTGCTCGGCGCGCACCTGATCGGCCCCGAGGTGACCGAGCTGCTGCCGGAGCTGACCCTGGCCCAGCAGTGGGACCTGACGGTGCACGAGCTGGGGCGCAACATCCACGCGCACCCGACGCTGGGCGAGGCGGTCAAGGAGGCCATCCACGGCCTGGCCGGCCATATGATCAACATGTAGGCCGCCGTCGCGTTCACCCGACCGCCCGCTCGCAGGCCACGCGCCCGGGGAGCGGGCGGTTCCGCGTCGACCTGTCGTCCGGGACGGGAGCCGACGGCGCGACGACCGGCACAGTCTCCGGCCCCCCGTACCCGGATGGAGGTCTCAGCGGTTCGCGCCCGCGAAGGTGACCCGGATCGAGTAGAGGTCCCCGGCGCTGTTCGTGATGAACAGGTTGTTGCGCCGCGCCCCGCCGAAGACCAGGTTGGACGCCGAGTCCGGCAGCAGCAGCTTCCCGATCAGCGTGCCGTCCGGTGCGTGGCACCACAGGCCGTCGAGCGCCGCGCACCACAGCCGTCCCGCGTGGTCGAACCGGATCCCGTCGAACCAGCCCTCCGCGAACACCTCCCCGCCCGTGAGCGTCCCGTCGGCCACCTGGAACCGGCGGAGGTGCCGCCGGCGGGTGTCCACGATGTACAGCTCGGACTCGTCGGCCGAGAACGCCAGCCCGTTCGGCCGGTCGAAGTCGTCGGCGACCACGGTGAGTGTGCCGTCCGGGTCGAGCCGGTAGACGTGGTCCGCCCCGATCTCGCTGTCCGCCGGGCTGCCCTCGTAGTGGCCGGTGATCCCGTAGCGCGGGTCGGTGAACCAGATCGAACCGTCGGAGTGCTCCACGAGGTCGTTCGGGCTGTTCAGGCGTCTGCCCTGGTAGGAGTCGGCGAGCACCGTGACCGTGCCGTCGTGCTCGGTGCGGGTGACCCGGCGCGCGCCCTGCTCGCAGGTCAGCAGGCGGCCCTGCCGGTCGACGGTGTTGCCGTTCGCGAAGCCCGAGGAGTGCCGGAACACGCCGACCGCCCCGGTGGTCTCGTCCCAGCGGAGCATCCGGTCGTTGGGGATGTCGCTCCACACCAGGTAGCGGCCCGCCGGGAAGTAGGCCGGGCCCTCGGTCTTGCGGCTGCCCGCGTGCAGCACCTCGATCCACTCGTCGCCGCCGCACCCGGCGAACCGGTCGTCCAGCTGCTCGAACCGTGCCCTGATCCTGTCGATCATCACGAACCTCCTTCGGTCTTCAGCTAACAACACCGAATGAGATATGGTCAACCCAAGGGTTCTTCAACTCACATTCGAGGGGTACGACGTGGACGAGACCGACCGGGCACTCCTCGCCGCGCTGCAGTCCGACGCCACCCGTGCGTACGCGGCCCTCGGGCAGGCAGTCGGACTGTCCGCCGGGGCCGCGCACGAGCGGGTCCGCAAACTCCGCGAGCGCGGGGTGATCCGCCGGACCACGGTCGACGTGGACCCGGCGGCCGTCGACCGGGGCGTCTTGGCGTTCGTGATGCTGGAGTCCAACGCGTGGATGGGCGACCCGCCCACGCACGCGGCGCTCGCGGCGATCCGGGAGATCCAGGAGGCGCACATCGTGGCCGGGTCGGCGTCGCTCATGGTGAAGATCCGGACGGCGACGACCGAGCAGTTGCAGGCGACGCTGCGGCGGTGTTTCGAGATCCCCGGGGTGACGGGGACGCGGACGATCGTGGTGCTGGAGACGTTCTTCGAGCGGCCGGTGGACACCGGGGGCGAGCAGGCCTGACCGCGAGCACCCGCAGACCCCGCCAGGCGGGACCCGACGAGGCGGCCCGTCCCGGAGGCCCCGCGAGCCGGGTGCCCGCCGCCGGGCCGGCTGCTCAGGCGGCCTCGGGCGCGAAGCCCAGGCGTTCGTACACCCGGAGCGCCCCGGGGTTGTCCGTGGTCAGGAAGCACACCTCCGCGCCGAACGCGAACGCCTCCCGGGCCAGCGCCGCCGTGACCGCCGCCCCGATCCCGCGCCGCCGGAAGTCCTCCAGGGTGGCGATGCCGACGAGTTCGGTGCGGCCGGCCACCAGGTCCAGGAACATGCCGGCCGCCACGGCCCGGCCGTCGAGCACCGCGTTCAGGGCCCGGTGCGTGGTCAGGCCGTCGCGGAACGACTCGGCGTCCTCGACGGTCGCGCCGGGTGCCGCCGGGTCGAAGCCCCAGGTGTTGACGTTGAGGTTGTCCAGGACGGCGGCGAGCGGGGAGGTCGCGGACACGACCTGGAACGCGAGGCCGGGGACCTCGGCCGGGGCGCGGAGGGTCGCCGGGGTGCAGATCAGCATGCCCGGCACCCTAGACGCCCGCGCCCGGGACCGCCGATCGATTTTCGGGCCCGACACAGTGCCGTGAAAGGGGAAAAACCCCATGAAATAGTACCCTGCTCGGAGGTGTCGGCGGCGGGGAGAGTGCATGGCTGGGACAGGCGTACTCGTCGATGTTCCCGTGGTGGAGGACGAGGTCCCGGCCCGCCGGGTGCGACTGCCCGCCGACCTCGGCCCGTGCCTGCTGTTCCTGGCCGTCGCGGCCTTCTTCACGGTCGAGCTCTGGCGCGACCCGCACCTGCGCGGCGTGGCCGTCAACCTGAACGACCAGAGCCTCGCGGAGTGGTTCCTCGCCTGGTCCGCCCGGGTGTGGAGCGGCGACCTCGCGCTGCTCACCGACCGGATGAACAGTCCCGACGGCGTCAACATGATGGCCAACACGAACAACCTGTTCCCCGGCGCGCTGCTCGCCCCGCTGACCTGGGCCTTCGGGGTCCCGGTCACCTACGTCACCCTGATCACCCTGAACCTCGCGGGCACGGCGTCGGCCTGGTACCTGCTCTTCGCGCGGCCCCTCGGCCTCACCCGGCTCGCCGCGACGGTCGGCGGCCTGTTCTGCGGGTTCGCGCCGCCGATGATCTCGCACTCCCAGGCGCACATCAACCTGACCGCGTGGTGGCTCGTCCCCGTGATCGTGTACTGCGTCCTCCGGCTGGTCCGGGGGCAGACGCCGGCCCGGACCGGGGTCGGGCTGGGCCTGGCGGTCACCGCGCAGGTGTTCACCGGCGAGGAGGTGCTGTTCCTGACGGCTGTCACCCTGGCGCTGCTGCTCGTCGCGTACACCGCCCTCGCCCCGCGGGTGGTGCTCGGCGTGGCCCGGCCGCTCGCCGTGGGCCTCGGGGTGGCCCTCGCGTCGGCCGCGCCGTTCCTGGCCCGGCCACTGTGGACGCAGTTCGCGGGCCCGCAACGGGGCTGGGAGGGCCTGCTGCCGCCCGAGTACTTCCCGGCCGACGTCGCCAGCTACTGGAGCTTCTCCCCGCTGACGGTCGGCGGCTGGGGCGGTGCGGCGGGTCGGCTCGCGGGACACCCGGCGGAGATGAACACCTTCTTCGGCTGGCCGGTCCTGCTCGTCCTCGTGCTCTGCGTCGTCCGGCTGTGGCACCACACCTTCGTCCGCGCCGCGGTGGTCGTCGGCGCGGTCCTGTCCGCCGTCTCCCTGGGGCCGGAGATCGTGGTCAACGGGGTGCGGACCGGGCTCACCGGCCCCTACGAGCTGATCCGGGGCGCGCCGGTGCTGGAGTGGGCGCTGCCGAGCCGGTTCGCCCTGGCGCTGGTGCCCCTGATGGCGGCCGTCCTCGCGCTGACCGTGCACGAGGTACTGCTGTCCGGCCGGCGCCGGGCGGTCCTGCTCCCGGTCGCCGTGTTCGCCGCGCTGGTGCCTCTGTACCCGATGCCGATGCTCACCGCCGCCCGCCCGCCCGTACCGGCGTTCTTCGCCGACGGCGGGTGGGCGGACTGCGTGCGGCCCGGCGGGGTCCTGGTTCCCGTCCCGCTGCCGAACCCGGCGAACGCCGACTCCCTGCGCTGGGCGGCCGCCGCCGGGGCCGCGTTCGGGGTGCCGGAGGGGCACTACATCGGACCCTGGGGGTACGGCACGCCGAGGCGGCCGACCTCCAGCCTGCTGGCCGGGGTCCAGTCGACCGGGGTCGCGCCGGGGATCGGGGCGACGCACCGCGACCAGGCCCGGGAGGACGCGCGGTACTGGCGCGCGTCGTGTGTCGTCCTGGGGCCGGCGCCGCACCGCGCGGAGCTGCGGCTCGTGCTCGACCAGCTCTACGGGCCGGGGACGGACGTGGCGGACGTCCGGGTGTGGCGGCTCGCGGGGTGAGCGGTCAGGCCGCGTTCACGCCCAGCGCCAGCGCCAGCCCACCCAGCGCCGCCGCCCGCGCCCCCAACTGCGCCGGCACCACCTCCACGGCCTCCACCGCCGCCGCCATCGCGGTCTCCGCCAGCCCCCGCCGGAGCGGCTCCAGCAGCAGCTCACTCACCCCGAGCTCCCCGCCGACCACGATCCGCCCCGGGTTGACCAGGTTGGACAGCCCGCCCAGCGCGTACCCCAGATATCTGCCCGCGTCGAGGAGCAGCCGCCGGCAGCCGGGGTCGCCGGCCGCCGCCTGCGCGACCAGGTCCGTCAGGCCACCCAGGTCGGGCAGGGTCACCCGGGCCTGGTCGAGGAGCGCCCGGCCGCCGGCCCACAGTTCGACGCAGCCCCGGTTCCCGCACCGGCAGACCGGCCCGTTGACGTCGAGGGTGACGTGGCCGAGTTCGCCGGCGGTGCCGTCGGTGCCCCGGTACAGCCGGCCGTTGAGGATGATGCCGGCCCCGATGCCGGTGGCCACCTTCACGTAGACCAGGTCGGCGCAGTCCCGCCCGGCCCCCCACACGTACTCGGCGAGGGCCGCCACGTTCGCGTCGTTGTCCACCCGGACGGGCAGCCCGGACAGCCGGCCGGACAGTTCCTCGCGCGGGACGAGCGCGGCCCACGCGGGCAGCAGGGCGGGGGAGCCGATCCGGCCGGCGTCGGTGACCGGGGCGGGGATGCCGAGCCCGACGCCGAGCACCTCCGACCGGTCGGCGCCGACGCTGGCGAGGACCGCGTCGATCTGCCGGACGGCCAGGTCCAGGGCCGCGTGCGGGTGGTCGTCGGCGTCGCGGTCGAGCCGGACGGCCTCCTCGGCGAGCACGGTGTGCCCCAGGTCCGCGACGGCGACCCGCAGGTGCCGGCGGCCGATGTCGACCCCGACGGCGAGGCCCGCGGCCCGCGACAGCCGGAACACGGCCGCCGGTCGGCCGCCCGCCGGGCCGGTGGTGCCGGGGGCGTCCTCGGTGAGCAGGCCGGTGGCGGCGAGGTCGGCGAGCGCGGCGGACACCGTGGGGCGGGACAGGCCGGCGAGGCTGATCAGCTCGGCGCGGGTGCGCGCGCCGTGGGCCCGCAGCACGTCGACGACGCGGCGGGCGGTCTGGCCGAGTTCGTGCGCGGACACCGTCACCTCCCGCATGCTGCCGTCTCCGGGCAGGTTATGTCAATCAGGAACGGAACTCACGGCTATAAGTCCCAGTCATGTCAGAGGTATTGCTAAGTATTGACAGAGCCCGTTGGCCGGGTGGATGGTGGTCCAGCGATACCCGCCGATCAATCGACTTGCCCGGGAGGGCGCAATGCAGCTCAGTCGCAGGAAACTCCTCGGTGCGGCTCTCGGCGCGTCGGCCGTGGCCGTCCTGCCCGCCTGCTCCAACTCGGGCGGAGACAGCAAGGCCGCCAACAAGATCGAGGTGTACTCGTGGTGGTCCGGCCCCGGTGAGGGCGAGGGCCTGGAGGCGCTCATCGCGGAGTTCAAGAAGAACAACGCGGGCGTCGAGTTCGTCAACGCGGCCGTGGCCGGCGGCTCGGGCACCCAGGCCAAGCAGGCCCTGACCACCCGGCTGCTCGCCAACGACCCGCCGGACTCCTACCAGCTGCACGCCGGGCTGGAGGCGGCCACCGACATCAAGGCCGGCAAGCTGGAGGACCTGACCTACCTCTACACGCAGAACGGCTGGACGACGAAGTTCCCCAAGGGCCTGGTCGACAAGCTCACCATCGACGGCAGGACCTACGCGGTGCCGGTGAACATCCACCGCTCCAACCTGCTGTGGTACCGGCCGGCGAAGCTCGCCGAGTGGGGGATCACCGCCCCTCCGAAGACCTGGTCGGAGTTCCTCACCCAGGCCGAGTCGCTCAAGGCGAAGGGGATCGTGCCCCTGTCGGTGGGCCAGACGTGGACCCAGCTGCACCTGCTGGAGAACGTGCTGCTCGGCGAGCTGGGCGTGCCGAAGTACAACGGGCTGTGGACGGGGCAGACCGACTGGAAGTCCGCCGAGGTGCTCGCCGCGCTGGAGACCTTCAAGAAGATCCTCGCGGTGTCCGTGGTGTCCACCGACGACTGGCAGCCCACGATCGACAAGGTGGTCGCCGGCTCGGCCGCGTACAACGTGATGGGCGACTGGGCCGCGGGATACCTGCAGGGCGCCAAGGCCCTGAAGTACAAGACGGACTTCGACGTGGCGGCCACCCCGGGTTCCACCGGCGTGTACAACTTCCTCGCCGACTCGTTCACCCTGCCCAAGGGCGCGCCGCACAGGGCGCAGGCCGAGGCCTGGTTGAAGCTGTGCGCGTCGGCGGAGGGCCAGGACCTGTTCAACCCGAAGAAGGGCTCGGTGCCCGCCCGGCTGGACTCGGACAAGTCCAAGTACACCGACTACCTGGCCTGGGCGCTGGCCGAGTGGCAGAACACCACGACGATCGTGGTCGGCTCGTTCACGCACGGCGTGGTCGCCAACAACGCCTGGAAGTCGGAGATCGAGAAGGCGTACGGCGTGTTCGTGCAGGACAGGAACACTGCCACGTTCGCCGACGCCGTCGCCAAGGCGTACGCGGCGAACAAGTAGCCATGCGAAAGAGGAAGTTCCGCTCCTGGGGGCCGGCGCTGCTGCTCGTGGCGCCGTCCCTGGTCCTGCTCGGGATCTTCGTGTACGGCTTCATCGGCTGGAACGCGAAGGTGTCCCTCACCGACTGGAAGGGCCTCACGCCCAGCGACACCTACGTGGGCCTGGCCAACTACCGGGAGCTGTTCGCCGACCAGACGTTCCGCAACGACACCCGCAACCTCGTCGTGTTCACCGTGGTCTTCATCGGCGGCGCGCTGCTGATGGGGATCCTGCTCGCCCTGCTGCTGGACAAGGGCGCGCGCGGGGAGTCGGTGTGGCGGGGCGTGTTCCTGTTCCCGATGGCGATCTCGTTCATCGCGACGGGCATCGTGTGGCGCTGGCTGCTCAACAGCGACCCGGGGGCGGGCACCACCGGGCTGAACACCTTCCTCGACTGGTTCGGGCTGCACTCCGACTGGCACAAGTCCCCGTCGGCGGGCGCGATCACGGCGATCGCGCTGCCGGCGGGCTGGGCCCTGTCGGGGTACGTGATGGCGCTGTTCCTGGCCGGCCTGCGCGGCATCCCCGAGGAACTGCGCGAGGCGGCCCGGGTCGACGGGGCCTCCGAGCGCCAGGTCTACTGGTCGGTGGTCCGCCCGATGCTCACCCCGGTGCTGATGAGCGCGCTGGTGATCCTCGCGCACATCTCGCTGAAGACGTTCGACCTGATCTACGCGATCGCGCCGCTGGACGCCCGGACGGAGACCCCGGCGCTGTACATGTGGCTCACCTCGTTCCGGGGCGGCTTCTTCGCCCGGGGCGCGGCGATCGCCACCCTGTTGTTCCTCGCGATCGCCGTGGTGGTCGTGCCCTACATCTGGTACACGTCGCGCAAGGAGCGGACCCGATGAGCAGGACGCTGCGCCACCTGGCCCTGTTCGCCCTGGCCTGCTTCTTCCTGATGCCCGTCTACGTGATGCTGGTGACGGCGTTCAAGTCCCCGGCGGAGGTGGACGTGGCGCACATGTGGGCGCTGCCGGAACACCTGTCCCTGGACACGTTCGCCATCGTGTGGCCGAAGTTGCAGGGCGGCATGGTGAACAGCGTGCTGCTCGCCGTACCGGCCAGCCTGATCTCCTCGTTCCTCGGCGCGGCCAACGGGTTCGTGCTGGCGAAGTGGCGCTTCCCGGGAGCCGACGTCGTCTTCCCGGTGATGTTGTTCGGCATGTTCATCCCCTACCAGGCGATCATCATTCCCCTGTTCCAGACGATGAGCGACCTGAAACTCGTCGGCGGCCTCGACGGCCTGATCCTGGTGCACGTCGTCTACGGGCTGCCGATCACGACCCTGATCTTCCGGAACTACTTCCTGGGCCTGCCCGACGAGCTCGTCGAGTCGGCCGAGATCGACGGCGCGGGCATGCTGCGCGTCTTCTTCCGGATCGCGCTGCCGATCGCCGCCCCGGCGTTCGCGGTGTCGATGATCTGGCAGTTCACGTCCGCGTGGAACGACTTCCTGTTCGGCCTGATCCTGACCCGGACCGAGTTCTGGCCGGTGACGGTGGGGCTGAACAACATCGCGGGAGCGCAGACCGTGCCGTTCAACCAGGCGATGGCCGCCGCGCTGCTCGCGAGCCTGCCCACCCTCCTCGTGTACCTGCTCCTCGGCCGGTTCTTCATGCGCGGCCTGATGGCGGGTGCCCTGAAAGGTTGACCATGAAACGTCCACTGTTCGCAGCCGTGGTCCTGCTCGGCGCACTCCTCGTGCCCGGGACGGCCGCCGCCGCGCCCCTCAACCTCACCCAACACGTCAACCCGTTCATCGGTACCGACGACAGCAACTCGCCCAACCCCGTTCCCGGCGGGGCCGGCGGCTCGACCTATCCGGGGGCGACCGTGCCGTTCGGCGGGGTGCAGTTCAGCCCGGACACGCCCAACGGTTCGCCCTCCGGGTACCGGTACTCCGACTCCACGGTGGAGGAGTTCTCCCTCACGCACTTCAACGGGGCCGGCTGCGCGAACAACGAGGACCTCGGGATCCTGCCGGTGACCGGGGCGCTCGGCACCTCCCCGGGCACCGGCTGGACGGGCTACGCCTCGGCGTACACGAAAACCAACGAGCAGGCCGCCCCGGGCTACTACAGGACCCGCCTCGACCGGTACTCCACGGATGTCGAACTGACCGCGACCACCCGGGCCGGTTTCGCGAAGCTGACCTATCCCGCGTCCACCACCTCGCGGGTCCTGATCAACACCTCGCGGAGCGCCACGGGCAACCGGTCGGGCAGCGTCTCCCTGGCCGGGGACACCGTGACCGGCTACGTGACGGCCGGCGGCTTCTGCGGCTCCTCGAAGACCTACCGGATCTACTTCGCGCTGAAGGCCGACCGGACCCCGACCGGCTCGGGCACCTGGAACGGCGGCACGGTCACGGCCGGCTCGACGTCCACGTCCGGCGTGAACACCGGCGCCTACCTGACGTTCGACACCTCGACGAACCGCACCGTGCAGGTCAAGGTCGCCGTGTCCTACGTCAGCGTCGCCAACGCGTCGGCGAACCTGGCCGCGGAGATCGCCGGCTTCGACTTCGCCGGCACCCGCACCGCCGCCGACACCGCGTGGAACACGGTCCTCAACAAGGTGCAGGCTACGGGCGGAACGGCCGCCGACCAGCAGAAGTTCTACACCGCGCTGTACCACGTGTTCCAGAACCCGAACATCTCCTCGGACGTCAACGGCCAGTACTTCGGCTTTGACAACGTTGTGCACACCGCCTCGCACCCCGTCTACCAGAACTACTCCGGCTGGGACATCTACCGGTCCTGGGCCGCGCTGATCGCGTTCGTGGCCCCCGCCGAGGCCAGCGACATCGCGAAGTCCATGGTCCTCGACGGCCAGCAGGGCGGCCTGCTGCCCAAGTGGTCCCAGCAGACCAACGAGGACTTCGTGATGACCGGCGACCCGGGCCCGATCATCGTCGGCAGCATGTACGCCTTCGGGGCCCGCGACTTCGACACCGCCGCCGCCCTCGCCCTGATGGACAAGAGCTCCAACGGGGGTACCGCGCAGGGCGGGGCGATCCGTGGCCGGCAGTCGACGTACGTCAACCAGCACTTCATCAACGGCGAGTCCTCCGACTCCCTGGAGTACTCCGCCAGCGACTTCGCCGTCGCCCAGTTCGCCCGCTCCCAGGGCGACACGGCGAAGTACAACACCTACATGACCCGCGCGCAGTGGTGGCGCAACGTCTACAACGCCGAGTCCGGGTACGTGCACACCCGCAACAGCGACGGCTCCTGGCCCTGGCCCCTGGATCCGGCCAGCGGCAGCAACTTCACCGAGGGCAACGCCTCGCAGTACACCTGGATGGTGCCGTACAACCTCGGCGGGCTGGTCAACCTCATGGGCGGGCCCGCGCAGGCCGTCCGGCGGCTCGACCACCACTTCACCGAACTCAACGGCGGACTGACCCGGCCGTACTTCTACATCGGCAACGAGCCCGAACACAACGTGCCCTGGGCGTACAACTTCGCCCGTCACCCCGCCGGCACCGCCACCGCCGTGCGCCGGGTGATGGCCGAGTCCTTCACCACCGGCCCGGGCGGCCTGCCCGGCAACGACGACCTGGGCGCCACCTCCGCCTGGTACGTGTGGGCGGCGCTCGGCATGTACCCGGTCACCCCCGGCGCCGACACCCTCGCCCTGCACGGCCCGACGTTCCCGTCCGTGCTCATCCAACGCGCGGCCGGCAACGTCACGCTCACCGCCACCGGGACCGGCTCCCACGTGCAGGGGCTGACCGTGAACGGCGCCGCCACCAGCCGCAACTACGTCCGCTACCCGGACCTGGCAGCCGGCGGCACGGTGAACTACACCATGGGCGGGACCGCCGGATCCTGGGGCACCGGGGCCGGTGACGTGCCGCCGTCCTTCGACGACGGGGCCACCCCGGTGCCCGCCGCGCCCGCCCTGGGCACGAACCTGGCGCTCGGCAGGGCCGCGACCTCCTCGGCCACCTGCTCCGCGACGGAGACCGCGGGCAGGGCCGTGGACGGCAGCCTCGCGAACAACAGCAAGTGGTGCTCCTCCGCCTCGGGGGCCTTCCTCCAGGTGGATCTGGGGGCTGCCGTGAACGTCGGGCAGTTCGTCCTGGAGCACGCCGGACTCGGCGGGGAGACCACGGGCTGGAACACCGGCGGGTACACGGTCGCGACCAGCACCGACGGGACCACCTGGACCACGGCGGCCACGGTCACCGGGTCCCGGGCCAGCCGGACGTACCACTCGGTGGCCGGTCGGACCGCGCGCTACGTGCGGCTCTCCGTGACCACGCCGACGAACAACGGCAACACCGCCGCCCGGATCTACGAGTTCGGGGTGTACGCCCCCGGCGCCGTCAACCTGGCCCTCAACCGGCCCGCCACGGCCGACTCCTCGTGCAACGCCAACGAGGGCCCCGCCAAGGCCGTCAACGGGTCGGTCGGCGGCGGGAACACCGACAAGTGGTGCTCGGCCGGGGCCGCGAAGTGGTGGCAGGTGGACCTGGGGAGCACGGTGCCCGTGGGGAACGTGACCGTGCGGCACGCCGGGGCCGGGGGGGAGTCGGCCACCTGGAACACCCGGGACTTCGACGTGCAGGTCAGCGCGGACGGGGTGGGGTGGACCACGGTGGCGACCGTTCGGGGGAACACCGCCGACGTGTCCAGTCATCCGGTGAGCGGGTCGGGGCGGTACGTGCGGGTGAACGTGGTGACGCCCACGCAGACGAGCGACGCGGCCGCCCGGATCTACGAGGTGGAGGTGTACGCCTGAGAGGTGGACCGGTGCCGACCGTGACGAGGCTTCAGCTCCCGGGCTGTGGCCTCGTCACGGTGGGCGGGGTGGCCGGCTGCCAGCGATCCGGGCGCGTGTCCCGGAACGGCTGGTCAGCGGCTCGCGTCCGGGCGGTAGACGGTGAGGTCGCCGTAGGCCGGCAGTACCCCCGACAGGTCGCCGGGTTCGTCCCGCAGGACCGAGTCCAGGAAGGCGAGGGTGGCCCCCGCCGTCACGCGCAGGCCCCCGGTGCGGCCCAGGGAGCCGACGATCGAGGGCACGGGCGGCAGGTACAGGGGACCGTCCATGAAGGTGAGATGCGCGGCGCCGGGGACGGTGAGCCGGTAGCTCGTCGCGGTGCCGGACCTGAGCACCTCGGCGAGGCGGGGCAGGTAGCGCGGATCGGTCCCCTCCGTGACGGCCTGGGTGAGCGCGAGCGTCGGCTGGCCGAGGGCCGGTGAGGCGGGGCCGTGCGGGTAGCCGTCCAGATCGACGACGGCGTCGAACCGGCGGTCCTGCCGGGCCGCCTGGAACGCGGCGGCCCCACCCATGGAGTGACCGGTCACCGCGACCCGGCCGGTGTCCAGGCGTCCGCCCAGCGGGCCGGTCCCGTCCCGGTCCAGGCCGTCCAGCCGGGTGAGGACGAAGCCGAGGTCGGCGGCCCGGATCGCCGTCCAGCCGGCCGCCAGCTCGTCGTCCCTGGCCGGGTCGCCGGTGGAGGCGAGCCGGGTGGTGACCGTCCGGCCGTCGGCGAGGACCACGGCGGCGGAGTCGTACGGGTGGTCGAGCGCGGCGACGACGTAGCCGTGGCTGGCCAGTTCCTCCGCCCACGCGGTGTTCTGGGTGCGCACCCCGCCCGACCCCGGCGAGAACAGCACGACCGGGAACCGCCCGCCGCCGGGCTCCACCGGGGCGTCGACGACCGCCCGGGTGCGGGCGAGCGGAACCCCGTCGACCAGGAACCCCGGCAGGCCGGCCGAGCGGGCGAGGGCGTCGGAGACGGTGCGCGCCTCCTGCTCCGTGCGCCCGAGGTACCGGGCCCGCCGCACGTGCCCGGGGCTCGGCCGCGCGGGGTACCAGAGCTGGACCACGACGGTGCGCCGGTCGTCCGGATCGGCGGTGAAGGTCTCGGGGCGCGCCGGGTCGGTCCACTGCTCCACCCGGGTGCCGACCGCGAAACCGCCGGACGGTGCGGGGAACACGGGCACGGGAAGGGCCCACGCGGCCACCGGGCCCGTGGCGATCAGGCCCACGCAGGCCACCGTCGCCGGCAACGCCAGCCACCAGCGCGCCCGCCACGCCGGCCGGCCGGTCCGGCGCCGCAGCAGCGGGGAGAAGGCGGACGGGGACGCGAGGGCGGCGCCCGCCAGTACCGGCAGCAGCTGCCAGCGCAGCCCCGTCGCGGCCAGCGGGACCGCGGAGAGCACGAGGACCGCCCCCGCCGCGATCGTGACGCGGGGGCGGGCGGCCGGGGGAGTCCAGCGCGCCGTCACCAGGGCGACGGCACCCAGCAGGGCGAGGATTTCCAGGGGGGACATGGGCAGTCCGGGGATGGTCTCGGTCACCTGTCCATCCTCGGCGCGGGGTACGGGCCGCCGCATCGGTCCGGGGTCGCCCCGGGGTTCGACCGTGGTCGCCTTCCGCGGCGGGGCGCCGTGCGACCGGAGCGGCAGTCGGGCCCGCCGGATCGGGGGCCGCGCTGCGACCGGGGGAGGTGGTGGGGCTCCACCTGAGGTCGTACCCCGGCACGGAGCCGTCAGACGGTGGACCCATGCGCCGCGCGGGGCCGGCGGCCTACCGTGACAGGGCTGGGGTAGAGCCCAGGGCGGCGGGGCCACCATGATGCTGAACGGACAAGGACGTGCGATGAGCGAGGCGGTCGCGGATCCGGCGCGGTCGAGGCACACCGACCGGGTGGCGCGACTGGCGGCGCTGACCCGCCGCTGGGGCTCCCGGCCGCCGCCCATGGCATGGGACGCGCTGCTGCTGACGCTTCTCCTCGTCAACGCCGTGACCGCGCGCGCCCCGCACGAGCCGCCGCTGACCGTGGCCCTCACCGCGGCCCTCGCCCTGCCCCTGATCTGGCGGCGCCGGTTCCCGCTCGGCGTGTTCGGCCTCGTGGCGGCGGCGGCCTTCGTCCAGTGGCTGGCCGACGTCCAGCTGCCGGCGGACATCGCCGTCCTGGTGGCCCTCTACACGGTGGCCGCGCGCACGGGCCGGCGCGGCACGCTCCTGGCCTGCGCCGTCGTGGAGGCGGGGGTCCTGCTGGCCTGCCTGCGCTGGGCGGGGGAGGGCGCGTTCCCGACCCTGTTCGTCGCGGTCACCGCGATGGTCGTCGCCGCCGCCGTCCTCGGCGTGAACGCGCGGACCACGCGCGCCTACCTCGCGGCCGTGCGGGAACGGGCCGCGCGGCGGGAACGGGAACAGGAACAGGAGGCGCGGCTCGCCGTGGCCGGGGAGCGGGCCCGGATCACCCGGGAGATGCACGACATCGTCACCCACAACCTGTCCGTCATGGTCGCGCTCACCGACGCCGCCGTCTACGCGCAGCACCGGTCGCCCGAGCGGGCCACCGCCGCGATGCTCCAGGTCTCCGAGACCGGCCGGCAGGCCCTGACCGACATGCGGCGCTCGCTGGGCGTCCTGCGGACCGACGAGCCGGACGCGGACCGCCACCCGTTGCCCGGCATCGCACACCTGGGGGCCCTCGCCGACCAGATGCGCGCCGCCGGGCTGCCGACCAGCCTCGACGTCCGCGGCGGACACGCCCACCTGCCGGCCACCGCGCAACTCACCGTCTACCGCCTGGTCCAGGAGTCCCTGACCAACACCCTCAGACACACGCCGACGGGTACGCGCGCGCGGGTCCGGATCCAGTGCTCCACCGGGAGCGTCACCGTGGACGTCACCGACGACGGGCCCCGGTCGGCGGCGGCCGGCCCGCCGTCCGGCCACGGCATCCCCGGCATGCGCGAGCGCTCGGCCGGCTACGGGGGGACCCTGCTGGCCGGACCGCTGCCGGGTGGCGGCTGGGGAGTCAGTACCCGCCTGATTCTCGACGGTGGTGGGGGCGCGTGACGATCCGCGTCCTGATCGTCGACGACGAGGCGCTGCTCCGGATGGCCTTCGGCACGGTCCTGGAGACCCAGCCCGACATGGCGCCGGTCGGCGAGGCGGCGGATGGCGACGAGGCCGTCCTCCTCGCCCGGGAACTGCGCCCCGACGTCGTCCTCATGGACGTCCGGATGCCCGGCACCGACGGGATCGGGGCGACCCGGCGGGTCATCGAGGTCTCCCCACGGAGCAGGGTGCTGATCCTCACGACCTTCGACCTGGACGAGTACGCCTTCGCCGGGCTCGGCGCCGGAGCCTCGGGCTTCCTGCTGAAGAACACCCGGCCCGAGGAGTTCCTCACCGCGATCCGCGCCGTGCACGCGGGGGACGCGGTGGTCTCCCCACGGATCACCCGACGCCTGCTGGAGGGCCTCCGCCCGTACACCCCCGACGGCGGCACCGACCATGGCGAACGGCTGGGCCGGCTCAGCGCCCGTGAACGCGAGGTGCTCGTCCAGGTGGGGCGTGGCCTGTCGAACAGCGAGATCGCGGCCGCGCTGTTCCTCGCGGAGGCCACCGTGAAGGCCCATCTGGGGCGCGTCCTGCACAAGCTCGAACTGCGCGACCGGATCCAGGCGGTCGTCTTCGCGTACGACAGCCGCCTCGTCCACCCGGCGTGACGCCACGGCGCCCCGGGTCTAGAGGACCGCCGCGCACACGAGGGCCAGGAGCGGGGCCGTGCCCTGCATGACCGCCGCGCGCGCCATCCGCCGGTCCGTCACCAGCAGCACCAGGGCCGCGCCCAGCATGCACGCCACCGAGAACAGCGCGATCGCCGCGCCGGCCGTCGCCCGGTCGGCCACGTGCACCGCGACCACCCCGCCGAGCGCGCCCAGCGCCAGGAACAGGTTGTAGAAACCCTGGTTGAGGGCCCACGGCCGGACGGACGCCACCTCGTCGGCGCGGACGAAGAACCGGCCGTGCACCTTCGGCTGGCGGAACAGCACGCTCTCCATCGCGAAGATGAGCACGTGCAGGAGGCCGGCGACGACCACGAGGACCTGAGCGGCGATGTTCATGGTGGTCAGTATCTACGCCGGCACGCCCGGCGGTCCGGGGACTGGCGGAACCGGAGTTGTCGGAGGGGGCTGTTAGGGTCCTGGCACCTCGACCCGACCGCCGTGGAGACCGCATGACCATCAACGAGCATCTCCGTGTCTTCGCCGGCCTGCCCGTGGCCGCGTTCGACCCGCACGCCGCGCCGCCCGCCGACCCGGCCGCGCGCGCCTGGCGGGTCGACACCGACTACGACGGCGGCGACGCCCTGTTCGCGCTGCGCCTCGACGCCCTGCTCGCCGCCGACTGGGCCGGCCGGGTCGAGGCCCTGGTCATCGGCCAGTGGACCGACAACGCCTACGACTGCTCCGCCCCGATCGGCCAGCTCGTCGCCGCGGCCGGCCGGCTCACGGGCCTGCGCGCCCTGTTCCTCGGCGACCAGGTCATGGAGGAGTCGGAGATCTCCTGGATCCAGCAGGGCGACATCACCGCCCTCCTGGAGGCCTACCCGGCGCTGGAGGTCCTCGGCGTGCGCGGCGGCGAGAACCTCGAACTCAAGCCCGTCCGCCACGACCGCCTCCGCGAACTCACCATCGAGTGCGGCGGCCTGCCCGCGTCCGTGGTCCGCGCCCTCGGCGAGTCCGACCTCCCCGCGCTCACCCGCCTCGAACTGTGGCTCGGCACGGAGGAGTACGGCGGCGACGCCACCGTGGACGACGTCGCGCCCCTGCTCACCGGCACCCGGCTGCCCGCGCTCCGCCACCTCGGCCTGCGCAACGCCGAGATCGTCGACCACGTCGCCGCCGCCCTCGCCGGTGCCGGCGTCGTCGCCCAGCTGGAGACGCTGGACCTGTCGATGGGCATCCTCACCGACACGGGCGCCTCCGCCCTGCTCGCCGGCCAGCCGCTCACCCACCTGCGGGTCCTGGACCTGCACCACCACTACCTCAGCGCGGCCGTCACCGACCGGATCACGGCCGAGCTGGTCGCGGCAGGGGTGGACGTGGACCTGTCCGACGCGGGCGACCCCGACGACGAGGACGAGCGCTACATCGAGGTCTCGGAGTGACCACCCGGGCCGCCGCCGGCCGGGGTGCGGAGTGACCACCCGTTCCCCGGGTCCTGGCGTGGCCGTCCCGCGTGGCCGACGCTTCCCGGGTTCTGGCGTGGCAGTCTGGTGCGGCCGACGTTCCCCGGGTTCTGGAGTGGCCGTCCCGTGCGGCTGACCATCGTCGGCAACCCGGACAACCGGCGGGTGACCCTGTTCTCGGCGGCGGTCGTCGCGGCCGGGCTGCCGGCGCCCGAGGTGCTGCCGTGGCGGGTCGTCGCCGCGGGGGAGCCGTTCGCGCTCGCCCCCGGGTCGCTGGTGCGGATCGAGTCGCCCGGGGAGGACGCCGAGGTCCGGCGGCTGTTCACCGGCGGCGTCGCCGAACACGGGGAGATCGTGGGCGGCCGGGCCTGGTATCTCGGGCTGTGCCGGGCGCTGGGGCGCCTGCGGGCGGCGGCGGACCTCGCCGGGGCGACGCTCCTCGGCGACCCGGCCGAGATCGCGGTCCTCTTCGACAAGGCCGCCTGCCACACCCGCCTGACCGCCGCCGGCATCCCGGTTCCCCCGGCCCTGCCCACGACCGGTCGGGTGCTGGCCCAGACCGGCCTGTCCGGCTCCCGGTCCGGTCCGTCCGGCTCCCAGACTGGCCCGTCCGCCCGGCCCGGCGCACCCGGCTCGCTGCCCGGCGCACCTGGCTCCGGGCGCGACGCGCGGTCGGGCACCGCGGCGCACCCGAACGCACCCGCCGCGTCGATCGGGCCGGTCCCGCCCGGGTCCGCTGCCGGCGTGCCCGCGTCACCCGCGCCAGGTCCGGCCGGGACCGGGCCGGGAGCGTTCGGCGTCCTCCCACCGTGCGAAGCCATCGGCGACCCGACCGCGCCAGGGCTGGCGGCGGAAGCCGGGGCGGGGCGCGCGGCCACCACCGCCGGGGCCGGACCGGCCGGGTGGGAGCCGCTGCGGGACGCCATGGACGCGGTCGGCTGGTCGCGGGTGTTCGTCAAGCCCCGGCACGGTTCCTCCGCGTCGGGCGTCCTCGCCCTGCGCCGCGCCCCCGGCCGGACCTGGGCCACCACCTCGGTGGAACTCGTCCGCGACGGCGGCCGGGTGCGCCTGTTCAACTCGCTGCGGGTCCGCACCTACCGCGACGAGCGCGACGTCGCCGCCATCGTGGACCACCTCGCCCCGGACGGCCTGCACGTCGAACGCTGGTTCCCCAAGGCCGGCCTCGACGGCCGCACCGTCGACCTGCGCGTCCTCGTCCTGGCCGGCCGGCCGGGCCACGTGGTGGTGCGCGCCAGCCACTCCCCGATGACGAACCTGCACCTCGGCGGCGCCCGGGGCGACCTCGACGCACTCCGCCGCGCCGCCGGCCCGGACGCCTACGCGGCGGCGATGGCCACCTGCGCGCGGGTCGCGGCCCAGTTCCCCGGCAGCCCGCACGTCGGCGTGGACCTGATGTTCGCCCCGGGCTGGACCCGGCACGCGGTGGCGGAGGTCAACGCGTTCGGCGACCTGCTGCCGGGCCTGCTCGTCGACGGCCGCGACCCCTACGAGACCCAGGCCGCGGCCCTCCTCCCGGCGGGCCGCCCGTGACCGTCTCCGCCCCCGTCGACATGAACGCCGTCGTCGGTACCCATGACCTGCTGTTCGTCACCCTGGACACCCTGCGTTTCGACGTGGCCGCCGAACTCGCCGCCACCGGCCGCACCCCCACCCTGTCCCGGGTGCTCCCCGGCGGCCGCTGGGAGCCCCGGCACTCCCCGGCCAGCTTCACCTACGCCGCCCACCACGCCTTCTTCGCCGGCTTCCTGCCCACCCCGACCGGCCCGGGCCCGCACCCGCGCCTGTTCGCGGCGGCGTTCCCCGGCAGCGAGTCGACCGCCGACGGCACCTGGGTGTTCGACGCCCCGGACCTGGTCACGGGCCTGTCCCGCGCCGGGTACCACACGGTGTGCCTCGGCGGGGTCGGCTTCTTCAACCGGCAGTCGCCCCTCGGCAGCGTGCTGCCGGACCTGTTCGCCGAGGACCACTGGCGCCCCGAGTTCGGTGTCACGTCCCCGGACCCGCTGACCGCCCAGCTCGACGAACTGGAACGCGTCGTCGCCGACACCGAGGGCGGCCGACCCCTGTTCACCTTCCTCAACGTGGCCGCGGTGCACCAGCCCAACCGGCATTTCCTGCCCGGCGCGCCGGCGGACACCCGCGACAGCCACGCGGCGGCGCTGGCCTATGTGGACGGACATCTGGCCCGCCTGTTCGCGCTGGCCACCCGGCGCGGCCGGCCCTGTCTGGCGATCCTGTGCTCGGACCACGGCACCGCGTACGGGGAGGACGGGCACCACGGGCACCGGCTCGGCCACGAGGTCGTGTGGACCGTGCCGTACGCACTCTTCACGCTCCGACCGGGGGACTGGTGACGACCTTGCTCGACGGCTCGCCCTACCAGGGCTACCTCTACGCGTACCCGCACAAGACGGCGTACCGGCCCCTGCGGCCCCGCCCGGCGCTCGGCGACGTCTGGGCGGCCGAGGACCGCACCGCGCTGTTCCTGTACCTGCACATCCCGTTCTGCGAGATGCGGTGCGGCTTCTGCAACCTGTTCACCCGGACCCGCCCGCCCGCCGAGCAGGTGTCGGCGTACCTGGCCCAGCTGCGCACCCAGGCGACCGTCGTGTCCCGCGAACTCGGCGACGCGCGGTTCGCCCGGGCCGCGGTCGGCGGCGGCACCCCGACCTACCTGACGTCCGCCGAGCTCACGGACCTCTTCTCCATACTCACCGACGAGCTCGGCGTGGACCTGGCCGGCGCGGAACTGTCCGTGGAGACGTCCCCCGCGACCGCCACCCCCGACCGGCTCGCCGTGCTGGCCGCGCACCACACCCGCCGGGTCAGCATCGGCGTGCAGAGCTTCCTCGACGCCGAGGCGCACGCCGCCGGCCGGCCGCAGAAACGCGCGGAGGTCGACCGGGCGCTGGGCGCGATCCGGGAGGTGGCCCTGCCCGTCCTCAACCTGGACCTGATCTACGGCATCCCCGGCCAGACGGCCCGGACCTGGGACGAGTCGCTGCGCACGGCCCTGACCTGGAACCCGGAGGAGATCTACCTCTACCCGCTGTACGTGCGCCCGCTCACCGGGCTCGGCCGGCGCGCCGGCGACCTGCTCGTCGGGCCCGGCCGCCGGACCAACGACCTGGGCGGCGCCAACGATCCGGGCAGGGCCAACGGCCTGGGTGGTGCCAACGATCCGGGCCGGGCTGATGACCCGGGCCGGACCGGGGAGCCCGACTCCGACCCGGCCTGGGACGCCGCCCGCCTCGCCCTCTACCGCCAGGGCCGCGACACCCTGCGCGCCGCCGGCTACCGGCAACTGTCCATGCGCCAGTTCCGCCGCGCCGACGTGCCCGACCCCGGGGGCGTCGACTACTGCTGCCAGGACGACGGGATGGTCGGGCTCGGCTGCGGCGCCCGCTCGTACACCCGTGACCTGCACTATTCCTTCGACTACGCCGTCGGGGTCGGCGAGGTGCGCGCCATCATCGACGACTATGTGAGCCGGCCGGCCGAGGACTTCCGGCACGCGGAGTTCGGCTTCACCCTCGACGGCACCGAGCAGCGCCGGCGCTGGCTGCTCAAGTCGCTGCTCCGCGCGGAGGGCGTCGACCCGGACGGGTACGCCGCCCGGTTCGGCACCACCGTCGCCCACGACTTCCCCCAGCTCACGGCCCTGTCCGACCGGGGCTGGCTCACCACGGCGCCGTCCGTGGCGGAACCCGCCGCGCCCAACACAGGCCCCCTCGTCCCGGTCCCGCCACAACCCGCGTCCGGCACGGAACCCGCCGCGTCCGGCACGGCCCCCGGCCGGCCTCCCCTCGGCACCCCACCGGACCGGCTCGTCCTCACCGACGAGGGCCTCGCGCACGGTGATCTCATCGGCCCGTGGCTGGTCTCCGGCGAGGTCCGCGCCGCGATGGCGGGACACACCCCCCGATGAACCTCTCCCTCCTGTACCGGGGCCCCCTGTCCAGCTGCAACTACGACTGCCCGTACTGCCCCTTCGCCAAGCGCCGCGACAGCACCGCCCAGCTCCGCGAGGACCGGGCGGCCCTGGCCCGTTTCGTGGACTGGGCGACCGCCAACCCGCACGGCGACCGGCTGTCCGTCCTGTTCACCCCGTGGGGCGAGGGCCTGACCCGCTCCTGGTACCGGACCGCGCTCGTCACCCTGTCCCACCTCCCGCACGTCGACCGGGTGGCGATCCAGACCAACCTGGCCGGCCGCCTGACCTGGCTCGCCGACGCCGACCCGGGGACCCTGGCGCTGTGGGCGACGTACCACCCGGGCCAGGTGACCCGCGACCGCTTCCTCCGCGCGTGCGCCACCGCCGCGTCCCACGGCATCCGGCTGTCCGTCGGCATGGTCGGCCTCCCCGAACACCTGGCCGAGGCCCGGGCACTCCGCGCGGCCCTGCCCCCGGAGACGTACCTCTGGATCAACGCCGCCGACGGGCACACCTACGACGCGTCGGCCGAGGCGGACTGGACGGAGATCGACCCCCTCTTCGGGTACAGCGTCCGGCCGCACGCCTCCGCCGGCCACGAGTGCCGGGCCGGGGAGACCGCGCTGTCGGTGATCGGCGACGGCACGGTCCGGCGCTGCCATTTCGTCCAGACCCCGCTGGGCAACCTCTACGACGGCTCCTACCGCCGCGCGCTCGGCCCCCGGGCCTGCCCGAAGACCGAATGCGACTGCCACATCGGGTACGTGCACCTCAAACGCCTCGACCTGCACCAGATCTTCGCGGGCGGCATCCTGGAACGCATCCCCGCCGCGTGGCCCACGTCAGCGACCGCACCCCGCCCGGCGACCTGGGGCGCCCCGACCCCCGTCCAGATCCCGACCCGCCCGTCCCCCTAGTCCCCGCGTGCCCGGCCCCGGTTCTGCCGTGCCGAATCCCGGTCCGCGCGGCCCAGGGTCCGCGAGGCTGATTCTCGGTCCGCCCGGCCCTGGCTTCGGCCGACCCGGCGGCTGGTCTCGGCCTGCCAAGCCCTGGTCGGCTCCTAGGAGGGGCCGCGGTCCGGGCGCTGGTCCAGTAGATCGCGGTGCGGGCCGTTGTAGCCCGGGCACGGGCACCGGTCGTCCACCCACTCGTTCGGGGTCCAGCCCGCGTCGCCCCGCTCGTGCCGGCGTCGCCACCTACCGCCCACCCGCGCGGCGCACCCGCCGGTACCGGAACGGTGGTCGGCGACGCCGTGCCCACAGGAGCAGTACCGCCGTCCGCTGCCCCGATCATCCGACAGGGGGGCGGTCTGTTCAGGTCCGAGCCGTGGGCCGCGCGGACCGACCGGGCGCGAGGTCGCGTTCGAACCGGATGGCCCGGATGGCCCGGGTGGTGGCCCGGATGACCCAGCTGGCTCGGGTGGCGTCCCGAGTGTCCCGGGTGGCCCGGCGGGGCCGCGGTTGGCCGGAGCCCGCGACCCGCGCGGATCCGGGCCCAGCCTGGGCCGGTCGGACCACGCCCACCGGGCGGCCAGCGCCCCGACCACCCCCACCGCCACCAGCAGCACCGCGACCGCCGCCCACATCGGCTCCCCCTCCGCACCCTGAACGCTTCCGGTTTAGTCCATTGTGCCCGGTACGTGCAACCCGACCCCGGTTCAGGCGTCCAGGGCCGAGCGGATCCGGGCGCCCAGCTCGGCGGCCTGTTCCTCGGTCCACGGGATCAGCCCGTTCTCGGCCATCAGGGCGTGGAACTGCTGCCGTTCCAGCGGGATGCCGGGGGTGAGGGGCGAGATGTGCCAGTGCAGGTGTGAGTTGCCCTGCTGGCTTCCGAGGGACAGGACATAGGTCCGTTCCGACGGTACGACGGCCTCGACGGCGCGGGCGACCCGGTAGACCACCGCCTGGAGCCGCAGGTACCCGTCCTCGGTGAAGTCGCGGACCACGTGTTCGAGGTGCCGCTTCGGCGCGACCAGCACGTGGCCGGGCATCGTCGGGTAGCCGCCGAGGTACGCGATGGCCTCGCCGTCGTCGTAGACGGTCACCTCCTTCTCGAAGCCGGGGGCGCCCGCGACCAGCGCGCAGATGTAGCACGGCGCGGTCCTGATCCGCTCGAGGTAGGCCCCGACGTCGAACGGTACGCGTTCCTCCATGGTCATCCCCTGTGCTCGGTGCGGTCATCGGACGCCGACAGTAACCGGACCGACCGGGCCCGCCGAGTTCCGACCAGCCGTGCGGAGCGACCCTCACCCGGCCCAACCAGCCGTGCGGAGCGCCCCCACCCGGCCCGACCAGCCGTGCCGAGCGGTCCCACCCGACCCGACCAGCCGCGCGGAGCAGCTCTCACCCGGCCCGACCAGCCGGGCCGAGTGGTTCCCATCCGGCCGCCCACCCGTGCCGCGCAGCTCCCACCGGATCCGGCCGACCCGGCCGACCCGGCCGCAAGCTGACGGACCCCGGTGGTCAGGCCGGCGCCCCGTCAGGTCTGGGCCAGCGGCGCGTACTCCTCCTCGGTGAGCCCGAACGTCCACGCCACCCCGGCCCGCGCCGTCCGCGTCCCCGGCGGCACCCGCAGGAAGTAGGTCCGCCGGGTCCCGTCCGGCTCCGGGGTCGAGTTCAGCACCTCCACCATGACGAGCGGCTCGTCCCGGGCGAGGTCGACCCGCCACAGGGTCCCGTACCCGTCGGAATGGGCTTTCGTGGCGCCGGACTCGGCCAGGTACCGGTCGAATCCGAAGTGTTCGAGCATCACCCGGCGCACCTCGGCGTTGTCCTCGGCGCGGATCCGCGCGACGGTCAGCCGGGGCAGTTCGTCGGCGACCTCGGGCGGGATCGGCATGCCGCGCCAGGCGTGCAGCCCGTAGCCGTCCGGGTAGGACAGTGCAGGACCGTCGCCCCGGTGCAGCCGGCCGACGTTGTCGCGGTGCACGGCGGTCGGCCGCTCGGTGAGCACGGCGACGTTCTCGTAGGCCCACCACCAGCCGGCCGAGCGGGCCACTCCGGCCAGGCCCGCGAGCGCCGGGGTCGTGGGGAACGCGCCGAGCCAGGCCGCGTCGTGCTGGCCGTGCACCACGTCGAGCAGCGCCGCCCGCGCGCCCACGTGCACGGGGTGGGTGTTCACCGCGAACTGGGCGTCGAGCCTGGTCCGCAGGGGCGTGACCAGCTGTTCCATCACCTGCTGCCAGGGTCGGCGGGCGGCGGCGGCCCAGTGCCGGGCGAACCCGACCGGGCCGAGGTCCCGCACGAGCGCGGCCCGGGCCTGCGCCCACGGCCTGGTCCGGACCAGCGGGCGCACCGACCGGCCCAGCGGCACGTCCACGCAGAACTGGGCCCGCAGCTCCGCCAGCGCCGCCGCCCCGGGCCCGGCGAACCGCGCGGTCCGGGGCTCGGCGAGCAGCGCCACGGCCAGGGCCCCGGCCTCGGGGGAGTCCAGCCACACGATCCGCGTCGGGGCCTTCAACCCCGCGAGGGTGTACGCCTTCCGGACCGCAGTCTCGGCCGACCGCCGCCGGGCGGGCGCACAGGACAGCCCCGCCTCCGTCCAGTCCTCGGCCGCGCCGGCCAGGGTCACGTCGTCCACGGTGCCCCCTAGTCCGCGACCGGGCGGACCGCGCCCGGCACGTACTCGCGCTGGTGGAGCACCCGGTACGCCCCCGGGGAGAGCGCGATCGGGCCGTGCTCCTCGTGGCCGAGCCGCCCGTAGCCCTCGATCAGCAGGTAGAACTGCCCCGGCGCGTCGGCCGGGCACAGCATCGACACCCGCTCACCGGTGACGACGTGCGCGTGCCCGGTGGCCTCGCCCCGGGCCAGCACCATCCGGTTGCGGTGGTCGCGCGGGGCGGCCACCAGGTTCTGCGGCAGCTCCGCCGCGTCGATCGGCACGACGAGCACATCGCCTTGTCGGTACACCCTGGGTCTCCCTGTCCTGGCAGTTGCCCGAACCGTAGCGGGACCCCCCGACAGTTCTCAGCGCCCGAAGTACTCCTCCAGCACCAGGGCCACTCCGTCGTCGGAGTTGCTGGCGGTGTGCCGCTCCACCGCGGACAGCACGGTGGGGTGCGCGTTGGCCATCGCGTACGCCGTGCCGGCCCAGCGCAGCACCGACAGGTCGTTGGGCATGTCCCCGAACGCGAGCACCTCCCCGGGGGCCACGCCCCACCCGGCGCACAGTTCGGCGAGGGTGGCCGCCTTCGACACCCCGGCCGCGCTGATCTCCAGGACGCCGGGCGCGCCGGAGTGCGTGCACGCGATCCCGGGCACCGCGCGCAGCAGCTCCAGCGCCGGGTCGACCCCGGTGTCGGGGGCCCAGACCAGCAGTTTCACGGCGGACTCGGCCTCGGCCCACAGTCGCGCCACCGAGTCCACCGGGATCCGGGACGGGTCGAGGGTGCCGTGGTGGCCGTACGCCGGTTCGCAGAGCACCCGCCAGCCGGTCTCCACGGCGAACCCGGCCCCGGGCAGCGCGGCGGCGACTGCCAGGGCGGCGCGCTCGGCGACGTCGAGGGGCAGCGGGTGGATGATCCGGGCCGTACCCGCGTCGAGGTCCTGCACGATCGCCCCGTTGCTGCACACGGCCAGCCCGCCGAGCCCGGTCGCGGCGACCAGCAGGTCCACGGACCGGGGCGGCCGGGCCGTGACGGCGACCACCCGGGCCCCGGCGGCGCGGGCCCGGTCGAGCGCGGCCCGGGTGCGGGCGGAGACGGACTTGTCGGGACGCAGCACGGTGCCGTCGAGGTCCACGGCGACGACGCGGGGAGGGGTCACGGGGGCAGTCAACCAGAAGGGGCGGACCACCCGCGCCCCCGGAGCACGCGGCGGCCCGGGGCGCACAGAAAAGCCCGCCGCCACCGAAGTGGCTGCGGGCCCGGGTCGATCAGAAGAGCGGATGACGAGATTCGAACTCGCGACCCTCACCTTGGCAAGGTGATGCGCTACCAGCTGCGCTACATCCGCGTGTCGGCCCGGTCAGGTGCCCCTTGCCGACGGGTGAACTTTACCGGACCTCGGCACCGGGGACAAAACGGGGTCCCCGGCCGTGCGGGGCGGTGAAGTCGGGCACCGGGCCGGCCGGCACGATCCGGGACGGGTTCAGGGCCGGCTGGGTGCGGAAGTAGTGCCGGCGGATGTGGTCGAGGTCGGTGGTGCCGCCGAACGCGGGGATCGAATACAGGTCGCGGGTGTAGGCCCACAGGTGGTCGTAGTCGGCGAGGCGGCGCAGGCTGGCCCGGAAGTGCGGCGCGTACACGGCGTCGAAGCGGGCCAGGGTCACGTACAGCCGGACGTCGGCCTCGGTGAGCTGGTCGCCGAACAGGAACCGGCGGGTGGCCAGCCGCTCCTCCAGCTCGTCGAGGGTGGCGAACACCGTGCCGACGAAGCGGTCGTAGGAGCCCTGGGAGCGGGCGAAGCCGCACCGGTACACCCCCTTGTTGACCGTGGTGTAGATCTTCGCGTTGAGGGCGTCGATCCCGGGGCGCAGCGCCGCCGGGTACAGGTCGAGCGGGGTGGCCCAGGCGTCGAACGCGCCGCCCAGGTCGAGGCTCAGGTCCGGGTAGTTGTTGGAGACGATCACGCCCTGCTCCTTGTCCCACAGGACGGGGACGGCGACGTGGCCGTCGAAGTCCGGGTCCGTGGCCCGGTAGGCGTCGCGGAGCAGCGCGAAGTCGTTGACCGGGTCGGCGTCGTCCCGGAAGGCCCAGCCGCGCCCGTCGCGCACCGGGTCGAGCACGGTCATGCCCACGACGTCGTCGAGGCCCTTGAGGGCGCGCACGATGATCGACCGGTGCGCCCACGGGCAGGCGAGGGACACGTACAGGTGGTACCGGCCCGGTTCCGCGCGCCAGCCGCTGCTCCCGTCGGCCGTGACCCTGCCCAGGAAGTGGCCGGGCGGCGCGTCCCGGGGGCCGGTCGGGGGCGTGAAGGCGTAGTCGCCGAACGTCGCGAAGTCCACCGGGCTGGCCACAGGCATGAGATCACTGTAGGTCGATGGAAAGTCCGCCGACGACTCGCAGAGAGCCACAGGAAATTCCCAAGATCTCCGACCAGGGTGTACCCGTGGGCGCGTGCGGGATGATGAGAGCGTGACGCGGGCATGGCGGATCCTGGTGGTGGACGACGACCCGGCGATCGGTCGGGCGCTGGGCCGCGGCCTGTCCCTGGCCGGCTTCGTCGTGGAGCTGGCCTCCGGCGGGCGGCAGGCCCTGGACCTGGTCGCCTCGGCGGCCCCCGACGCGGTCGTCCTCGACGTGTCCATGCCGGACATCTCCGGCATCGAGGTGTGCCGCCGGCTGCGCGCCGCGGGCTGTGACCTGCCGGTCCTGATGCTCTCCGCCCTCGACGAGGTGGACGACCGGGTCGCCGGCCTGGCCGCCGGGGCCGACGACTACGTGGTGAAACCCTTCGCGATCGCCGAGGTCGAACTGCGGCTGGCCGCCCTGGTCCGCCGGGTCGGGGCCGCCCCGCACGGCGTGCACCGGGTGGGCGGGCTGGTGGTCGACACCGACGCGCGCCGGGTCACCCTCGACGGCACCCCGGTGGAGCTGACCCGCCGCGAGTTCGACGTGCTCGAACTGCTCGCCCGCAACGCCGGCATCGTCCTCGGCCGGTCCCAGGTGCTCGAACGGGTCTGGGGCTACGATTTCGACGTGCGCACGGACGCGGTGGACACCATCATCTCGTACCTGCGGCGCAAGCTGGAGGCCGACGGGCGGCGCCGGATCCTGCACACCGTGCGCGGCACCGGGTTCGTCCTCCGCGACGACGGGAACTGGTGACATGCGGCTGTCCACCCGGTTCGCGCTCCTGGCGGCCGTCGCGGTGCCGGTCCTCGTCCTGACGGCCAGCTTCGGCCTGCTCGCCTGGCTGCGCGCCGACCTGCGCCTCGAACGCGACGACCGGCTGCACGACCGCGCCGTGGCCGCCGCCGCCGCGCCCGACGTGGCCGGCGTGGTCGGGGCCGGCGGCGTCATCGTCAGTACCCGGGCGGGGGAGCGCGCGGTCGGCGAGGTGCCCGCCGGTGGCCGCCTCCCCAACAGAACCGGCCCGTTCACCCTGACCAGCGGGGGCCAGGTCTGGCGCGGGTACGCCGTCACCGGCCCCGACGACCACCGGGTCTACGCGCTGGAACCCAACGCGGCGCTCACGAACCGGCTCGGCCAGCAACGCCGCCGGATGTACGTGGTCGCGGGCCTGTCCGTCCCGTTCGCGGCCCTGGCCGGCTTCGCGCTCGGCAGCGCCGCCACCCGGCCGTTGCGCCGGCTCCAGCGGCGCGCGGCGGTCGCCGGCGAGGGCCCCGGCACCCGGATGGACCTGAACACCGGGGTCGCCGAGGTCGACGACGTGGCCCGCGCCCTGGACACCAGCCTGGCCCAGCGCGACGCCCAGCAGGCCCGCACGGCGCACGCGCTGAAGGCGGCCCGCTCGTTCGCCGCCGCCGCGGCCCACGAACTGCGGACGCCGCTGACCAGCATGCGTACCAATCTGGAACTGCTCTCCCACCCCCGGCTGTCGGAACCGGAACGCGGCGAGGTGCTCGCGGACCTGTCGACCGAGCACGCCCGGATGCTGGGGCTGCTCAGCGTGCTGCGGGCCCTGACCCACGCCGAGCTGGCCCAGCCGGAGCAGTTCGTCCGGACGGACCTGGCGGAGATCGCCGGGGCCGCGGTGGAGTCGGCGGGGCGGCGGCATCCGGGGGCGGAGTTCCGGCTGGTGGGGGAGGGTCCGTTGCTCGCGGACTGCTGGCCCGACGGGATCCGGATGAGCCTGGACAACCTGCTCGACAACGCGGTGCTGCACGGGGCCTCGCCGGTGAGGGTGGAGATCTCCGTGGCGTCCGCGGCTCCGGACGGGACCGGCCCCGGGGTCGGCGGCACCCCGGCCCCGGGCGGCGTCGTCACCCTGAGCGTGGTCGACTCCGGCCCCGGCATCCCCCCGTCCGACCGGGTCGGCGTCTTCGAACGCTTCCACCGCCGCCCCGGCAGCCCCGGCTCCGGCCTCGGCCTGACCCTCGTCGCCGAGGTCGCCGAACTGCACCGGGGCACGGTCACCATCGGCGGGGAGCGCGGCGCCCGCTTCGACGTCCGGTTCCCGGTGACCGGCGGCCCGGCCCCCGTGGACTGGCTCCGGATCGGATCCTGACCTTGGGGCCGCGCGGGCCCGCCGCCCACCGGATAGGCTGCTGACCTCCCAGTATTTCCCCAAGGAACACCCCTACCGTCAGGGACGAGCCGGCACGACCGGACTCGGACGACGAGGAGCACACGATGTACAAGAAACTGGCGATCATCGGCGGTACCGCCCTGGTGGTCCTCGGCGGCGCGGCCATCCCGGCGTTCGCCGGCCCCGGCGGCGGGGACAAACCGGTCACCCGGGACGCGAAGGGCTGCCAGCTCGCCCGCGACCTGCGCCCCGTCCTCGACGACCGGCTGGCCATCATCAACGGCGACGCCACCCAGCGCGGCTCCGTGCCGTGGATCCGGGCGGAGGCCGCGAAGGCGCGCGCCGCCGGCGCCACGAAGAAGGCGGACAAGCTCGACGCGGCGGCCACGAAGCGGGGCGACCGGGCGAAGAAGATCGAAACCCGCAAGACCAAGCTCGACCAGACCATCACCTGGTGTACCGCGAACGGCTTCCCCGCCAGGTAGCCCCCGACGTTCCGCCCCGCCCGGCAGCCGACGGTCGGGGCGCGCGCATGTTCGCTCGGCGCCGGCCGACCGCATCGCCCCACCGGGCCGCCGCCCACGTGCGGGGGACTGTCAGGCCGTGTGGACCGCGCGCAGGTGGGCGGGGACGCCCCACCACTGGTCCGGACGGTCGACCACCGGCGCGCCCAGCCCGCCCTCGACCACCCGGGCCAGCCGGAACAGGTACGCGGCGATCCCGGCCGCCCCCTGCATCCACGACGTCCCCGGCGGCAGCAGCGACGGATCCCGCCGGTGCTCCACGAACCGCCAGTACGCGCCGCCGTGCTCGCGGAACGCCCGGTCCACGAGCGCGTCGCCCATCGTCAGCGCCCCGCGCAGCAGGGTGTCGGCCCAGGCCGGGTCGGCGGTGTCCTGGGCGGCGTCGAGGAGCGCGTCGCCGACCCCGGCGGTACCGCAGCAGCGCCCGTCGTTGTCCCAGAACCCGGGCCGCAGCCGCGCGGGCACCCCTGACGTCAGCACCGCCCGCAGGCACCGCCGCCGCAGCTCGGCCACGTCGAACCCGCCGACCTCGGCCACCCCGGCGTGGGCGAGCGCCGCGAACAGGTACGACGTCCCGGTCGGCCCGTGGCACCACGTGTAGGTGACCGGCTCGACCTCCCGGGTGGACGGCGGAATGGTGTGCGGTACGACGAACCCGCCGCCGTCCAGCGAACCGACCGCGAGCAGGTGCCGCGCGCCCTCGACGGCGGCGGCCACGAACTCGGGCCGGTTCAGCGCGGCCCCGGCGACGGCGAGCGCGGCCCCGACCCCGGCCGTGCCGTGCGAGTAGTTCGGGGCCCGGGACGCGCGGCCGGGCACCATCGCCCAGTCGAGGCCGTGTTCCGTCGGGTCGGCCGCCCGCAGCAGCGCCTCGCCACCGACCGCCGTGATCCGCGCGGCGTGCCCGTCACCGACCCGGTCGGCGGGGAGACCGCCGGCCCAGACGGCGGCGAGCACGATTCCGGCCGTACCCGAGATGAGGTCTGTCACGGGTTCGTCGGAACCGGGCACGGTCTCCAGGGTGCTCCGCCACCCGGTCGGGGTCGCCAGCTCGGCCAACCGGCGCAGCGGGAGCGCCTCGGCACCGGGGCTGAGCAGCCGCAACGCGGTCGCGTCCCCGGCCAGCCCGTCGCACCAGGAGGGCTCCGCGCGCACGGCGGCCCCGGCGCGCAACCGGGCGGCGATCCGGTCGGAGAGCTCCCGTTCGGCCCCGGTCAGCGCCCGGACCTGGGCGATCTCGGCGAGCACGGGGGCGAGCCCGGCGATCCCCGCGTACAGCGAGTCGCGGTCCCCGGGCGGAGCCTCGTCGCGCCAGCCGTCCGCCACGGCCACCGGCAGCCACGGGCCGTCGTCGTCCCGGACGTGCCCCAGCACCCACGCCCAGGCGGCCTCGCCCAGGTCCCGATATCCGCCCGCCGCCACCACCGGCCCAGACTACCCAGTCCCGGATGCCGCGACGGCGGAACGCGTCCCCGGCGGCGCCGAACCCGTCGCTGTCGCGGGGTGGCCGACCATGGTGGGCACCGGTCGGGCGGTGGCACGGCGTGCCGCGCCGGGCGGGTGCGCACAGTAGACGGCGAACCTGTGAACTCCACCGTGCCGGCGGGAAAATTGAGCCCTTCCGGCGATGTGAGACGTCTCAGGCCACACGTAGCGTGTGCGGACCTGACAGTCGCTGCCAAGGAGTCCCGTGCCCTGCCGGACGTGTGGAACCGTGTCGCCCCCGGAGTCGCCGCTCCGCTGTTCTGGCACGACATGAGCGGCGGTCAGGGTTGGCGCCCCCTCGCCGTCGTGCCGCTGACCTTCGTCGACCTGGCCCGGCACCGCGCGCCGGGAGCGTGGGCGAGACGCCTGTTCCCGGCGTTGGTGGTGTGCTGGTGGAGCGCCCTGTTCCTCGGGCACGTCCTCTTCCTCGTCGCCGCCGACTACGGCGCGGCGGCGCTCGAAGCGTACGAACTGGGCGCGGTGCCGGAATACGGCGGCGCGTCGGCGGCATCGGACACCTCCGAGTTCACCGCGCTGGGTGTGTACGCCCTCGCCGCCCTGTGCTGCGCCCTCACGGTCCACCAGGTCACCGCGGCTCAGCGCGGCCGCCGGGCGGACTTCCCCGTCGTGACCACCCCCACCGCCGCGCAGCCCGATTCCCTGGTGGTCGCCGCCCCGCCCACCCTGCGCGGTCCACCTCCCCACACCGTCGCGGACCCCGTCGACGCCGTCCTGTCAGGAGTCCCGTCATGGTAGGTCCGAGTCTGCTGCTCTACTTCCAGCCCGAGCTCAACGGGTGGCGCGAGCTGTCGGGACGCTGTTGCGCGGCGGACCCGTCCGGTGCCGAGACCGTGCCCCAGGTGTTCGACCGGCTCGCCGGGGACTACGACGAGCACCTGCCCTTCTTCACCGAGTTCGGCCGGGAGTTCCTCCGGGTCCTGCGGCCGGACGCGGGGGACCGGTTCCTGGACCTGGGCTGTGGCCACGGCGCCCTCACCGGGTGGGCGCTGGAGGCCGGCTGCCGGGTCACGGCCGTCGACGCGGCCCCGGCCATGGTCGCCCGGGTCGCGAAGCTGCACCCGGGGGTCTCCGAGACCCGGGTGATGGACGCCCACGTCCTCGACTTCCCCGACGGTTCCTTCGACACCGTGGCGGCGGGCTTCGTCTTCTCCCTCCTCGACGACCCGGGCGCGGCGGCCCGCGAGGTCGGCCGGGTCCTCGCGCCCGGCGGCGTGTTCGCGCTGACCACCCCGGCGGAGCCCCTCGACGCGGACGGCCCGACGGACCTGGCCGCGGAGCTGTCCGGCGAGTTCGCCGAGCACCGCGGCGAGGGCTGCACGGCGGGTACTCCGTTCGACGCGCGCGCCCTGCTCGTGGCCGGCGGCTTCGTCGACATCCGGGAGGAGCACATCACGGTGCGGATCCCGGTGCCCGACCCGGAGACGTTCTGGCGGTGGTTGTCCTCGCACGGCTCGGCGGCCTGTCTGGAGCGGCTGTCGGCCGACCGTCGGGCGGAGTTCCACGACCGGCTGGTCAAGGACCTGGCGAAGAAGGACGCCATCATCCTGTACCGGGCGGCCACGGTCACCTCGGGCCGCACGCCGAGGTAGCGCGCCCGCGGTACCCGTGTGAGGGTTGTGGGGGGCGGGTCGCGGCCCTCCCCCCAACCGCCTCAGACCCGGGTGGCCTGCACGATCCCGTGCGGGGTCCACGCCGAGCAGTCCGTGAACTCCGCGTTGTCGAAGCCGGCCTCCTTGGCCCATTCGAGGTACCGCCCGGCGGGGTAGATCATGCCCCCCTCGGCGGGGATCGCGGTGAAGTAGACGCTGTCGAGGGCGGCCATCACGGGCCCGGTCCCGTCGTCGCGCGACATGGAGCTGAACACGACCACCCGGCCGCCGGGTTCCAGGGCCTCGTGCGCCCGCCGCAGCAGCGCGACGTTCTCCTCGGGCGTCCAGATCACCAGCTGGTGGGAGAACAGGACGCAGTCGTGGCCGCGGGGCAGGTCGTCGGTGAACATGTCGGCGGCGTGCACGGTCACCCGGTCGGTGAGCCCGGCCTCCTCGACCCGGCCCCGGGCCACGTGCAGGTTCTCGGGGAGGTCGACGACGGTGACGAACAGGTGCGGGTACGCCTCGGCCAGCGCGAGCGCGTTGACCCCGTCGCCGCCGCCCATGTCGAGCACCCGGGACACGGAGTCGAAGTCGACCCGTTCCACGAGGGACCGGTTGGCCAGCTCGGACCACGACCGCATGTACCGGTAGAACACGCCGCCCAGGAACTCGTCCTCGGCGAGCCGGTGGTACAGGTCCGGGCCCTCGCCGGGCACCCGGCGCAGCCCGACGTTGGCGTTGGCGCGCAGGGACTCGGTGTAGTCGACCTGGCCGGCGTAGACGACGTACTGCTCGAAGCCGACGACGTGCGCGAACCGGTCCCAGTCGCCGGACGCGAACAGGGCGTCCACGACGGCGCAGTTGCTGTACGAGCCGGCGCTCAGGGTGGTCAGCCGCAGGCTCGTGGTGCCGAGCAGCAGGGTGTCCACGGCCCGGTCGGCGAGGTGCAGACGGCGGGCGATCTCCTCGCGGGTCCGGCCGGGTTCGGCGTGCAGCAGCTCGAAGAGGCCGAGCTCACAACCGGCCCTGAGCTGCTGGAACGCCGCGGCGCCGAACAGCAGGAGTGTCAGGTCGTCGGGCGTGAGTGGGTTCGCGTTCTCGAGTCGCACGTCTGGGTCCTTCCGGGAGGGTGAAGGCCGGCGTCGTGGCATTTCGGGCACCGACAACGCAAGGTAGCGATGCGCGCACACCCGCGTCAATGGTGGTTCGGTCCACAAGGGATGAATGAGGTGTTCCACTGTCCTGATGCGACGGTGAACGAGGATCGACGGCTCCGCCACCCCTCGGTCGAACGCGTTCGAGAGGGTGCGGCGGGGCCCTTTTGAACGCGTTCAAGGGGGCGTGGAGTCCGCGTGTAAGTCGGATGTAAGCGCGGGTCGGCACACTGACGGGGCGTCGAGCGGGCGGCGCCCGGAACGGGGGAGGTGTGCGGTGGTCGGCACTGTCGCGCACCGCGTGGGCCAGCGCCTCGGGGGCGCTGGATGCGAGGGTGGCCGCCCGTGACGCACCACGGCTGCCCGGGACGGCCGGCCCGGACCGGCGACCCCGGGCCGCTCACCGCCCGGCTCGTCCTGACCGGGGCGCGGCGCGGGAGCACGATCGCGCTGACGTTCCGGCTGGTCAGTGCGGAAAGACCGGACCCTTTCGGGGTACGCGACGCCCCGCCCGCCTAGCATGACCGGGTGGACGAGCGACAGATCGACGCGTACCTGGACCGGATGGACGCGGCCCGCCCCGAGCGGGTCGACGGGGCGGCGTTGCGGGAGCTGCACGTGCGGCACCTGCGCGCCGTTCCTTTCGAGAACCTCAGCATCCACCTCGGCGAACCGGTCAGCCTCGACGAGGACGCGCTCTACGACAAGATCGTCACCCGGCGGCGCGGCGGCTTCTGCTACGAGCTCAACGGGCTGTTCGCCGCCCTGCTCACCGGGCTCGGCTTCCCGGTGACCCTGCTGTCGGCGAAGGTGCACGGCGGCTCCGGGTTCGGTCCGCCGTTCGACCACATGGCCCTGGCGGTGCGGGCCGAGGGGCTGTGGCTCGTCGACGTCGGGTTCGGCCGGCACAGCCACTACCCGCTCAGCCTCGACGTGCCCGGCGACCAGGCCGACCCGGACGGGGTGTTCCGGCTGGTCCCGGCCGAGTTCGGCGACACCGACGTGCTCCGCGACGGCCGCCCCGAGTACCGGCTGGAGGCCCGGCCCCGCGCGCTGGCCGACTTCGCCCCGACGTGCTGGTACCAGCAGACCTCGCCCGAATCGCACTTCACCCGGTCGCTCGTCTGCTCCCGGCTCACCGACACCGGCCGGGTCACCCTGAGCGGCTCGACCCTGATCCACACGGCCGGCGACGACCGGACCGAGCGGGTCCTGGCGCCCGACGAGGTGCTCGCGGCGTACACAAGGGAGTTCGGGGTTGTTCTGGACAGAGTCCCTACCGTCGCCGGTCCCGTAGGCTGACGAGCCATGTGGGGGAGAATCGACGGACTGCGCACCTTGGACCTCGGCACGCCCGGTGACCTGCGCACCCGGCTCAACGCCCTGGTGCTGCTCGGCCGCAAGCGCGCCACGGCCGGCCTGATGGACCTGGACTACCTGGACGAGGCCGAGCGGCCCGAACACGTCGGGGAGCGCCTCGTGCTCGTCGACGACGTCGGGGACCGGGTCGCGGAGGTCGAGGTGACCGACGTGGAGCTGACCCGGCTCGGGGAGGTGACCTGGGAGTTCGCGGACGCGCTCGGCGAGGGGTTCACGTCCGTGGCGGAGTGGCGGCGCACCTACGAGGAGTACTGGGCGAAGCGCGGCCAGGAGGTCGACGACCGGTCCCGGGTGGTGTGCGTGCGGTTCCGCCTGGTCTGAGCCCGGGTCACGGGGCCGGCGCGTGTCCGGCGGCCAGGAGTTCGAGCACCTCCGCATCGGTGACCTGCTCGAAGTCCTCGTACCCCAGGCCGACGGCGAGGAACTGCCACGGCACCTCCGGGCAGATCACGCCGTCGGCCTCCGCCAGCACCAGGTCCATGGCCTCCGGGGAGCCGACCGGCACGGCCACCACCACCCGCTCCGCGCCCAGGGTCCGGGCGACCGCGACGGCGGCCCGCGCGGTGGCCCCGGTGGCCAGGCCGTCGTCCACGATCACGGCGGTGCGGCCCCCGAGCCGGGGCGGCGGCCGGCCGGCCCGGTAGAGGTCCTCGCGGCGGACCAGTTCCGCCGCCTCGTGCCGTTCGACGGTCGCCATCTCCCGCTCGTCGAGGTGCACCGCGATGTCCTCGTTGATGATCCGGACCCCGCCCGGGCCGAGCGCCCCGAACGCGACCTCCGGGGCCCCGGGGACGCCGAGCTTGCGGACCACGAGCGCGTCCAGCGGGAGGCGCAGCGCGCCGGCGAGGGCGGCGGCCACCGGTACCCCGCCGCGGACCAGGCCGAGGACCAGCGGCTCCGGGCCGAGGTCGGCCTCGGCGGCCACGAGTTCGGCGAGGACGAGCCCGGCGTGTTCGCGGTCGCGGTACCTCACCTCCCTTTTCTACGCCGCGACCCGGGGCGCCGTCGGGGAATGGCCACCCCCGCGTGTTCTCCTCCGAGAATCACCTTATTCGGTAATAGAGTGTGCGAAACTGGATGAGGAGGCGCCATGCGTACACCCCGGACGCGGCGGGCGGCCGTCACCGTCCTGGTCACCGCCCTCCTCGGCGCGGCACTGTCCGCCGCCCCCGTCAGCGCCGCGCCGCCGGCCGCCCCGCCCGGGGTGCTCCCCGGCGCGTGGACCCCGCCGGAGCCCGGGGCCCGGGCCGGCGACTACGACGCCCGCCGGATCACCGCGCGACCCGAGGCCACCACGGTCCGCACCGCCCCCGACGAGATCGGGATCGACCCCCTGACGGGTACGCCGCGGCTCGTCGCCCCGCTCGACGGGTTCCTGACCGGGCCGGGCCGCGCCGAACCCGCCACGGTCGCGCTGAACTACCTCCGCGACCATCCCGACCTGTTCGGACTGTCGCCCCGGGAGGTGGCGGCGCTGAGGCTCGGCCGGGAGCACACCGACCCGGAGGGTACCCGTCATCTGAGTTTCACCCAGCACGTCGGGGACGTGCCGGTGTTCGGCAACGGGGTCCGCGCGCACGTGTCCCGGGACGGCCGGCTCGCCCAGGTCGACGGCGCCCCGGTCCGGCTGCTGCCGACCAGCCTCCCGGCGCCCCGCCTGACCGCCGCCGAGGCCGGTGCCACGGCCGTCCGCGACGTGTCCGGCACGTCGGACGCCCCCGCCGACACCCAGCTCGTCGTGTTCCCCACCGCCGAGGGCCCCCGGCTCGCCTGGCGCACCATCCTGCGCGCCGAGAGCTACCTGCACGTGGTCGACGCCGACACCGGGCGGATCCTGTTCCGGCGCGACCTGCGGCAGCACGACACCGGCCTGGCCTGGTCGAACCACCCGGGCGCGCCGAAGGGCGGGAAACAGCAGGTCCGCGACCTGACCGGCCCCGGCTGGCTCCCGGCCGGCGCGAGGACCCTGAACGGGAACGTCGCCCACGTCCACCTCGACCTCGACGACGACGGCGAGGCGGCCCCGGCCGAGGAGATCGGACCGAGCGCCCCGGGGAGGTTCCACTACCCGTTCCGGGACACCAACAAGGCGGTCGGCACGCCGTGCGCGGCGGCGTACCCGTGCACGTGGGATCCGGCGAAGGCGAAGTCCTGGCAGGGCAACGCGGCGCAGAACGCCGTCCAGCTCCTCTACTTCGCCGGGGTCTTCCACGACCACCTCGCCGCCGCCCCGATCGGCTTCTCCCGGGCCGCAGGCAACTTCGACGGCCGCGACGGCGACGCGGTGACGATCGCGGCCCTCGACGGCGCGGCCACCCTCGACGGCCTGCCCGACGCCGACCACCGCAACAACGCCAACATGTCCACCTACCCGGACGGCACCCCGCCCCGGATGCGGATGTACCTGTTCCAGGACGACCCGTACGTGGCCGCCAACTCCGGGGACGTGGCCGACATCGTCTACCACGAGTACGCGCACGGGCTGTCCAACCGGCTCGTGGTCGACGTCAACGGGGTGTCCACCCTCGGCGGCCTCCAGGCGACCGCGCTGGGTGAGGCGTGGAGCGACTGGTACGCGATGGACCTGCTGGTCAGCCAGGGCGACGTCACCGACACGGCCGCCGACGGGGACGTGGCCATGGGGCGCTACATCAGCCACGGCAAGGACGCCCTGCGCACCCAGCCGCTGGACTGCGCCGTCGGGAGGATCTCGAAGGCGTGCCCGGAGGGCGGGTACACCTACGGCCGGTACGCGAAGGTCGCCGGCCGGCCCGAGTCGCACGCCGACGGCGAGATCTGGGCCGAGACCCTGTGGGACCTGCGCACCGCGCTCGGCGGCCCGCTGACCCGCAACCTCGTCACCCGGGCCATGGAACTGTCCCCGGCCAACCCGTCCTACCTGGACGAACGCAACGCGATCCTCCGCGCCGACCGGCTCGTCTCCGGCGGACGGAACACGGCCGCGATCTGGAAGGTGTTCGCGGCGCGCGGGATGGGCTGGTACGCCGGCACGTACGACGTGGACGACACCGCGCCCGTCGAGGACTTCAGCACCCCGCCGCCGGCCGGGAACCCGGGCACCCTGACCGGGACCGTGACCGACGCGGGGACCGGCAAGCCGCTGTCCGGCGCGACCGTCGTGTTCGGCGGGCACCGGCAGACCGTGGCCGGCGGGTACGTGGGCGTGGCCGACGGCGACGGCACGTACCAGGTCCGCAACATCCGCCCCGGTCGGTACCCGGCCGTGTTCGCCACCGCGCCCGGCTACGACCGCTCCGGTGACCCGCTGACCGTGGCCGCCGGCCCCAACACCCGGGACTGGGCGCTGCGCCGCGACTGGGCCGCGACCTCCGGCGGCGCGACCGTCGGCGCGTTCACCGGCGACGACTACTCCGGCGACGGCTGCGGGCCGGGCGGGCTGCTGGACCAGTCCCTGGGCAGCGGCTGGGTGGCCGACGCGGTGGCCGTACCCGGCGGGATCGAACCGCGGGTCATGACCTTCGGCCTGCCCGCCGCCGTCGACGTCACCGAGGTCACGGTCGACCCGGCCGCCGCCTGCGGGGTCGGCCCCAGCGGCTCGGTCGGCGACTACCGGCTGGAGACCTCGGCGGACGGGGTCACCTGGCGCGCCGCCGCCAGCGGGCACTTCGGGATCGCCGACCGCAACCGGCCCACCGCCGTGCCGCTGGCCGCCGGCACCGGGGCGGGGGTCCGGTGGGTGCGGTTCACGATGGCCGGCAACCAGCTGGCCGACGCGGGCGGGACCTGCCCCGGCGCGTTCTCGGCCTGCACCTACGTATCCGCCTCGGAACTCGTCGTGCACGGTACGGTCAGCCCATGAGTCGCTGGAGCGAGGTAGCGGGCGGGGACCCGGGAGTGCGGTACGCGGCGCGGTTCGCCGACCTGGCCGCCTCGGGGGCCGACGTGCACGGCGAGGCGCGGCTGTGCGCCCGGCTGGTGCCGCCCGGGTCCCGGGTGCTCGACGCCGGCTGCGGCACGGGCCGGGTGACGGTCCGCCTCACCGAGCTCGGGTACGCGTGCGTCGGCGTGGACCTCGACGCCTCCATGCTCGCGGAGGCGCGCCGTGCGGCCCCCGACCTGCGCTGGGTCCTCGCGGACCTCACCGACCTCGACCTGCCCGTCCGCGACTTCGACCTCGTGGTGGCCGCCGGGAACGTGGTGCCGCTGCTGGCCCCCGGCACGGAACCGGACGCCGTCGCCCGGCTCGCCGCGCACCTGCGACCGGGCGGCCTGCTGGTCGCCGGCTTCGGCCTCGACCCCGCGCACCTTCCCCTGGCGTCGGCCCCCGTGGACCTCGCCGCCTACGACACCTGGTGCGCCGACGCGGGCCTGCTCCCCACGGAGCGGTACGCGACCTGGGAGGGCGCGCCCTACGAAGACGGGCCGTACGCGGTGAGCGTGCACCGGCTGGCCGGCTAGGCGACCCGGGCGCGCTACCCCGCCGCGCCCACTTCCGCGCGCAGCTTCCCGAACTCCTCCACCAGCCGCTCCAACGTGTAGTGCGCGTTGAGCCCGCTGGGGTTGGGCAGCACCCACACCCGGGTGTCGCCCAGGGGCGCGGGCTGCGGGCCGACCGTCGCGGCCGGGGTGCCGAACGCCCACCGGTACGCACCCACGCCGAGCACCGCCAGCCACGCCGGCCGGTACTCCTCCAGCTTCGTGACCAGGCTCTTCCCGCCGGCCACCAGTTCCTCGTAGCCGATCTCGTCGGCCCGGGCGGAGGCGCGCGCGACCAGGTCGGTGAGGCCGAGCCGGTACGCGGGCAGGGTGCCGCTGTCGATGGGGGACAGCTGCTCCGGCGTGAACCCGGAGCGGTGCAGCGCGGGCCAGAACCGGTTGCCGGGCCGGGCGAAGTGGTGCCCGACGGCCGCAGACCACAGGCCCGGGTTGATGCCGCAGAACAGCACGTCCAGGTCGGGGGCCAGCACGTCGGGGATCGTCCGGCCGGCGGCCGCCGCGACCTCGGCGGGGGTGGGCTTGTCCATCCACGGATCGTATCCGTCGCGGGTGGCCGTGCTCACTTAAACAGATCGTTCACAACGTTTAGTTGACAACAATGGGTGTACTCCGTCAGGGTGGACGCATGACCGAGAACCCCTTCACCGCGCCCGACCCCGAGCAGAACCGGTCCTGGCGCGAGTTCGCCGCCCTCCAGCGGATCAGCGAGCGGCACTCCGCCGCCCCGCCCGCCAACCCGTGGCTCGACCAGCTCGGCCTCACCCTGGAGCCGGTCGAGGCCGTCGAGCGGGTCGTGCGCGGCGCGGCCGGCGGCCCGGCGGCCGAGGGTGCCCCGGAGGTCGACGCCGACGACCTCGTGGCCGCGCTGACCCTGATCCCCCGGGTGCGGGCGGGCGTGGACGAGCTGGAGATGGGCCTGCTCCAGCTGGCCCGGGGGCGGGGCCTGACCTGGCAGCAGATCGCGTTCGGCCTCGGGCTCGGCACCCCCCAGGCGGCCCGGCAGCGCTACGAGCGTCTGGTGGGCCGCACGGCCCCGTGAGGTCCGGGGTGTCCGAAGAGGTCGGACCCCGAATTCCTATGGACAACATAAGCCTTCGTTACGGTTCCGTTAAACATGCAACTGCTTCGATGTATTTGCCGCACACGCGCGGTCTCTCACCCCTCAAGGGAGAAATGCATGAAGCGCAGAACGATGACGGCCGGGCTATCCCTGGCCGTGTTCGCGGGAGTGGCGCTCACCCTCGCCGCCGCCCCCGCCACCGCGACGAACACCACCGACCACAACCTCGGTGACGCTCGCTCGCTCGCCGTGTCCGCCGCCGACCGGGCCGCCGCCAGCGGGCTCGACGCCCTGGCCAAGGGCCCGTTCGAGGCGTACGCGCAGCGCTCGGTGACCCCGTGGGTCAACGGCCTGTTCGCGATCGACTACGACCGCACCTACCGGGGCCTCCCGGTCGTCGGGGGCGACGCTGTCGTGCTCGCCGACGCCCAGGGCCGGGTCCGGGGCACCACCTCGGCGACCTCGTCCCGGATCGACGTGTCGGTCACCCCGTCGGTCACCGCCGCCGCGGCCGAGGCCACCTCGCGCGGCCAGCTGGCCAGCGTGGACCGGGTCGACTCCAGCCGGCTCGTCGTCCTCGTCCGCGGGGACAGCACCCGACTGGCGTGGGAGACCACGATGACCGGCCTGACCGAGACGTCGCCGAGCCACCTGCACGTGTGGGTCGACGCGCAGACCGGCAAGGTCCTCTCGAAGCACGACGACGTGGTGTCCGGCTCGGGTACCGCGAAGTGGAGCGGCCCGAACCCCCTCGCCTTCGACACGACGCAGTCCGGCGCCACGTACACGATGAAGGACCCGACCCGCACGGGCGTCGAGTGTCAGGACTACTCGACCAACACCGTGTTCTCCGGCCCGGACGACAACTGGGGCAACGGGGACGGCACCAGCAAGGAGACCGGCTGCGTCGACGCCCTGTACGCGGCGCAGAAGGAATGGGACATGCTCTCGTCCTGGCTGGGCCGCAGCGGCTTCAAGGGCAACGGCACCGGGTTCCCGGTCAAGGTGGGCCTCAACGCCATCAACGCGACCTGGAACGGCTCGTTCGTGTCCATCGGCAAGAACAACGCCGGCTCGTGGATCGGTTCCATGGACGTCGTCGGCCACGAGTACGGGCACGCGATCGACTCGAACACGCCGGGTGGCGCCAACCACGAGAGCGGGCTCGGCGAGGCCACCGGTGACATCTTCGGCGCGCTGACCGAGGCGTACGCCAACCAGGCCGCCCCGTACGACGACCCGGACTTCCTGGTCGGCGAGAAGATCAACCTCTCCGGCAACGGCCCGATCCGCAACATGGCCAACCCGTCGCTGGTCAACAACCACCCGAACTGCTACTCCTCGGCCATCCCGAACACCGAGGTGCACGCGGCGGCCGGCCCGCTGAACCACTGGTTCTACCTGATGTCGCAGGGCACCAACCCGGCCGGCGGCCCGGTCAGCCCGACCTGCAACAACACCACCCTCACGGGCATGGGCATCCAGAACGCCGGCAAGATCTTCTACGGCGCCATGCTGACCAAGGTGTCGGGCCAGACCCACGCGAAGTACCGGACCGGCACCCTGACCGCCGCGAAGAACCTCGACTCGACCTGTGGTCTGTTCAACAAGACCAAGGCCGCGTGGGACGCGGTCAGCGTTCCGGCGCAGACCGCCGACCCGACGTGCTCCGGCACGCCGTCGAACGACTTCTCCCTCGCGCTGAACCCGGCGTCGGGCGCTGTCAACCCGGGCGCCTCGGCGACCTCGACCGTGAACACGGCCACCACCTCGGGTAACGCGCAGACCGTGAACCTGACCGCGAGCGGCGCGCCGGCCGGCGTGACCGTGAGCTTCAGCCCCTCGTCGGTCACCTCGGGCGCGTCGTCCACGATGACCGTCGCGACCACGTCCTCGGCCGCGCCGGGCACCTACACGATCACGGTGACCGGGACCGGTACGGCCACCCACACCGCGACGTACAGCCTGACCGTCAACGGCGGCCCCGGCTGCACCGGCGCGGGCCAGAAGCTCGGCAACCCGGGCTTCGAGGACGCCACGGCCACCCCGTGGACCGCGTCGACCGGCGTGATCCGCGCGGGCACCACCGCGCAGCCGGCGCACGGCGGCACCAAGCTCGCGCTGCTGGGCGGCAAGGGCAGCACCAACACCACCACCCTGTCGCAGCAGGTGGCGGTCCCGGTCGGCTGCGCCAGCTACAGCCTGTCGTTCTGGCTGCACATCGACACCACCGAGACCACCACCTCGGTGCAGTACGACAAGCTGACCGTCAAGGTCGGTAGCGCCACCCTGGCCACGTACAGCAACCTGAACAAGGCCACCGGGTACGCGCAGAAGACGTTCGACCTGGCCGCGTACGCGGGCCAGACCGTGACGATCACCTTCACCGGTACCGAGGACGTCTCCCTCGTGACCAACTTCGTCATCGACGACGCCGCCCTCACGGTGTCGTAGCCGTTCGACGAACGTGCGGGGGTCGGCCCATCCGGGTCGGCCCCCGCACGCGTGTGCGCGGCGCACGTGTGCACAGGATGGCCGGATCCGCGCCTGGCTACCCGACAGTTGTTCATACAACGTTGACCGACAGGGAATTGAACAGCGTCCATCATGCCTGGAAGCTGGGATGAGTTCACCTCTACTGTCGGAGACGCTGTGCACACAACTCCCAACCTTCTCGTCAATCCGGGGGCCGAGTCCGGCTCCAGCGGCTGGACCAGCCTCCAGGGCGCGATGGCCGTCACCAGGTACGACGCGGGCGGCGGCTACCCCACCCCGACCGACCCCGGCCCGCCCGACCGGGGCACCGCGTTCTTCACCGGCGGGACGGCCGCGAAGTCCCGCAGCTCCCAGGACGTGACCCTGCCGGACACCGCGGAGATCGACGCGGGCCGGGCGCGGTACACCCTGAGTGGTTGGTTGGGGGGTTGGTCCTCGCAGGCCGACGACGCGTCGCTGACCGCCGAGTTCCTGTCCGCGTCGAACCAGGTGCTGGCCACGGCCGCGATCGGCCCGGTCACCCCGGCGGACCGGGGCGACGCCACCGGGCTGTGGGCGCGCACCGCGACCGGGGCCGTGCCCGCCGGCAGCCGCACGGCCCGTCTGACCCTGGTGTTCACCCGCTCCGGCGGATCCAGCAACGACGGGTACGCCGACGGCCTGTCCCTGACCCTCACGATCGGCGGCCCGACGGTGTCGAACCTGATCGTCAACGGCTCCGGCGAGGCCAGCGCCGGCGGCACGGGCACGCCGAGCCCGCAGATCCCCGGCTGGACGACCGTCGAGGGCGCGGCGGCGGTGGTCAGATACGGCGCCTCCGGCTACCCGACGACCAGCGACCCCGGCCCGTCGGACCGGGGCACCAACTTCCTCACCGGCGGCAACTCGGTCCGCACCCGGCTCGCGCAGCTGATCACGCTCCCGGGCACCGCCGACATCGACGCCGGGCGGTCCCGGTTCACGTTCGGCGGCTGGCTCGGCGGGTACGCCACCCAGAACGACGGCGTCCGGCTGTCCGTGGAGTTCCTGCCGGCCGACGGGCCCCCGCTGGGCGTGGTCGTCCTCGGCCCCGTGACCGCCGCCGAGCGGAGCAGCAGGTCGGGCCTGCTCCAGCGCACCGCCCAGGGCACCGTGCCCCCGGGAAGCCGGACCGCCCGGGTCCTGCTCCTGTTCACCCGCGACGGTTCCGGCACCGCCAACGACGGGTACGCCGACGCCCTCCACCTCACCATCGGAGCAGCCTGATGACCGTCCACCGTCGTGACCTCCTCCGGGGCGCGCTCGCCGCCGGGGCCATGGGCGCGGCCTGGCCGCTGATGCCGAACCTGGGCCCGGTCGCCGCGCACGCCGCCGCGGCCGCGCTCGGGGCCAGCTGGGACCCGGCGCCGTTCACCCTGGGTGTCGGCTCCGGCGACCCGCTGCCCACCAGCGTCGTGCTGTGGACCCGGCTGGCCCCCGAGCCGCTCGCCGACGTCCAGCCCCTCGCGGACATCGTGCAGGTCGACTGGGCCGTGGCCACCGACCCGGGCATGACCCAGGTCGTGGCCTCGGGTTCGGTGGCGGCGAGCGTGCTGCTCGGGCACAGCGTGCACGTGCCGGTGCGCGGGCTCGGCGCCGGGCAGCGCTACCACTACCAGTTCTCCGCGCTCGGCAAGAAGAGCGTCGTCGGCCGGACCAGGACGGCTCCGGTCGGGGCGCTGAACAAGGTGCGGTTCGCGTCGCTGAACTGCCAGAACTACCAGTCCGGCGAGTACTCCGGCATGCGGGAGATCGCCGCCGACACCGCCCTCGACTTCGTCGTGCACCTGGGCGACTACACCTACGAGGGTACGGAACTGGGCACCCAGTACACCCTGAACGACTACCGCAAGGCGCAGGCCCTCTACAAGGGTGACCCGCTGCTGCGCGCCGCGCACGCCGCCCACCCGTGGTTCCTCACCTGGGACGACCACGAGGTGGTCAACGACTACTCGGGCTCGTCCGGGGGAGCGCCGTTCGTGGCGCGCCGGGCGGCGGCCTACCAGGCCTGGTACGAGAACATGCCGCTGCGGATCGACGGCGAGGACTCGGCGCTGCCCGACCCGCAGATCTACCGGTACCGGCAGTGGGGCGACCTGCTGGAACTCGTCGTGCTGGACCTGCGCCAGTACCGGTCCGCGCAGAACATCACCGGTGGCACGATCCTCGGCGCGGCCCAGAAGAACTGGCTGATCGACAGGATCGAGCACCGCTCGGGCGGCTGGCACTGCTGGGCCAACTCGATCATGCTCGGCCAGCTGCGCTCGGGTCCGGGCGGCGGCTACATGTTCACCGACCAGTGGGACGGGTTCCTCGCCGAGCGCAAGGACATCCTGACCCGGGCGCACCAGGCCGGGCTCGCCGACTTCGTGACCATCACGGGCGACTGGCACAGCGCGTTCGTGCAGGACCTGCGGCCGGACTTCGACAACACGTCCTCGCCGGTGATCGGCACCGAGTTCGTCGCGCACTCGATCACGTCGAGCGCGTACTCGTCCTCGTGGAACGCGACCAACGGCCCGAAGATGGGCGCGGGCAACCCGCACCTGCAGTACTTCGAGGGCAACCGGTACGGCTACGACCTGTACGAGGTGACCCCGCAGCGCTGGACCACCCACATGCGGGTCACCGCGGACCGCGCGGACCCGAACGCCGCGATGGGCACGGTGTCCACCTGGCACGTGGACCGGGGCCGGGTCGGGGCGTACGAGGACCCGGGGACGAAGGGTCAGCCGGCGCAGTACCGGCGGTAGCGTGGTGGCGGCCGTCCCCGTGGGCCGGCCGCCACCTGTCCGGACCGGCCCCACGTCCGGTCCGGGCGCCTACCCCGTGGCCTCCGCCGCCGCCCGCCCCGCCGTCCGCCCGGTGAACAGGCACCCGCCGAGGAACGTTCCCTCCAGCGACCGGTACCCGTGCACCCCGCCGCCGCCGAACCCGCTGACCTCCCCGGCCGCGTACACCCCGGGCAGGGGTGTCCCGTCGGCGCGCAGCACCCGCGAGGACAGGTCCGTCTGGAGCCCGCCCAGCGACTTGCGGGTGAGGATGTGCAGCCGGACGGCGATCAGCGGCCCGGCCTTGGGGTCGAGGATCCGGTGCGGGGTGGCGACCCGCACGAGCTTGTCGCCCCGGTAGTTGCGCGCCCCGCGCAGGGCCGTGACCTGGAGATCCTTGGTGAACGTGTTGGCCATTTCCCGGTCGCGGGCCACGATCTGGCGTTCCAGGTCGGCGAGGTCGATCAGCGGGGTGTCGGTGAGCTCGTTCATGCCGGCGACCAGTTCGGGCAGGGTGTCGGCGACCACGAAGTCCGGGCCGTGCTTCTTGAACGCCTCGACCGGGCCGGGGGCGCCGGGCAGCACCCGCTTCAGTACCTGTCGGATGCTCCTGCCCGTCAGGTCGGGGTTCTGCTCGGAGCCCGACAGCGCGAACTCCTTCTCGATGATCTTCTGGGTGAGCACGAACCACGTGTACTCGTGCCCGGTGCCCATGATGTGCTCCAGGGTGCCGAGCGTGTCGAACCCGGGGAACAGCGGCACCGGCAGCCGCTGGCCGGTCGCGTCGAACCACAGCGAGGACGGCCCGGGCAGGATCCGGATGCCGTGCCGCGCCCAGATCGGGTCCCAGTTCGTGATGCCCTCGGTGTAGTGCCACATCCGGTCCTCGTTGACCAGGTGCCCGCCGGCCGCGCCGGTGATCGCGAGCATCCGGCCGTCCACGTGCGCGGGCACCCCGGACAGCATGTGGGCCGGCGGGGTGCCGAGCCGCGCCGGCCACTGTTTGCGGACCAGGTCGTGGTTGCCGCCGATCCCGCCGCTGGTCACGATCACGGCCTGCGCCCGCAGCGCGAACTCCCCGGCCGCCACCCGCGAACTCGGCTCGCCCCGGCCGGCGGGGCTCGGCTCCAGGACCGTGCCGCGCACCCCGTCGACCACGCCGCCGGTGACGGTCAGCTCGTCCACCCGGTGCCGGAACCGCAACGTGACCAGGCCCTTGGCCACCCCGGCCCGGACCCGGCGCTCGAACGGCGCGACCACCCCGGGACCGGTGCCCCAGGTGACGTGGAACCGGGGCACCGAGTTGCCGTGCCCGGTGGCCGTGTAGCCGCCCCGCTCGGCCCAGCCGACCACGGGGAAGAACCCGATGCCCTGTTGCCGCAGCCAGGCCCGCTTCTCGCCGGCCGCGAAGTCGACGTAGGCCTCCGCCCAGCGCCGGCCCCAGTCGTCGGTGTCCCGGTCGAAGCCGGCGCTGCCCTGCCAGTCCTGCCAGGCGAGGTCGCGGGAGTCGCGGATCCCCATCCGGCGCTGCTCGGGCGAGTCGACGAGGAACAACCCGCCGAACGACCAGTGCGCCTGCCCGCCGAGGTTGGACTCCGGCTCCTGGTCGAGCAGGATCACCGACCGGCCGGCGTCGGCCAGCTCGGCGGCGGCGGCCAGTCCGGCGAGGCCGGCTCCCACGACAATGACGTCAGCGTCCATGCGCACGAGCCTGGACCCGGCGGCCCCGCGAAGCAAGCACCGTGCGCACAAACCCCCAACCGATTTATCAGGTACTGATAAAGAGGGTGAGTACCCTGGCCGCCTGCCGGTCGAGGGTGCCGGGCGGGTTGCGGGCCGCCGCGAGGCCACCGGGCAACAACAGGTGCAGCCAGAACGCGGCGAACAGCCGGCGCCCGGCGAGCAACCGGTCGGGATCGGGGTCGAAACCGGCCAGGAACGCCGACCAGTCCGTGGCCCGCGCCTCCAGGTGCTCGACGAGGTCCGCGAGCTCGATCTCCGGATCCGACCGGCCCGCGTCCTCGAAGTCGACGATCCGGACCCGTTCGCCGTCCCACAGGTAGTTGGCGAGGTTCGGGTCCGCGCCGCCGAGCACCTCGGTGTGGCCCGGCCCGAACTTCGCGCCCCGCAGCCACGCCCGCGCCACGTCGTACGCCTCCCCGGCCAGGCCCGCGGGCCGGTCGGCGGCGGCGAGGCGGTCCGCGACGATCCCGGCGAACTCGTCGGGGGCGTCGCGGCGGGGCGGCAGGTCCGCGCACGGCACCGACCACAGTGCCCGGAGCGCCGCCGCCAGCCCGTCGAGCTCGGCCGGCGACAGCGCCCCCGACAACGGCCGCCCGGGCAGCAGGCTCATCGTCACCGTCGGCGGGTCCGCGTCGAGGTCGGCGGACACCGGGAGCGGGGCCAGGTCCCGGGTGTGCGCGTGCACCAGGGACAGCACGGCCCACTCCCGGCGGTGCTCGTCGCGGTCCCAGGACAGGTACCTCTTCGTGAGCAGGCCGCCGCTGGCGAGCACCTCGTGGGTCGGGGACATCCGGCCGACATTAGACGCGCCGGGCCGCCCCTGCCACCCCGGGAGTCCGGCTCACCAACCGGCGGGCACGTACGCCCAGCCCAGGTAGTCGGAGCGCTCCCGGAACGAGTTCGTCTGGTACACCGACGGCCCCGTGCTGATCGCGCTGTTGTTGCCGATCGACAGCATCACGTGCCCGGCCGAGGTCGTGGACGTGAAGAACACCGCCGTGCCGGCCGGCGGCACCGAACCCGTGTGGATCCGGCCGTTGTCGCGCTGCCACCGGTAGTGCGCCAGCGCGGTGGCGAACCGGCCGCTGGTGCCGTGCGCGCGCTCCACGAACAGTTCGCACTGGTTGTTCCAGTCGGTGTGCCCGAGCCGGGCGCGGGCGAACGCCACGGCCGACGCGGCGTTCGGGTCGGCGGGGAAGCCGCCCCCGCCGCCGGTCATGCCGTCGGTGTCGCAGCGGGGCAGGCCGGACACGTACCCCGTGGTGCCGGTCTTGATCTGCTCGTCGGGCACCCACAGGTTGTGCGACGTCCGGTCCCAGATCGCGCCCCCGGCCACCGCCTGGCACACGATGGGCACGGTGCCGCCCGCCGGGTACCGGTCCACCACGGAGCCGGGCGCGTCGGCCGCGTCGCCCTTGTTCCGCCGCCCGTTCAGGGTCACCTTGGCGGGGAACGACCTCGGGATCGCGCACGCCCCCATCACCCGCCCCGAGGAGCCCGTCTTCACGTACGCGTCGGGCACGTACAGCCCGTCGCTGGTCAGGTCCCACAGCGAACTGCCGCCGTAGCTGGGCCCGTCGTCCTGGCAGACGATGGTGACCGAACTGCCCGCCAGGTACCTGTCCGCGACCCGCTGGCTGCCGACCGGCACCTCCGGGTCCTTCACGGTCCGACCGTCCAGTGTGGTCTTCACGGGGTAGGTGGCCGCCGCCTGCGCGGGGCCCGCGGTGAACGCCAGCCCCGCCGCCGCGCACGCCACGGCCAACAGTCCCACGGTGAGTCTCCGGTGCATGTGCTCCGCCTCCAGTCACGAAAAGTGGCAGGCCCGCCGGCTGGTCACGCCGGGTGGGCCATGGTCCAATCACGATGATCGGGACGGGGTGCCGTTCGACAGGTTCTGACACGATCTGACAACTGTGCGAGGTGCGCATGGACAGGCGGTCGACGGAGGACGTCGCGCGGCTGGCGGGGCTGTTGCGGGAGCTGAGGACCGACGCGGGCAACCCGTCGTTCCGGACCATGGCCGGCCGGTCGGGCCGGATCTCGCACACCACGCTGTTCGAGGCGGCGAGCGGGTCGAGGTACCCGTCGTGGGAGACGACCCGCGAGTTCGTCCGGGTGTGCGGCGGCGACGAGGCCGAGTGGCGGGTCCGCTGGGAGCGGCTGGGAAACGCGGCGGGGGAGCCCGGGGTGGTGGGGCTGCTGCGCCGGATGGTGGAGGGCTCGGTGTCCCTGGCGTTCGGCGGGGTGACCGCCCGGATCGCGGTCAGTCTCGGGCGGGCGCCGGAACCCGGGGCCGGAACCGTTCCGGAACCCGGGCCCGCCGCCGGGACGCTGGTCGTCGGCGACTCCAGCGAGTTCCTGGGCGACGTGACCATCCCCGACGGGACGCGGGTGCGGGTCAACTCCCGGTTCGTGAAGGTCTGGTCGCTGGAGAACGCCGGGTCGGTGGCGTGGCGCAACCGGTACCTCCAGGCGCAGCACACCCCCGGCGGGCTGATGCCGGAGCGGGTGCCGATCGGGGACACCGACCCGGGGGAGAAGGTGATGATCAGCGTGCCGGTGCTGGCCCCGCCCACTCCGGGCACCTTCTGGGCCGGGTGGAAGATGGTCGACGAGGCGGGCCGGTCGTACTTCGCCAGCTACCGCCCGGTGTACCTCTTCGTGCACGTGGTGGTCTGAAACGCCGATGTCGGTCAAGTCGGTCATCACACCTGTGGGAGGCCCTGAGCGGGCCCGGACTGAAGACTGAAAAAGAAGTTGGCGCACTGGGCGTAATCCCCGGGCCCGTCACACGACGTAGTGTCGACGACCGTAACGAGCCGGGAGGTACCAGATGCAGACCGACGCGTCACTGGCCACCGCCGCGTCCTTCGGGGACCGCGGCGCGTTTGGCGAACTGTATGCCCGTCACTCTCCGGAGTTGCTGGGCTTCGTCACGCGACTGACGGGCGACCGGCACCTCGCGGAGGACGTGGTGCAGGACTGCTTCCTCGTCGCCTGGCGCGACCTGTCCGGCCTGCGCGACCCGGCGGCCGTGAAATCGTGGCTGTTCGGCATCGCCTACCGGCGCGCGATGGAGCAGTTCCGGCACGCCGGCCCGACCCCGGTCGCCGACGTCCCGGACGTGGTCGACAACGCGCCCGGGGCCAACCCGGACACCGTCGCCGAACAGCGCGAGGCCGCCGCCCTGGTCTGGACCGCCGCCCAGGGCCTCGAGCCCCGCCAGCGCGCCGTCCTGGAACTGTCCGTCCGCTGGGACCTGTCCAGCGCCGAGATCGGCCAGGTGCTCGGCGTCGGCCGCGCGCACGCCTCCGTCCTCGTGCACCGGACCCGCTCGGCCCTCGGCAACGCCGTCCGCACCCTGCTCGTCGCCCGCCAGCACGGCCGGTGCGACGGCCTCGACGCCCTGGTGGAGCGCAGCTCCCGGCTCTCCGCCCGGCAGCGGTCCAGTGTGGACCACCACATCCGGCGCTGCGCCGCGTGCCGGGGACTCGGCGCCCGGGTCGGCTCGGCCACCCTCCTGATCGCCCTGTACGCCGCCGCCGACGCCGCCCTGTCCGGCCCGGCCGGCACCCCCGTACCCGTCGCCGCCCGGACCCCGCTCACCGAGAACGCCGCGGCCCGGCACGCCAGCCCGAGCCGCAACGGCCTGGTCGGCGCGGCCTCCGCCGTCGCGATCGTGCTCGCCCTCGGCGGCGTCGGCGCCTACGCCCTGCGCCCCGGCCAGAACGGCGCCGCGAACGCCGGCACCCAGGCCACGGCACCGGAGGTCCAGGAGGCACGGATGGACGTGAACCCGACGCCGTCCGTATCGCCCACCCCGAGCCCCACTCCGAGCCCGAGCCCGACGAAGAAGCCGACCACCGCACCGCCCAAGCCCGCCGCGACCGGCTCGCTGGAGAACCAGATCCTGGTCCTCGTCAACCAGCGCCGCGCCGAGGCCGGCTGCGGGCCCGTGCACTACGACACGAAGCTCGGCAAGGCCGCCTACGACCACAGCGCCGACATGGTGGCCCGCAACTACTTCTCGCACGACACCCCCGACGGCGTCAGCCCCTGGGACCGGGCCAAGGCCGCCGGCTACAACGAGCCGTCCTCGGAGAACATCGCGGCCGGCAACGCCACCGCCGAGGGCACGATGAAGCAGTGGATGAACTCCCCGGGCCACAAGGCGAACATCCTGAACTGCTCGTCCAAGGCGATGGGCGTCGGCCGGGCCACCGGCGGCTCCTACCGGTACTACTGGACCCAGATGTTCGGCTACAAGTAGGCCGGCCCCGCTTATCAGTGCATGATAAAGCCATGGGTGTACGGGAGCGGCTGGCCGTCCAGCGGGAGGTGTCCGCCGAGCTGGCCGCGATCGGCGAGGAGCTGGCGGCCGCCGTCCAGGGCCGGATCCCCGCCTACCAGCGCCTGGCCCCCGCCCAGCTCGCCGAGGTCCGGGCCATCGCCGGCTGGGCCCTGACCCGGGTCGTGGACCTGTGGGTGCGCGACGGGGCGCTCGACGACGCGGACCTGGCCCGGTTCCGGGGGATCGGGGCGGCCAGGGCCGCCGACGGCAGACCCCTCCCGGCCGTGCTGCGCGCCTACCGGGTCGCCGCCACCCTCGCCATCGACATCGTCGTCGGCCGGGGCCGGGGCAGCCTCGACGTCGCCGACACCCTGGCGCTCACCCGGCTGTGGCTCGCCAGCATCGACGCCCTGTCCGAGGCCGTGTACTCCGGCTACACCTCCGCCGCCGAACGCCTCACCGGCGACCGGGGCCGGGCCCTGCGCGAACTCCTCGACGACCTGCTCGTCGGCCGGCAGGCGTCCGCCGGCGCGTGGGCCGACCGGTGCCGCGAGCTGGGCGTCGACATCCCGGCCCGGCCGACCCTGCTGCTCGTGGAGCCGGCCGACCCGGCCGGGGTGCTCACCGAGGCGGACGGGGCGGACCTGGCCGCCGAACTGGGGCTGGCGGGGGACGAGCCGCGCCGGTACCTGCTGACGGTGCGGGGCCGGCGCCTGGTCCTGCTCCTGCCCGGCACCCCGGTGACCGCGTCCGGGGCGGCGGCGGCCACGACGCCCGGGCCCGTCGACCCGGCGGTCGCGCGGCGCGCCTGGCACGGCTGCCGGCTGGAGACGGCCCTGGTCGAGGCGCCCGCGGGGTACCGGCTCGCGGTCGACGCCCTCGACACCGCCCCCGCGCACGCCCACGACGGCGGCCGGCTCCTCGACACCGGCGACGCCCACCTCCTGGCCCTGCTCGCCGGCCGCCCCGCCGCCCGCCCGGCCGACATCGCGCACCTGGTCCTCGGCCCGCTCGCCGACCCGGGCAACGCGCACCTGCTCGACGGGCTCGACGCGTTCCTCGCCGCGGGTACGGCCACCGGGGCCGCCGGGCAGCTGGGCGTGCACCCGCAGACCCTGCGGTACCGGCTGCGCAGGGTGCGCGAGTGCACCGGCCGCGACCCGCGTACCCCCTGGCAGCGTCTGGCCCTCGACGTGGCCCGTCATCTCCTCCAGATCACCTGACCCGCCCCGCGACGCCGCGTCGGCCGCGGACCCGGCCCGCGCGGCCGAAAACCGGTGGGGACGTCGCAAACGTCCCGCTACTCTGGGCCGCACCATGACACCGCACAAGCAGGACCCCCGACTCGTCCGGACCGACGACAACTGGCTGGAACTCCCCAACCCCTGGGGCGTCCCCGTCGACATCTGCGCGCGCGCCGACGTCCCCGTCGAGCCCAGCGCCGTCGACGAGATCCTCACCGTGCTCCGCACCGCCGACACCCTCGAACGCCTCTCCGCCGCCACCGGCCACCCGGCGACGCTCGACCGGGTCGTCCTGACCCCCGACGTCCACAAGGGAGCCGGCATCCCGATCGGCACCGTGCTGCGGACCCGGGGCGCGCTGATCCCGCAGGCCGTCGGCAACGACATCAACTGCGGGATGCGCCTGGAGACCACCACCCTGACCGTGGACGACGTCCGCCCGCGCCTCGACGGCCTCGAACGCCGGCTGCGGCACCTGTTCTTCGAGGGCGGCCGCCAGATCGCCCTGTCCGGCGCGCACCGCGAGGCCCTGCTCCGCGACGGCCTCCCCGGCCTGCTCGCCGAGCCGGACCGGCCCGCCGACGGGATCTGGTCCGCGCTGCGCCCCGGCGACCTGGACCGCGAGCACCGCATCCACCGCCCGTCCTACCCGACGACCACGGCCGAACCGTTCGCCGACTGGGTCCGCAGCGCCGGCGGCACCAGCTACGACAGCATCATCGGCAGCGTCGGGGGCGGCAACCACTTCGTGGAGCTGCAGTACGTGGCGGCGGTGCACGACGGCCCGGCCGCGTACGCCTGGGGCCTGACCCCCGGCCGGGTGGTCCTCATGGTGCACAGCGGCTCGCTGTCCCTGGGCCACCAGGCGAACGCCTCGGGCGCCGACCAGGCCCGGGCCGCGTGGCCGGAGGGCATGCCGCTGCCGGACAACCGGATCCTGCCGATGCTCCTCGACGAGCGCACGGCCCCCCGCCTGCGCCGGTACCTGGACTCGTTCGGCAACGCGGCGAACTTCGCCGTCGGCAACCGGTTCTTCCTCGCCCTGATGGCCCGCGCGGGCCTGGCGGCCGAGTGCGGCGACCTCGACGCGAACCTGGTCTACGACGCCCCGCACAACCTGCTCTGGCAGCACGACGACGGCTCCGTGGTGCACCGCAAGGGCGCGACCCCCGCCGGCGGCTACACGGAGACGGGCCCCTACGCCCAGTGGGGCGAGCCGGTCATCGTGCCCGGCTCGATGGGCGCGGCCAGCTTCGTGCTCCGCGGCCAGGGCAACGACCGGACCCTGGCCAGCGCGTGCCACGGGGCCGGCCGCCGGGTGCCCCGGGGCGCGTCGGCGAAGGGCAGTGACGCCGAACTCGACGCGTTCCTCCGCGACTTCCGGGTCGTCACCCCGCTCGACCACCGCGACCCGGCCGTGAGCCGGCGTTCCGACGTGATGGCGGCGTGGCGGCGGGACCTCAAGCAGGAGGCGCCGTGGGCGTACAAGGACATCGGGCCGGTGGTGTCGAGCCTGTCGCACGCCGGGGTGGCCGCCCCGGTCGCCGAACTCCGCCCCCTCCTCACGATCAAGGGCTGACCTCGACGGGTACGGGTCCCCGCGCGCCCGGAAGTCGGCCCGCGCGGGGGCGCCTCCCGGCTGCCGACGGTGGACGGCTGCGGGGGAAGCCTGTCGCCTAGAACAGGGTCGGGGCCGCTTCCACGTACTCCTCCAGCAGGTGCGGCCCGTTGTTCCGCACACTGTTCACCAGGGTCGACACCGGCCGCGCCACCAGCTCCTCCGTGGACGGTGCCAGGAGTGCGCGCAACTCATCCGGATGGCTCGGCCCCGTACCGAGCCACGCGTCGAGCGCCCCCGGCCGTACCGTCAGAGGGGTCCGGTCGTGGATGTCCCGCAGCTCCCCGGTCGACTCCGTGGTCAGGATCGTCGCGCTCCACCACCACGCGTCCGGGTGCCCTGCCTCCCGGGTCGGGTCCCGCCACAGCTCGTAGAGAGCCGCCAGGCGCAGGGACGCGCTATCGGGCCGGTGCAGGTAGAACGGCTGCTTCACGCCACCGTCCTGGCGCCGCCACTCGAAGTACCCGTCGGCGGGGATGACCGCGCGCCGACTCTTGAACGCCCGGGCGAACGAGGGCTTCTCCGCCGCCGTCTCGATCCGCGCGTTGGACAACTTCGCCGCGTTCGAGCGGTCCTTCGCCCAGGACGGGACGAGGCCCCAGTTCAGGACGCGGAGCTGGCGCTCGGGGACGTCGCCGGGGCGGTCGAGGACGGCATAGACCTTCTTGGTGGGGGCGATGTTGTAGTCGGGGGCCAGCCGCTCCGACAGCACCGACTGGTCGACGTCGAACTCCACACCCAGATCCTCGGGCGACCGACTGTTGACGAACCTCCCACACATGCGCCCGAGCCTACCGGGTGAGAAACGACGGCGGCGTCTGCAATCGCCTGATCACGCGGAACAGGTGTGCCGACTCGTCCGCTGTCATCTCGGGGAAGCTGTTCTCCCCGTCGAGCGACGCGATGAGTGTCCGCAACAGTGGTTCTTCCGGCTCGATCGCGTGACTTGCGCCGAACATGAGCAGCGATGCTTCGGCGGAGCCCTCGTAGAGGCGGGGATCCCGGAGTTTCGGAACCTGCCGCAAGGTGGCCGGGAACTGGGTGATGAGCAGAGCGAGTGCAAGCGGGTCGAGAGCCAACCGGTATCCGTATTCCATGAGCCAGACGGAGGCCGCCAGAGCCTTCTCGAAGGTCCAGCTCGAACTGCTTTTGCGCACGGACCAGCACATCAGCTGAGTAATTTCGTCCAGATCATCTATGTCCACGTCGGTGGGCGGACGGAAGATGGTCAGCCCACTGGGCCATTCACGCGAATCGACCATGGCGTCGGTGAAGAGAAATTCGACCATGTCCTCGAACCAGTCTTCTCCTGACGGATGCGGTGCTGTGTATGCCGCGTCGCGTGCAGCCATGCCGATGCGTATCCGGGTACCGAGGGCACGATCGCCGAGAAGGCGTGCGAATCGGCCGTCATCGAAGACAGCAGGCAAGCCGTCGTTGTCCACCGCCCAGATCTCGCTGCCGGTCAGATCCACGGTCGTCAACATGGATCGCCAACCCGAAGCGTCCAGCCCCGACCGCCACAGTGTCACCGTGGACCGCCACAACCCCAACGGATCCGGCTCCTCCGGCCACAGCTCCGCCAGAGGAAGTCCTCCGCCCGACATCAGCGCCAGGCGCAGCAGTACCAGATTTGCGGAATACGCCGCCAGCTGGCGGACCTGGTCCGGTTCCGTGGGCCGGTAGCCGGCGTGCTCGTCGGAGCCTCGCCTCGTCCGGTACCGGGAGATCAGGATCTCTATGGTTCGCGCCATCGCCGATCGGTCACCGTCGCCATGCTCCCAGACGAGCTGCCCGACGAACGTCAGCAGCGGGCGCTGGATCGCCAGAGGCTGGTTGGACAGCAGCGCAAACAGCAGTTCGTCCCGGGGTTCCCGCGCCCGCTTCCCGCCGAGCGCCGCGTCCGCCACGTCCGCGAGGGTGTCCACCACGTGCGCCGCGACCAGGTACTCGCCGAAGGTGGCGTGCAAGAACTCGTAGCGCCGCCGGACCCGGCCGGGGGCCGCCTCCGAGGGCACGGTCGCCTCGGCGGTATGGAGAAAGAAGAACTCGCCGAGGACCCGCTGCCCGATCTCGTCGGCCCGTAGTCCGACGGGCACGGGAATGCCAAGGCCGACGAGATCCGCGCCGAGTTCGTCCTCGGCGATGTCCTGCCGGCCCCGGTTGAACATGCCGAGCGCGGCGACGGACAGCCTGCGCAGTTGCTCGGCGACCTGCTCCTCCAAGGCTTCGCCCACCAGCCGGCCCGGCGCCTTCTTGCGCACCTCGCGGACGGCGAACTCGTGGAGCAACTGCCGGAGCAGTCCCGCCTCGGACAAACCCGAGTCGAGGTCCGGGGCCTGTGGATCCGCGAGATACAGCGCCAACATGAGCAGCAGCACAGGCTGCCGGGCGAGGTGCCGCAACCCCAACGCGGTTTCGGTGCTGATCGGACGGAGCCGCTCAGACTGCACCATAGCGGCGTTGGCCTCGCGCCATCCTGCGACCCAGGTCCTGATCTGGTCGTCGTCAAACGCCTCCAACCGCACGATCGGGGTACCCGCCGGGATCTCCACCCGGTCCGCCACCACGGTCCGCGAGGTGACGAGGACGATCACCGGCCGGTCCTGGACGGCCTCGGTGCGCTGGAACTCGGCGACCTCCCGCAGGTACCCGGTGCGGTCGCTGTTCGTGGCCTGCAACAACTCGTCCAGCCCGTCGAGCAGTACCACCCGGACCGTTTCGGCGCTCTGCTCGGCCAGGTCCGACCAGCTGACCCGTTCGTGGGTGACCAGATCCAGGGCCTCCTGGATCTGCCGGTACACGGGCGCGTTGGCTCCGACCCGGCGCAACGGGACGCGCACGACCGTGAACGACGCGGAGGGCAGCCGGGCGGCGAGCACCTTGGTCAGGAGCGACTTGCCGGCCCCGGGGTGCCCGAGGAGCAGTAGCGGCAGCCGGGTGGCGTCGGGGGAGACCACGTGCCCGGCGACCAGGAGGTCCACGTCGCCGCGGACCGGCCACTCCTCCCATTGGCTCTCGTCCGCCGGCTGGATGCCCGTTTGGTAGCGGGTCAGCCGGTAGCGCGGGTCGACGTAGCTGCGGCCGATCTCGGGGAAGGTGATCCCGCTGTCCAGGCGGGCGGTGTCGGCGTCGATCACGGGCTCGTCGAGGACGCCGCGGTTCGCCCGCCGCAGGGTCTCCAGAGCGCCGGTGGGCGCGGGGCGCGCCGGGCCGCACAGGCGCAGCAGGTTCTCCACCCGGGCCAGCGCGCCACCGTGCTCGGTCAGCGCGGCGCCGACCTCCGCCCGCAGGCCGACGACAGTGGTCCGGGTCGCGGCATGCTCGGTGAGGTGGGCCCAGATGGCGAACTCCGGCACCGTGGCGGCCAGGGTGAGGAAATGGGACCGGTACCGGCCGACCGCCCTGTCCATCAGCCCCAGGCTCGACCACCGGTCCTGGCCGGGGGACCCGGCGAGTTCGTGCCGGAAGGCGTGCACGCGGTCGTCGATGGACTTGAGGAACGCGGTAACGGCAGTGAGGTTCTCCTCGAAACCGCAGGCCGCGGACGGGGCCGGGACGGTGCTCTCGTAGAGGCGGGCGACCTGGGAGACGTTCATCGCGTGCCACTCGTTCGTGCCGAGCGTCACCTTCTCGCGGTCGGTCAGGTCCAGATCCCGGAACTGCTTCTTTCCGAGCTGCTCGCGCAGGCACTGGAAGTACGCGGACAGCACGATCGTGGTGTGGGCCGCCGCGATCAGCTGGTGCCGCTCGTAGCCGCCGGTGCCGGCCAGCCGGTCGGACAGCTTGTCGAGGCCCGTGCGCAGTACCCCGAAGGCCTCGTTCTTCTGGTCCACCCAGCCCCAGACGGCCGCGAGGAACCCGCCCGCGGCCAGGGCCGGCAACCCGCCCGTGGCCATCGTCACCGCACCGCCGGCCAGGATCGCCCCACCGAGCAGGGTGTTCAGCCTGTCCAGCCACGGCCGGTCGTGGTGGCCGAGGATCTTCAACGCTCCGCGCAGGGTGACGGGAGGTTCGCGACGCATGCCTACTCCGGGGTGGGGGCGCGGAAGCGGAAAGGAACACTCTACCGGAACGGTCCACTGTGCGCGGAACGCCCGCCTACGATCGGATCATGACTGAAGTCCGTGAACTGCGCCTCGTCGTCACCGCCGCCGACTACGACGAGGCCCTGCGCTTCTACCGCGACACCCTCGGCCTGACGGAGCGCGAGGCGTACTCCTCCCCGGACGGCCGGGTCACGATCCTGGAGGCGGGCATCGCCACCCTGGAGATCACCGACCCGGGGCACGCGGCGTTCATCGACGAGGTCGAGGTCGGCCGCCGGGTCGCGGGCCACATCCGGGTCGCCTTCCAGGTGCCGGACTCCCGCGCGACCACGGAGGAGCTGGCGAAGGCGGGGGCGACCGTGCTGGCCCCGCCGACCCGGACCCCGTGGAACTCCCTCAACTCCCGCCTGGAGGGCCCGGCCGGCCTGCAACTCACCCTGTTCACGGAACTGGGTGAACTCTCCGCCGACGTGGCCCCCGACCAGCCCTGACGTCAGGCCCGGATCGCGGCCTCGGCGTCCGCCAGGATCGCCACCACGTCCCGCCCGAACCGCACGTCACACGCGTGCCGTGGCGCCGCCGACCCCACCTGTCCGATCAGCTCCCCGATCGCCGTCCCGAAGGCGTCGGCCGACGACCCCGGCCGCCCCTCCACGAGCGGCACCGCGCCGTCGGCCCCGTAGTACACGACCTCGTTGACGGGGGTCGGGGCGTCCAGGCTCAGGGACAGGGTGCTGGTCGCGCCGCCGGTGTGCCGGAGGAGTACGTGGCTGATCCCGGCCGCGCCGGCCAGCGCCTCGACCCGGTCGACCGGTCCGAGGACGGGCAGGAGGAGGGACAGCGCGTGCGGGCCGAGGTCCCAGAGTCCGCCGTGTTCGCGCCGCCACGCGGAGTCGGCGTAGGGGCCGCCGGGGGTGAAGATCGACGCGTACAGGGTCGCGCGGGCGCTCGCCCACGGCCGGGTCGCCGCGTGCGCGAGGAACTCGGCGACGTTGGCGTGGAACCGGTTGGTGAAGAAGACCACGGACGCCAGCGCGCGGGCTCCGACCTCGGCGACGAGCAGGTCGGCGGCTTCGACGGTGAGCGCGACGGGCTTGTCCAGCAGGAGGTGCCGGCCGGCGCGGGCGGCCCGCAGCGCCAGGTCGCCCTGGACGTCGGGCGGCAGGGCGATGGCCACGGCGTCCACGTCGGCGAGCAGCGCGTCGACGTCGGGGTAGGCGCGGGTGCCGTAGCGGTCGGCGAGGGCCGCGGCCTTGTCCGGCGACCGGCCCCACACGCCGACGAACTCGACGTCGGGGTGTGCGGCGAGCGCCGCGCCCTGGGTCTCGGCGGCCCAGTGTCCGGTCCCGAGCAGCCCGAACCTCACCGACCCTCCCCGGAGCCCAAGACCGCTGCGGAATCCGACCCCCCGTCCACGCCGGGCCCGGAGCCGGTCACCACAATGGCTGCCGCGCCCGGAACCGCGTCGGAGGCCGCGTCCGCCGCACCTGACAGATGGCTCCACACCTCCGTGTCCACCGCCCCCGGCAGGTGACTCCACACCTCCGCGTCCGTCAGGAAGGCCGCCGTCGGCTCCCCCTCCACGACCACCCCGTCCACGCTCAGGCTCCCCGTCCCGCAGGGCACGTACACGAGCGTCAGGGCATTGGAGACCTCCCCCAACGGGTACGCCTCCGCCCGCTCCAGGCTCATCCCCTTCGGCCCGCCGATGGTCACCTCCACGCCCCCGCCGGCGGCCCGCAACCCGACGGCCAGGTCCAGCTCGAACGTCACGTCCGCGACGGTGACCTCCAGCCCGGCCCAGGGCAGCCCCTTGGTCTCGGTGAAGTGCCGGACGAAGTCGTCGGCGAGCCACCGGCCCAGGTCGGGGTCCGCCGCGATGACCCGGGGCCGGCCGGCGTGCCAGAGGACGAGCGCGTTGCCGGCGCCCCGTTCGGACCAGTCGACCCGCCAGGCGGAGGCGAACGCGACCCGTTCGTCGTCCACCGTGAGCATCAGGCAGGGGTTGGCGCAGATCACGCGTACGGTCATGCGGCCAGGTTATCGGGTCGCCAGGCTGCGGAAGAACGCATAGGAGTCGCGTGGCGTGCGCTCGCCGGTGGTGAAGTCGACGCGGACGAGGCCGAACCGTTGCGCGTACCCCTCGGCCCATTCGAAGTTGTCGAGCAGCGACCAGCAGAAGTAGCCGCGGACGTCCACACCGGCGTCGATGGCCGCCCGCAGCGCGGTGAGGTGCCCGGCGAGGTAGTCGACCCGGTCGCGGTCGTCGAGGGTGTCGGGGAAGGACGCCCCGTTCTCGGTGATGTAGACGGGAGGCAGGTCGTAGCGGTCGCGGAGTTGCAGGAGGAGGTCCGTGAGGCCGGCGGGCACGATGGGCCAGCCGAAGGACGTGTGCGCGACGCCCTCGTGTTCGGCGAACTCGAAACCGAGGGGGCTGGCGTCGGAGGCGCGTACCAGATGGGGGTTGTAGTAGTTGACCCCGAGGAAGTCCAGGGGCGCGCCGATCACCGCCAGGTCGCCGTCGCGGATCACCTCCGCCGCGCCGGGGAACAGGTCCTCCAGGCCGTCGGGGTAGTGCCCGAGCAGCACCGGGTCGCAGAACACCCGGTTCTGCCAGCCGTCGAGCCGGGCGGCGGCCATCTGGTCGGCGGGGGAGTCGCTGGCCGGCGAGACGGGCGCGAGGTTGTGCGTGATGCCGATGCCGGTCGCGCCCTGGGCGCGCAGCGCGGCCGTGGCGAGTCCGTGGCCGAGCAGCAGGTGGTGCACGGCGGGGAAGCTCCCCGACAGCAGCGCCTTCCCGGGCGCGTGGATCCCCAGCGTGTACCCGTAGGCGGCGTGCACGAACGGTTCGTTGTGCGTGATCCACAGCTTGACCCGGTCGCCGAGCCGGGCGTGCACGTGCCCCGCGTACTCCGCGAACCGTTCGGCGGTGTCCCGGTGCAGCCAGCCGCCGGCGTCCTCCAGGGCCTGCGGGAGGTCCCAGTGGTAGAGGGTGACGGCCGGGTCGATGCCCCGCGCGCACAGTTCGTCGACGAAGCGTTCGTAGTGGTCGAGGCCGAGCGGGTTGGGCGCGCCGGTGCCGTCGGCCTGGATCCGGGGCCACGCGACGGAGAACCGGTAGGCGTTGGCCCCGAGCCCGTCGAGGAGGTCGATGTCCTCGCGCCAGCGCCGGTAGGAGTCGGTGGCGGTGGCGGCGGTGTCGCCGGTGGTGGTGGGGAAGTCGTCCCAGATCGAGGCTCCCCGGCCGTCGGCGGCGAGGGAGCCCTCGATCTGGTACGCGGCGGTCGCGGCGCCCCAGCGGAAGCCGTCGGGGAAACGCGGGACCTGCGGCCAGTCGCTCATCCATCAGAGGCTATCGGCCGGCGACGGCCACCGAAAGACGAAAACTTCTCAAATTTTTCGGGTACCGGGCTACGCCGCCTCGGCCTGGAACATCCAGCCCTGCTTCTCCAGCTCGGCCGTGATCCCGATGAACAGGTCCTGCGTCACCGGGTCGGCGTCGCCGGTCGCCGCGATCCGCTGCCGCATCCGCTCGACCACGGCCAGGTACGTCTTCACGAAGCCCGCCACCACGTCGGTGTCGGCGAGCCAGTCGAGCGCGATGTCGGGCACCCCGCTGGTCTGCGCCACGGTGGCCGCCCGGCCGTCCGGGTTCACGCCGATGGCGGAGGCCCGCTCGGCGACCTGGTCGGAGAACAGCCGCGCCGTGGTGACCACCTCGTCGAGCTGGAGGTGCACCGAGCGGAAGCTGCGGCCCACGACGTTCCAGTGCGCCTGCTTGGCGACGAGCGACAGGTCGATCAGGTCCACGAGCGCGCCCTGCAGCGCCTCGCCGGTGACCGCGCGGGCGTCGTCGGACAGCGCTGAACTGATCTTCGGCATGCTTCCCCCTATGTCGTTGCGGTTGTACCCCTCAGACATACCCGCCCCGGCCGCCGCCGACCCAGTGATCTAGGGAACAGGCCTCATCCGACGAGGAGTTCCACCAGCCGGTCGAGTTCGGCGCGCGGATCGGCGGTGAGGCCGAGGTGGGTCGGCCCGGGCTGCACGATCGTGCTCCGGGGTGCGGTCAGCCAGCCGAACCGCTCGCCGAGCGACTTGCCGGCCGCCGGCCCCGCGCCCGCGCAGGTGCCCGCCCAGCCGGCGAGGGCCGCGCGCACCGAGTCCAGGTCCAGGGCCGGGGCGAACGCCGTCAGCCGGGCCTCGTCCAGGGCGATCCCGAGGGACAGGAAGTCCCGGCTCTTGCAGAACAGCAGCACGCCGACGTTGACGCACTCGCCGCGTTCGATCCGGGGCACGACCCGGACCAGTGCGTAGGAGAACGGCGTCATGCGGCCAGCTCCGGTAGCCAGGAGGACGTGGCCAGCCGGGCGGTGAGGTGCGCCACGTACGCCTCGCGGACGGCGTCGGCGTCGGCGAACCCGGGCTCGTCGTCGATCCACGCGTCGGGGATCAGCGCGACGATCTCGCGGAGCACCTCGGGCGTGACCTGCGGGGCGAGCCGCGCGTGGGTGGCGGGCAGGTCGCGGGCGTAGGACACCAGGACGTGGTCGTCGGCCTTGAAGGCGCGCTGGACGTGCCGGTCGGCGCGCGGCCAGTTGTGGTGGAAGTACAGCGACGCGCCGTGGTCGATCAGCCACAGCTCCTTGTGCCAGACGATCAGGTTCGGGTTGCGCCAGCTGCGGTCGACGTTCTCGATCAGCGCGTCGAGCCACAGGATCGTGGTGGCCAGCTCGGCGGACGGCGGCAGCACGGCCGGGTCGTAGGCGAGGGAGCCGGGCAGGAAGTCCAGGCCCAGGTTCCGCCCGACACTGGCCTTGAGCAGGGCCTGGATCTCCGGGTCGGGCTCGCCCAGGGCGATGGCGAGGTCGAGCTCGACGAACGCGAGGTCGGGCACCCGCAGGCCGAGCCGGCGGGCCAGCTCCCCGCCGATGATCTCGGCGGCCAGGGCCTTGGTACCCTGCCCCGCACCCCGGAACTTGACCACGTACGTGCCGAGGTCGTCGGTCTCGAGGAGCCCCGGCAGGGAACCGCCCTCGCGCAGTGGCGTGACGTATCGGATCGCTCTCACCTCAGGAAGCACCCTGAGAGCGTAGAGGACCGCCCGCCGTATTACCCACCGGTTTCCCGGCCGCGTGGCGGGCCTCCCTAACGACCGTTAAGCTGACGGTGACACCCTTCAACGATGCCGGGGAGCCTGAGCCCAGTGAACGTCGAGCGAATTCTGCCCACCGAGGAGGCCGGGGCCCTGCTCGGTCTCGCCCAGGAGCTCGCCGACGCCGAGCTGGCGCCGCGCGCGGGCGACTTCGAGGCGCGCGGCGAGTTCCCCCGCGACGTGCTGCGCACCCTGGGCCGCGCCGGCCTGCTGGGCCTGCCGTACGAGGAGAAGTTCGGCGGCGGCGAGCAGCCCTACGAGGTGTATCTCCAGGTGCTGGAGATCCTCGCGTCCCGCTGGCTCACGGTCGCCGAGGCCGTGTCCGTGCACACCCTCGCGTGCTACCCGGTCGCCGCGTTCGGCACCGAGGAGCAGAAGGCCCGGTTCCTCCCGGACGCGATCGGCGGCGAACTCCTCGGCGCGTACTGCCTGTCCGAGCCCGCCGGCGGCTCCGACGCGGCCAACCTGACCACGAAGGCGGTCCGGGACGGCGACGACTACGTGGTCAACGGCACGAAGGCGTGGATCACGCACGCGGGCGTCGCCGACTTCTACAACGTGTTCTCCCGCACGGGCGGCCCCGGCCCGAAGGGCATCTCCTGCCTGTTCGCGGACGCGGCCACCCCGGGCATCGTGCCGCAGAAGCGCGAGAAGACCATGGGGCTCACCGGTTCCCCGGTCGCCCAGGTGGCCTTCGACGACGCCCGGGTGCCCGCCGACCGGCTCGTCGGCGCCGAGGGCATCGGGTTCACGATCGCGATGAGCGCGTTGGACTCGGGCCGGCTCGGCATCGCCGCCTGCGCCGTGGGCCTGGCCCAGGCCGCGCTGGACTACGCGGTGGAGTACGCGAAGGGCCGCCAGCAGTTCGGTACCCGGATCATCGACTTCCAGGGTCTCGGGTTCATGCTCGCGGACATGGCCACCCAGATCGCCGCCGCCCGCGCGCTGTACCTGTCCGTGGCGCGACTGCGTGACGCCGGCCGGCCCTACAGCGTGGAGGCCGCCAAGGCGAAGCTGTTCGCGACCGACGTGGCCATGAAGGTCACCATCGACGCGGTGCAGGTCCTCGGCGGGTACGGGTACGTGCACGACCACCCGGTGGAGCGGTACATGCGCGAGGCGAAGATGCTCCAGATCGTGGAGGGCACCAACCAGATCCAGCGGCTGGTGATCTCCCGGTCGATGGCCGGGAAGCCGTAGCGACCGGGTAGCCCCGCCGCCCACCGGCGGGGAAGCGTCGCGGGCCGGCCCACGCCTCCACCGGCAGGGAGGGGTGGGCCGGCCCGTGTCATCCGTCCAGCGGCAGCTCCGGATTCACGGAGTACGTCAGGTACGCGAACTGCCCGCCCCGGGACACCTCCGACAGCGTCAACCGGTCCGACAGCAGTCGTCGGGGCAGCACGGGCGCCCCGGCGGCGAGGCTGACCGGCGCCACCTGGAGATGGATCTCGTCCAGCAGCCCGTGGTCGGCGAAGTCCCCGACCAGGTCGCCGCCGCCCACCAGCCACACGTTGCGCCCGTTGGCGGCCTCGACCATGGCCGCGTGCACCGGCCGGACGTCCCCCCGCACGAAGGTGATGTCGACGCCGGGGACGGCCGGCAGGTCGCGGTGGGTGAACACCCAGCAGGGCACGTCGCCGTACCAGCCGCGCCACTTCTCCGGCTCCTCGAGCAGGTTGAGGTTCTCGAGCATCCACCGGTAGCTGGTCGAGCCCATCGCGAACGCGCCGATCCCGGTGAAGAACTCCGCGAACCGGTCGGGCTCCTGGCGCTCGATCGTCGTCAGCCAGTCGAGCGAGTCGTGCTGGTCGGCGATGAAGCCGTCGATGCTGGTCGCCGTGAAGTACTGGGTCCTGGTCACCCGCCCATTCTGCCGCGCGGGTCGCCGGCGGGGGCACCACAACCTGGGATTTCCCTGGGATCCGCACTGTGAGAAGCATCCATCTTCCAGGCGTTCCGCTGACTATCCATAGTGGACCATACTGTGGTCCGCCGGATCGCCCGGCATGTACCCACCACTGGAGGATATCCGTGCGCGTCTCTCCCGTAGCCCTCGTGGGCCTGTCCGTCGCGACCCTCGGGGCCGCCCTCGCCGTCGCGGCCCCGGCCCAGGCGTCGCCCAGCTACCTGTCCTGCGAGTCCTGGTACAACACGATCGAGTGCAGCGCGAACGGCCCGGCCAGCAGCACGTCGTGGACCGTCAACGGCTCGCACTGGACCGCCTTCGACAACAAGTTCGTCCTGCACTTCTCGTGCGGCCGGGGCACCTACTCGATCAAGTTCACGAAGACCGAGGCCGGCGTCACCACCACCGAGGGCCGCAGCGTGGGCTGCAGCAGCCTGCCGCCGCGCTAGGTCGGGGCGCCCCCTGGCCGCGCGGTCGGGGGGCGCGCCTGGACCCGGGGTCCATGCCGGGTCTGGTACCCCCGCGTGTCCTTTGTCCTATTCCCGCCCGGCAGGGCCATCCATAGCCTGACATCTATGACTCGCCTCATAGAGACAAGACCTGACAACCTTTCCGTGGTACCGAGGCACCGCGGCTGGCTGATCCTCGGCAGCGTCCTGGCCGGGCTCGCCATCGCGGTGACCTGGTCCGCGCAACTCGTCGACCGCGAGATCGGCGGCACCGTGATGAGCACGGCGCTCGGCTCCGACGCCGACGCCGCGATCTCCTCGGGGCTCGCCGGCATCGTGTTCGCGTTCGTCTCCGGGCTCGCGGGCACGTTCACCGCGTGCAACGTGATGGCGTTCAGCGCCGTCGCGCCGATGCTCGCCCGGGACGAGAAGGTGGGCACCCGCCTCGGCACCGTGCTGCGCCCGCTCGGCTACCTCGCGATCGGCGCGGTGGTCGTCTCCGCCGTGTACGGCGCCGTCGGCGCCCTGGTCGGCACCGGCATGCCCCAGCTGTCCACCGCCAAGATCGGCGCGGTCAACGTCCGGTCGGTGCAGGCCATCGTGGTCTTCACCGTGCTGGGCCTGATCTTCGTCTGGCTGGGCCTGGCCGCCGTCCGGGTGCTGCCCGACCCGCTCCGCCGACTGTCCGGCAACGGCCGGATGATCTTCATGGGCGCGCTGATCGGGGCGTTCCTGATCGGCCGGCCGTTCGGCCTGTTCCGCAAGATGTTCGCGTACGCCGCCGAGACCCACAACCCGTTATACGGCGCGTCCGCGTTCGTGCTCCAGTCCCTCGGCAACATCGTGGTGATGGCCCTGGTGTTCCTGCTCCTCGCGTACGGCACCCGGGGCCGGTTCGCCCGCTGGCTGGTCGCCGTGCCGTCGAGGGCGGCCGCCGTGACCGCCGCGTCGTTCCTGGTCGGCGGCGTCTTCATGATCGTGTACTGGGGCGTGCGCGCCGGTTCCCGGTTCGGCTACTGGTGGTTCCCGCAGATGCCCTGGAACTCCTGACCGCCGCTCGCCCGGGGCTCCGCGTGCGACGCCCCGGGCCACGGGCTGGACCTACCGGGCCGCGGCGCGTGACCCACCAGGGCCCGGCCGCCCGGTGTTCGGCGCGTGCGGGAGCGGATCCCCGCGCCGCCGGCCCGCGAGCTGGCTACCGATGGTCCACGGCAGGGCCCGCCGCCTGCTCCGGGCCGGCGGGTTCACCGGCTGGCCGGCCCAGGCGTGCGGACAGCTCCGCGGCCTCGGGTACGCCGAGGCCCGTGTAGAGCTCGAGGGCGCGCCGCCAGTGCCCGCCGGCGCCGGGATCGCCGACGGCGTCGAGTACCTCGCCCAGCCCCTCCTCCGCCTGGGCGAGGCCGTAGCGGTCCCCGTTCGCGGTGGCCAGTGCGGCCGCCGCCGTGACCTGGCCCGTCGCGAGTTCGGTCCGGCCGTCGGCGAGGTTGATCCGGCCCAGGTCGACGAGGGCCTGGGTCTCCAGGATCCGTTCGCCCAGTTCGCGGCTGAGGGCCAGGCCGTGCTCGACGTGTCCGCGGGCCAGGTCGGGCCGGCCGAGTCCGTGGTACGCGCGGCCGAGCCCGCACAGCGCGCGGCCCTCCGAGACGCGGTTGCCCGTCTCCCGGTGGAGCCGCCGGGCTTCGTCGAAGTGCCGCACGGCCTGCTCGTAGCGGCCCATCCTGCTGTACACGAACCCGAGGTTGGACAGCGCGTTGGCCTCACCGTTGCGCCGGCCGGCCGCGCGGTGCAGGTCCAACGCCTGCTCCAGCCGGTCGGTGGCCTCCGCGTACTGGCCGAGGCGCTGGTGCACGATGCCGAGGCTGGCCAGCGCCGCCGCCTCCGCCGACCGGCTGCCGGTCGTCCGGCACAGCGTGAGGCCGCGTTGCAGGTGCCCGGCCGCGCGGGGCAGGTCGCCGAGCATCCCGTACCCGGTGCCCAGGTTGATCAGGCAGGTCGCCTCGGCGGCCAGGTCGCCGACGGACCGGTGCAGGTCGAGGGCCGCGCCGAGTTCGCCGACGGCCCGGTCGAGCGCGCCCCGCATCAGGCTGAACCGGCCGGTCAGCTCCAACGCGAGCCCTTCGCCCGCCCGGTCGCCCGCGGCGCTGCACAGCTCCAGGGCCCGTGCCGCCCGTTCGCCGCCCCGGTCGACGGCGCCGAGGCCCAGGTCGGTCAGCGCGAGGAGCCGCAGGATCCGACCGTCGGCGGGTACCGCGCGCTGGCCGCTGAGGTGCAGGGCCGTCGCGTCGTGGTAGTGGCAGTGCTCGTCGAGGTAGCGGTACAGGGCCAGGGACAGGTCGCGCGCGTACCGGCCGAGGCCCGCGTCGACGGCGTGCTCCGCGGCGGCGACCAGCGTGGCCCGTTCGGCGTCGAGCCAGGCGAGCGCGGACTCCCGGCCCGCGGGCACCGCGCCGGACCCGAAACCGGCGTCGCGTACCGCCCGCCGGCTCGCCTCGACGTAGTGGTCGAGGAGACGGGCCAGGGCCGCGTGCCGTTCCGGGGCGGTCTCCTCGGCGGCGGCCCGGCCGGCGGCGAAGACCCGCAGCAGGTCGTGGAAGGCGTAGCGGTCCGGCCCGTGCGGCTGGAGCAGGTGGGCGTCGCGGAGCTGTTCGAGGAGCCGTTCGGCGGTGGGGGCGGCGGTCGCGGCGAGGGCGGCGACGGAGGACGGCGCGAAGTGGGTGCCCGGATGGGTACCCAGCAGCCGGTACAGCCTGCGGGCCGGGAGCGGCAGCCCGGTGTAGGACAGCGTGAACGCGGCTTCGACACCCCGGTCGCCGAGGGCCAGCTCCGGCAGCCGGTGGTGCTCGGCGCGGAGCCGGTCGACCAGCCGGGCGACACTCCACTCCGGCCGGCCGCGCAGCCGGGCGGCGGCGATCCGGAGCGCGAGCGGCAGATGGCCGCACAGCCGGAGGAGTTCGGCCGTCGCGTCGGGCTCGGCGTCCACGCGGGGGCCGAGCATGGCGGTGAGCAGCGCCCGCGCGTCGTCGGACGGCAGCACGTCCAGCGGCAGCGGCGTCACCCCGTCGACCGCCGACAGGTCGCCCCGACTCGTGATCAGGACCAGGACTCCGGGGGTACCGGGCAGCAGCGGCCGGACCTGTTCGGCGTCGGCCGCGTTGTCCAGCAGGACGAGCGCGCGCCGGCCGGCGAGCTCGGTCCGCCACCGGGCGGCGCGCTCGTCGGCGTCGGCCGGTACGTCCCGTTCGCTGACGCCGAGGGAGCGGAGCAGCACGCCCAGCGCGACGGCGCTGTCCACCGGCCGGCGGCCCGCCGTGTACCCGTGCAGGTCGACGAAGAGCTGCCCGTCCGGGAACCGCCCCGACAGCGCCTGCGCGGCCTGGACCGCGGTCGTGGTCTTGCCGATGCCCGGCATGCCGCCGATCGCCGCGACCACCACCGCGTCCGTGGCCCGGGCGGCCAGGTCGGCGAGTACGGCCGTCTCCGTGGTCCGCCCGGTGAAGTCGGGCAGGCCCAGCGGCAGCGAACGCGGCACGACCCGCCGCGGGGCGGGCCCGGCGGCGAGCCCCGCGTCGTCGGCGAGGATCCGGGAGTGCAGGTCGGCGAGTTCCCGCCCCGGGTCCAGGCCCAGCGTCTCGGCCCGGAACCGCCGGGCGTCCTGGTATGCCTCCAGCGCCTCCGCCTGCCGTCCCGCCCGGTGCAGGCCCAGCATGAGCAGGCTCAGCGGGCGGTCCCGCAGCGGGAACTCGGCGGCGAACTGCCGCAGCTCGGCCAGGTGCTCCAGGTGCCGGCCCGCTTCGATGCGGGTGTGCAGGTACTCCTCCCGCACCGTGGCCCACTCCTCGGCGAGGTCGACGCGGACCCGGTCCAGGAGGCCTTCCGGCAGGTTCGCCAGCGGGCTGCCCCGCCACAGCCGCAGCGCCCCGGTGAGGGCCTCGGCGCTGCCGGCGGCGGCCAGCGAACGGAACAGGTGCAGGTCGACCTCCGCGTCGGGCAGGTCGAGGAGGTAGCCGGGCGGCCGGCGGGTCAGCGCCACCCCGGCCGGCCGGAGGGCGACCCGCAGGCGGGAGGTGTACGTCTGCAGCACCCGGCGGGCACCGGTCGGCGGCTCACCGTCCCACAGGGTGTCGACGAGCCGGTCGACGGAGACGATCCGGCCGGGCTCCAGCGCCAGCATGGCCAGCACGGAGCGTTGCCGGGGTGAGCCGAGATCGATGGGCCGGCCGTCGTGCCACGCCTCCACTGAACCGAGCAGCCCGATCTTCACCTCGGCACGATACCGCAGCTCATGGCATTGATCGTTGGCAATTCTTCCACAACCGGTCCACCGTCGGGCCCTAGCGTCGACGGCGCTCATAGCTCCACACAGTGAGGGATTCCATGCGACGCATTATCACGCTCGGTATCGCGCTCGTCGCGATGCTGGTCGGCACGCTGGTCACGGCCGGCCAGCCGGCCTCGGCGATCGGCACCGGCGCTTTCATGATCCGCAGCCAGGGGGTGAACCTCTGTCTGCGCGGTGAGAACTCCGCCTGGACCGAGGTGCGGGCCGTGCTCTGCGACCAGGGCGACATCAACCAGCGCTGGATCTACGTGGATACCAACAGTAAGCGGAGGTTCGCCCTCGGTATCAGCGGCAACAGCTCGAACCCCAACATCCTGTGCCTGACCATCACCCCGGCCGGTGGCGTCTACACGGCGCTCTGCTCGGAGGGCGGGTACTACAACAACTTCAGCTTCTCGACCATGGACAACGACACGCCGACGCTGCTCGCCCCGAACGGTCCCGGGGCGACCTGCTACCTCGGCGCGGGCAGCAACGGCAGCGCGGTGTGCTACCAGGGGTCCCAGGAGAGCGACAAGCAGTGGATCTTCACGTACAAGGCCGGCGCGGGCGGCCCCTGGGAGGTGAAGAACGACAACTCCGGCAAGTGCCTGGAGGTCGGCGGCTGGAGCACGGCCAACGGCGCGGGCGTCAACCAGTGGGACTGCCACGGCGGTAACAACCAGAAGTGGGTCCAGCGGATCCGCGGCTATGGCTACGAGATCGTCAACGTCAACTCCGGCAAGTGCCTGGAGGTCGGCGGCTGGGACACGGCCAACGGCGCGGGCGTCAACCAGTGGGACTGCCACGGCGGCAACAACCAGCTGTGGCAGGAGCAGTACGACGCCACCGCCCGCCGGTGGATCTACCTCAACATCCACTCCGGCAAGAGTCTCGAGGTGGGCGGCTGGAGCACGGCCAACGGCGCCCGGGTGAACCAGTGGGACTACCTCCGCGGCCGCAACCAGGCCTGGCACTGAACCGGTGACTCCCGCCGCCCCCGGCGGCGGGAGTCACCCCCGCATGGGCGCGAACCGTCAGGCCGCGCGCAGCGGCGGGGCGGCGGTTCCGGCCACCTGACGGGCCAGGGCCGCCGCCTCGCCCCGGCTGTTGACGCCGAGCTTGTCGAGGATGTTGTGCACGTGGTTCTTCGCGGTCCGGATCTCGATCGACAGCACCCGCGCGACCTCCTTGTTGGACAGGCCCTGGGTGAGCAGGGCCAGCACCTCCAGCTCGCGGGGCGTGAGCGGGGTCGACGGCAGGGCGGGCGGGAGCTGGGCGGACAGGGCGGCGAGCCGGCGGCCGAGCGCGGCGGCGATCCTCGGCGGGCACAGCAGCTCGTCCCGGGTGACGTGGTCGAGCACGCTCGCCAGGTCCTCGAACGACCCGTCCTTCGGCAGGTACCCGCGCACCCCGGCCTCGACGAGTGCCAGCACCTCGGGCTCGGACTCGGTGACGCCGAGCGCGACGGCCGGCACCCGGTGCGCGGCGAGCAGCCGGACCACCGGCAGCAGTTCGGCCATGGCCGCGTTCACGAGGGCCACGTCGACCGGGCCGGCGGCGACCCGGCGCGCGACCTGCGCGGGGTCCGACGCGGTGTCCACGGCCGCGATCCGGGACTCGTGGCGCAGCTTGTCGGCGAGCGGTTCGGCGTACAGGCGTGCGTCGTCGACCAGCAGCAGGCGCATCAGTCCACACTCCGGGGGAGGGGAACGAACTTCACGTTTCCGGGGATGGTCACAGGTCCCCGGGGCGCCGGTCAAGGTCCGCCCGGGAAGAGCGCACGCACGAAGAAGAAAACCCGGATCCGTCGGGTACGCCCCGGCGGCACCCGCGCGCGATCCGCACCCGGGCGGTGCCCGCTTTCCGGTGGGCGCCGCCCGGGTCGGGGTCGCTACTTGCGGCGGGCCAGGGTCAGGCCGTCGCCGATCGGCAGGATCACCGAGTCCACCCGGTCGTCGGAGGTGACCAGCTCGTTGAACGCGCGCAGCGCCACGGTGCTCTCGCTGGTGTCGGACGGGTCGATGATCCGGCCGCTCCACAGCGTGTTGTCGACCAGGATCACGCCGCCCGGCCGGATCCGGGGGACGAGCTCGCCCCAGTACGTCGGGTAGCCGGTCTTGTCGGCGTCGATGAACGCGAGGTCGATGGTCGCCTCGGTGGGCAGCGCGGCCAGGGTCTCGGCGGCCGGCGCGATCCGCAGCTCGATCCGGTCGGCGACGCCGGCCCGCTCCCAGTACTTGCGGCCGACGGCCGTCCACTCCTCGCTGATGTCGCAGCAGATCAGGCGGCCGTCGGCGGGCAGGCCCCGGGCGATGGACAGCGCGGACAGGCCGGTGAACGTCCCGACCTCCACGGCGCTGCGGGCCCCGATCAGCCGGGTCAGGGTGGTGGTGAACGCCGCCTGCTCGGCGGAGATCTGCATCCCGGCGGAGCCGCCGAGGTTGGCCTGGGTCTCGGCGATCAGCTCGGCGACCAGGGGGTCGATGCCGCTGTGCGCGACGATGTAGTCCTGGAGTTTCGCGTCAATGGTGATGCTTCTGCTCGACATGGCCTCAGGCTACCTCCGTGGGTCCGCCTGTCCGGTGCGGGCCAGTCTCCTAGGATGCACAAGCCACAGTGACCTGGATCGCCGCCACCGGTAACGTCTGCGGCATGGAAGACATCGATCGCGCCATCGTCGCGGCGCTGCGCTCGGACGGCCGGCTGTCCTACACGGATCTGGCCGACCGCGTCGGGCTGTCGGTGTCGGCGGTGCACCAGCGGGTCCGCCGGTTGGAACAACGCAACGTCCTGCAGGGGTACTCGGCCCGGATCGACTACGAGGCCCTCGGCCTGCCGTTGACCGCGTTCGTGGCCATCCGGCCGTTCGACGCCTCCCAGCCCGACGACGCGCCCGAGCGGCTGTCGCACCTGCCCGAGGTCGAGTCGTGCTACTCGGTCGCGGGGGAGGACTTCTACCTGCTCATGGTGCGGGTGGCCAGCCCGACGCACCTGGAGCGCCTGCTCCAGGAGATCCGCACGGCGGCCAACGTGACGACCCGTACGACGGTGGTGCTGTCCACTCCGTACGAGGGCCGGCCGGGGCGGATCGGCCAGGAGTAGGCGCCGCCCCCGGTTCGGGCCGCGCGTCCCGCGTACCCGGAAAAGGTTCTCAGCGGGTCGCGTGCACGTGCCACAGGTGGCGGTAGGTGCGGGTGAGGCGCTCCGGGGCCGGTGGCAGCCACGCGCACGTTTCCAGGGTGTCGGACTGGTAGGCCTCGGCGGACCAGCCGTGCCGACCGAGCCAGCCGACCGGGTCCGCGGTGTGCCCGAGGAACGGTGAGCCCCGCCCGACCAGGTACGCGAGGAACTCCTGCGTCCCGGGATCGGTCAGGTACCCGTCGTCCGGGATGTCGAACTGCAGCGTCGAGCCCGGGGCCGACCGCTCTGTGAGCTGGCCGAGCACCCGGTCGGCGGCGTCGGGTTCCAGGTAGTAGAGCAGGCCTTCGACGATCCAGGCCGTGGGCCGGTCGGCGCGGTGGCCGGCGGCGCCCAGCTCGCCGGTCCAGTCCCCGCGCACGTCGGTCTCCACCGGCGAGATCCGGCAGCTCGGCGTGAGGCCGGCCGTGGCCAGCGCGTGGTGCTTGGCGGCGAGCTGGCCGGGCAGGTCGATCTCGTAGAGCACCAGGTCCTCGGGCAGGTCGAGCCGGTAGCCCCGGGTGTCGGTGCCCGCGCCGAGGGACACGGCCTGCCGCACCCCCAGGTCGAGTGAGCGGGCCAGCGCCTCGTCGCCGAACCGGCCCCGGACCACCACGATGTCGATCGGGCAGTTCAGCGCGCGCAGCGCCGCCAGGGTGCCCTCGGGGTCCGGCCCGGTGAGCAGCTTCGCGTACGGGTCGCGCAGGTAGCGGTCGGCGCGGGTCGTCTCGTGGGCGCGGATGGCGGCCATCCAGTCGTTGGTGCTTTGAACCGCTTCATCCATGTTGGAAACTCTATGCAATATGGTGCCCGTTTTCCTGGACATCGATTGGCATCGTTACCCTCTAGCATGCAGTCTAGACTGCATGCTAACCATGAGGGCAACTCACAGAGGAGGCACCATGGCGCGAAAATGGACGACGGCCGTGCTGGTCGCGGGGCTGCTGGTGGCGACCGGGCAGATCGGGCCGGCCCAGGCCGCCGACCGGGCCGGGGCCGCGGCGACCGGCCAGGAGGCCGGTGACAGCTGGTGGACCACCGGCCCGGCGGACGCGGCCGGCGCCCCCGGCGAGCTCGTGTCGGTGCGGCAGGTCCGGGCCCCCGGCTTCGGCGACGCGACCGCCTGGCAGCTGCTGTACCGGTCCACCTCGGCGACCGGCCAGCCGAACACCGTCAGCGGCACGGTCCTGGTGCCGAGGCGCGGCTACCAGGGCACCCGCCCGATCGTCGGCTACGCGGTCGGCACGCACGGCATGGGCGACCAGTGCGCCCCGTCCCGGCGGATCGCGACCGGGCTCGAGGGCGAGTCGAACATCATGCGGATGTTCCTGGACCGGGGCTTCGCGGTCGCGGTCACCGACTACGAGGGCCTGGGCACCCCCGGCGACCACACGTACGTGGCGGGCCGGTCCGCGGGCCACGCGCTGCTCGACGTCGTCCGGGCGGCCGGGCGGCTCGACGGGCTGTCCCCGGCCGCCCCGGTCGCGATCCACGGCTACTCGCAGGGCGGCCAGGCGGCGGGCTGGGCGGCGGAACTGGCGGGCTCGTACGCGCCGGAGCTGGACCTCCGGGGTTCCGCGGTGGGCGCGCCGCCGGCCGACCTGGCGCGGGTCGCGGCGTTCCAGGACGGCAAGGGGGGCTCGGGGCTGATCCTGGCGGCGGGCGTGGGCCTGGACGCGGCGTACCCGGAGCTGGATCTGGACAGCCACCTCAACCGGCTCGGCGCGCTGGCCGTGGCGGACGTGCGCGAGTCCTGCGTGGCGGAGTTCAGCGTGAAGTACGCGTTCCGGCAGTTGTCGCTGTTCACGACGGTGGACGTGCTGGCGCTGCCCGACTGGCGGGCCCGGCTCGACGAGCAGCGCCTCGGCGGCGTGCGGCCGGCGGACCCGGTGCTGCTGTACCACTCGCCGACCGACGAGCTGCTGCCGTTCGACGTGTCCACGGGGCTGAGGGACCGCTGGGGAGCCCGCGGCGCGGACCTGACGTGGTGGGCGACCCCGGCCGGCGGGCACATCACGACGTTGGAGTTCATGGCCCCGGCGGTGGTGGGGTGGCTGGCCAACCGGGTTACTGGCTAGTAACGTGGCGGGCATGATGACCTTCGAAGCCGTCGTGTCGGCTCTGCGCGACGCCGTGCCGTTCGTGCGCACCCTGGGGCTGGAGTACCTGGAGGTGACCCCCGGGCGGGCCGTCCTGCGGCTGCCCGACAACGAGGCGCACCACAACCACGTCGCCGGTCCGCACGCCGGGGCGATGTTCACCCTGGCCGAGTCGGCCTCCGGGGCCGTGGTGATCGGCAGCTTCGCCGACCAGCTGGCCCGGGCGACCCCGCTGGCGGCGCGCGCGGAGATCCGGTACACGAAGCTGGCCATGGGGCCCGTGGTCGCCGAGGCCACGTTGGGGCGGACCCGCGAGGAGGTCGTCGCGGAGCTCGACGCGGGGCAGCGGCCGGAGTTCCCGGTGCACGTCGCGCTGCGGACGGAGGACGGCACCCCCACCGGGGAGATGACGATCCACTGGACGCTGCGGCCGAACCGGGTCTGAGCCCCGGAGCACGACTCGATCGGGGAGGTCGCCCACGCGGGTGACCTCCCCGATGTCGTGGCGCTGGGCGCGGACCGGTGGCCGCGGCCGGGCGCCCCCGCTACTCGTCCTCCGCCGTCCGGAACGACTGCTCCGCCGCCGCCATCCGCCGCTTCAGTGCCGGCACGTGGTTGACCAGCCGCATCCCGGTGCGCATCCCGGCGAGCACCGCCCGGCCGAGGACCGGCCGGTGGATCGGGTCGGCGCCGCTCATCTGCTTCTTCGAGGCGGCCACGGCCTCGTAGCCGTACTCGCGCATCCGGGTCTCGTACTCCCCGATGGCGGTCAGGAGGTCGGACCTGCCGTCGCGGACGGCCGTGAGTTTCCGGGTCAGCAGCGCCGCGTCCCGCAGGGCGGTGTTGGCGCCGATCCCCCGGCCGGGGGTCATGGTGTGGATGGCGTCCCCGAGCAGCGTGACCGTGCTGGGCGTCCAGGGCTCGACGGGTACCGAGGTGCGGATGTTCACCCGGAACACCGTGTCGTCCTCCGTGCGGGCGAACAGCGCGCGCAGGTCGGGGTGCCAGTCGCCGGTCATGGCCTGGACCTGCCGCCGGAGCTGTTCGCCGCGCCGGTCGCCGATGTCGGCCGGGAACTTGTCCGTCGCGGCGGAGAAGCCCCACATCACGTAGTCGCGGGTGTTGTCGAACAGCAGGCCGGGCCAGGCGGCGAGGAGTTCCGCGTCGGTGCCGCCGATCCCGGTCCGCACCGCGCCCGACCGGTCCCAGGGGAACTCCATGACGTGCAGGATGCAGAACTGGCCGCCGGGCGCGAACACGGTGGAGATGCCGTGGAGGGCCCGGTCGGGCAGCAGGGCGCGGATCTCGGGCGTGAGCGCGACCTTGCCGCCGACCGCGACGATCCCGGCGTCCTCGAGCCGGGCGTGCGGCAGGTGCTGCCGGCGGACGGCCGAGTTCGTGCCGTCGGCGGCGACCAGGACGTCACCGTCCACCGCGCTGCCGTCGGCGAAGTGCGCGGTGACCGTGCCGTCGGCGTGCCGGTCGTAGTGCGTGAACTCGCGGTCGAAGTGCGTGACGTCCTCCAGGCCGGTCAGGAGGACCTGGCGCAGGGTCATCCGGCTGACGGACCGCTCGTTGTCCTCGGGGACGGGCTGTTCCACGAGATCCAGGCTCAGGACCTCGCGGAACTTCTCGGTGTACATGGTGAAGTGCCGGGGAGTGCGGGCGCAGGTGGCCAGGAACGTCCGGTACAGCTCCGGGGGCAGGCAGCGCGACAGGGCGCGGCTGCCCGAGGGGCTGATCCCGACCCGGTAGCCCTGCAGGCCGCCGGTGCGGGTGCGGTCGCGTTCGTGCACGGACACCTCGATGCCGGCGCGGCGCAGGCCGTGGGCGAGACAGAGGCCGCCGGTGCCGGCGCCGATGACGATGACTCTCATGGGGTACTCCCGAACTGTGCGGCCAGCGCGCGGAGCTGCTCCTCGCTCCAGGTGAGGGCTCCGCTGCGCAGGTCGGCGACGAGGGCGGTCACCCAGCCGAGTTCGGCCGAGGTGATGGCGTGCAGGTACTCGGACTCCACGAGCGCGACCCGGGGCAGCACCGGCCCGTACTCCCGGAGCTCGGTGTCGATCTGTTCGAGGCGGGCGGCGAGCGCGACGGCGCGGTGGCCGAGGTGCTCGGCGGCCTGGGCGGGGGTGAGCAGGGGCAGGAAACTCATCGCGGCCGGGAAGTCGGGGAACTCGGCTGCCGGGTTGGCGAGCATCTCGGCCATCCAGGCCCGGGACGCGGTGGCCCCGGCGTCGGTGACCGTGTAGACGGTGCGCTCGGGCCGGGCGGTGTCGCGGGTGGTGGCCCGCACGGCGACCAGCCCGGCCGCCAGCAGCCGGTCGATCGTCTTGTAGAGGCTGGCGCGGTGGCCGACGTTGACGACCTGGTCCTTGTTGCGCTGCCTGATGAGCTGCTGCATCCGGTAGGGGTGCATGGGCTCCTCGACGAGGAGCGCGAGGACGGCCAGGGCCAACGGAGAGCGGCGGAACGTCATAGCTGCCAGGATACTAGTTTCCTGGCAGCTATACAACGGGCGCGGCGGGCTAGACCGGCATCGTGTGCGCCGCCAGCCAGGCGCGTTCGGGTTGCAGGTCGCGGCGGATCGTGTCGATCAGGTCCGGGGAGTTGTGCTCGCCGTGCACGCTGACCGCGTGGGCGGCGGCGGCCCGGATGACCTCGTCCTCCTCGCCGATGATGACGAGGGTGCAGCCGACCTCGTTGGGCGTCGTCGTGCAGTCGGCGACCATGCGTGCGAACATGGCGGGCTCCTGGGAACGGGGGCCGTCCGGGGCGGTGGCCCTGTCCTGATCGTAGGCGCGCCGGGCCCGGGGCTGGCGTTCTTTACTGTAAAGAACATTTCTCATAGGGTACGCATCGACACCCCTCACTCCTGCCGTCCGGCGGGACGTCGAAAGGCCCCCTCATGCGCCTGAGAACGCGCGCCCTCGCCCTGCTCGCGGCCCTCGCCGCCGTGGTCGGCACCGCCGCGCCCGCCCACGCGGCCGGCCCGACCGGCGACGTCGTCTACGCCACCCGGGGCGGCGGGAAGGTCCTCGCCCTCACCTTCGACGACGGCCCCTCGCCCGACTGGACCCCGAAGGTCCTCGACCTGTTGCGGGCGCAGAAGGTCCGGGCCACGTTCTGCCTGCTCGGCAGCCAGGTCCAGGCGAACCCCGGGCTGGTCCGCCGGATCGTCGCCGACGGGCACGCGGTGTGCAACCACACCTGGAAGCACGACTACGTCGCCGACTGGACCCCCGAGGCGATCCGCGCGGACCTGGCGGCCACCAACGCGGCGATCCGGGCCGCCGCCGGGGACCCGGCCCTGCCGATCCGGTACTTCCGGGCCCCGTTCGGCGGCTTCGGCAACGCCCCGCTGGTCGCGGCCGAGCTGGGCATGTCCTCCCTGGCCTGGACGATGGACCCGCAGGACTGGGACGGCTCCGCGGCCGACGTGCTCGCGACCCGGCTGCGCGCGCAGGCGTACCCGACGGCGGTGGCGTTGTCCCACGACGGCGGGGGCTGGCGGCAGCCGACCCTGGACGCGTACGCGGCGATGATCCCCGAGTGGAAGGCCGGCGGCTGGAGCTTCGACCTGCCGGCCGTGACCGGGGGCCCGTACCCGCCCGCGTGCACCGCGCCGACCTGGCGCACGCACGACACGCACGTGGCCGGCGACCGGGTGACCCGGGCCGGGCGGGTGTACCAGGCCAACTGGTGGACGGTGCTGGAGGATCCGCGGACCGCGTGGTGGGTGTGGAGCGACCTGGGTCCCTGCTGACCCGCAGGCCGGGCGCCCGCCGCGCCGCCGGGCCGGCGCGGTGCCGCCCGGCCGGACACGGGAACGCCCCCCACGGATCATCCGCGGGGGGCGTTCCGCCGTTCTAGTAGGCCAGCGCGGCGGCCGTGCGCGAGGCCTGGGCCACGATCTGGGCCGCCGGGTCCTCGACCGGGTGCTGCTCGCGCCACCACGCCTGACCCTCCTCCGGGAGGGTGTAGATCGGGTCGTAGTAGGCGTAGGTGCGCTCGAGGGCCTCGGTGTCGGTGGCCTCGATGGACGTGCGGTAGTTCTTCGTCCAGTACGAGATGCCCTTGTCCCTGTCGTACTCGCTGAGCATGTGCACCCAGCGCTTCCCGACGAACGGCACGTCGCACACGATCCGCGGCGTCGCGTACCCGGGCAGGTAGCCCATGATCGCGTGCTGGAGGTGCTGGGCCTCCCACACCGACACCCGCCAGTGCTCGGCGTTGGGGATCAGGTCGCACATGTAGAAGTAGTAGGGGAGGATGTTCGCCTCGCCCTGCAGCGCGAAGCACAGGTCCAGCAGCTCGACGCTGGTGGCGTTGACGCCGCGCATCAGCACGCCCTGGTTGCGCACGTCGCGCACGCCCACGTCGATCGCGGTCCGCGCGGCCTTCGCCACCAGCGGGGTGACGGAGTTGGCGTGGTTGACGTGGGTGTGGATCGCGAGGTTGACGCCCCGGCGGTGCGCGGTGTTGGCGACCCGCTCCAGGCCCTCGACCACGTCGTGCTGGAGCCAGTGCTGCGGCAGGCCGGCCAGGGCCTTGGTGGCCAGCCGGATGTCGCGGACCGTGTCGAGGTCCAGCAGGCGCATCAGGTACGACTCGAGGTTCTTCCACGGCACGTTGGCCACGTCGCCGCCGGAGACCACGACGTCGCGCACGCCGGGCTGGGACTTCAGGTAGTTGATGTGCGCGTCGTAGCGGTCCACCGGCTTGAGTGAGAGCTTGAGCTTGTCGATCGTGGGGGTGGAGTTGCCGACGAGGTCCATCCGGGTGCAGTGGCCGCAGTACTGCGGGCAGGTGCTCAGCAGCTCAGCGAGGACCTTCGTCGGGTACCGGTGCGTGAGCCCCTCGGCCACCCACATGTCGTGCTCGTGCAGCGAGTCGCGCGTCGCGTACGGGTGCGAGGGGAAGTCGGTGCGCCGGTCGGACAGCACCGGCAGCATGTACCTGCGGACCGGGTCGGCGTAGAACGACTCGGTGGTCGGCACCTCGTGCGGGACCATCGTGTTCATCATCTGCGGCGGGACCAGCATCGACATGGTCGCGCGCTGCGCCTGGTCGGCCTCGAGGTCCGCGTAGAACGACTCGTCGAGCAGGTCGCCCATCAGGGCCCGGAGCTGCTTGACGTTCTTCACGCAGTTGACGCGCTGCCACTGGGCGGACTCCCACTGGTCGCGGGTCACCGTCCGGTATCCGGGCAGCCGCGTCCAGTCCGGCTCGACGATCTCCCGACGCCGGTACTCGTAAGGCTGCTCGGCCATGTCACCCCTCCTACAAAAAATATATGCCTGCGGAACCGTACTGGAGAATATCCCGTGTAGGAAGTACGCTGCCGGAGGATTTCCGGTCGGAGGGGGTTTTACGTGTCGTCGCCAGTGGGTCTGCACAGAGTGATCGAGCCGGCCGGGGTGCTGCCCCAGGCCGCCCGGAAACTGGACGCCAGCCCTCAAATCGCCGCCGACGAGGTGCGGATCCGGGTCGAACGGCTGAACCTGGACGCCGCGAGCTTCCGCCAGCTCTCCGAGAAGCACGCCGGGGACGGGGCCGCCGTGCGCGCCGAGGTATGCGCGATCGTTACCGAACGCGGCAAGATGCAGAACCCGGTCACCGGTTCCGGCGGCATGCTGATCGGCGTCGTGGAGGCCGTCGGCCCCGACTCCCCGCTCGGCCTGGCCGTCGGCGACCGGGTCGCCACCCTCGTCTCGCTCACCCTGACCCCGCTGATGATCACCGACGGGCTCAAGGGCTGGGACGGCCGCAGCGAGCAGGTGCCCGCCGAGGGCCACGCCATCCTGTTCGGCCGCTCCATCGCCGCCAAGCTCCCCGACGACATGGACCCCGAGCTGGCCCTGGCCGTCCTCGACGTGTGCGGCGCGCCCGCGCTCACCGCCCGGGTCGTCGCCGGCTACCGGGACGCGACCGTCGCCGTGATCGGCGGGGCCGGCAAGTCCGGCTCGCTGTCCCTGGCCGCCGCCCGGCAGGCCGGCGCGCGCACCGTCGGCATCGTGCCGCACGCCCGCGAGGCCGAGCTGCTCACCGGCGCCGGGATCGCCGACCACGTGGCCATCGCCGACGCGCGGGACCCCGTCGCGCTCGCCGACGCCGTGTCCGGCGCGCTCGGCGGGCCCGCCGACGTCACCGTCGTGTGCGTGGACGTCCCCGGCTGCGAACACGGCGCGATCCTGGCCACGGCCGCCGGGGGCACCGTCGTCTTCTTCTCCATGGCCACCTCGTTCGCCGCCGCCGCGCTCGGCGCCGAGGGCCTGGCCGCCGACGTCACCATGCTCGTCGGCAACGGATACGTGCCCGGGCACGCCGACGTCGCCCTGCAACTCCTGCGCGGCGAGCCGGGCGTCAGGACGCTTTTCGAGGGCCGGCTGCGGGCAGACTGAACACCATGGACACCACCCCCATCCTGTACGTCTCGGGCCGGGTCTACAGCCCCGCCGACCCGACCGCCAACGCCCTGCTCGTCGAGGGTGACCGGATCACGTGGCTCGGCGCGCGCGCCGACGCGCCCGGCACCCCGCGCGTCGTCGACCTGGGCGACCGCCTCGTCACGCCCGCGTTCGTCGACGCCCACATGCACGCGACCGACACCGGCCTGGCGCTGTCCGGGCTGGACCTGTCCGGCTGCCACAGCGCCGGCGACCTGCTCGCCCGGGTCGCCGCCCGCGCCGTGCGCACCGAGGGCCTGATCATGGGACACGGTTGGGAGCTGCCGGAACCCCCGACCGCCTCCGAACTGGACGCCGCGGCCGGCGGCCGGCCGGTGTACCTGACCCGGATCGACAAGCACTCCGCGCTCGCGTCCACCGCGCTGCTGCACCACGCGGCCGGCCGGATCGGGCACGACCCCGACGGCTGGGTCCGCCTCGACGCGCACCACGAGATCCGCAAGGCCGCCTACGCGGCGCTCGCGGCGACCGACCGTACCGCCGCCGGCCGGCTCGCCCTGCGGCACGCCGCCTCCCTCGGGATCGCCGCCGTGCACGAGTGCGGGGGGCCGGTGCTGTCCTCCGAGGCGGACTTCACCGGACTGTTGGCGGCGGGGGAGGAGTACCCCCAGGTGTTCGGTTTCTGGGGTGAGCTCTGCGCCGCCGCGAAGGCCAGGGAGCTGGGCGCGGTCGGGGCCGGTGGGGACCTGTTCGCCGACGGGGCGTTCGGCTCGCGCACCGCCTGCGTCCGCGACGCCTACCACGACGGCGACACCCACGGCCACGCCTACCTGACCGCCGAGCAGGTCGCCGCGCACCTGGTGGACTGCGCCGCGCACGGCATGCAGGGCGGGTTCCACGCCATCGGCGACGGGGCGCTGCGCGCCGTGGTCGACGGGTTCGCCCGCGCCGCCGAGCAGCTCGGGGTCGAGGCGGTCCGCGAGGCCGGCCACCGGGTCGAGCACGCCGAACTGCTCGACAAGGAACTCATCGCCGGCTTCGTGGAGTTCGGGATCATCGCCAGCGTGCAGCCCGTGTTCGACCGGCTGTGGGGCGGCGAGCACGGCATGTACGCCGCCCGCCTCGGCGTCGAACGCGCCCTGGCCGCCAACCCGTTCAGCGCCCTGCACGGCGTCGGCGTGACCCTGGCGTTCGGCTCCGACGCGCCCGTGACCCCGCTCGACCCGTGGGGGGCGGTGCTCGCCGCGACCCGGCACCACAACCCGGTGCACCGGATCAGCGCGAAGGCCGCGTTCGCCGCGCACACCCGGGGCGGCTGGCGCGCCGTGCGGCACGACAACGAGGGCGTGCTGGCCCCCGGCGGGGCCGCCACGTTCGCGGTGTGGGACACCGACGCCAAGGGCCTGCCGGATCTGGACCAGGGCGCACCCCGCTGCCTGCGGACGGTACTGCGTGGGAGGACAATCCATGAGGAGTGAGAAGTGAAGCTCGACCTCGACCCGGTCCTGGTCGACCGGGCCCGACAGCTCGCCGTCCGGGCCGGTGCGCCCGTGGTGGAGATCGCCCGCACCCACACGACGGTGTCGGTGGAGCGGGCCCTGTTGCGCCTGGCCGGCGTGTCCGGGGCCGACCCCGACGGCATCCCCTGGGTCAACCGGCTCGTCGACGCCGTCCGCGCGGACATCGGCCTGGAACACGGGGTCGCCGTCCCCGTGTTCCACGCCATGGCCGCCGAGAACCTCGCCGACCCGACCCTGCTGGCCCAGAAGGCCGCCGCCGGGTCGATCCGGTTCACGGTGCCGGGCAGGGGCGACGCGACCCGGGCCCGCAAGGCCTCCCGGCGCGCGGTCGGCGCGGGCATCAAGCAGATCGACCGCCGCCGGGTCGAACGCGAGAAGATGGTCAAGCGGCACGGCGACCCGAAGCAGCGGCCGTGGATCTACCTGATCGTGGCCACCGGCGACATCTACGAGGACATCCCGCAGGCCCAGGCCGCCGCGCGCGAGGGCGCCGACATCATCGCGGTGATCCGGTCCACGGGGCAGTCCCTGCTGGACTACGTGCCCGAGGGCGCGACCCGGGAGGGCTTCGCCGGCACGTACGCCACCCAGGAGAACTTCCGCCTGATGCGCGCCGCGCTCGACGAGTCGTCCAAGGAGCTGGGCCGCTACGTCCGGCTGACGAACTACGCGTCCGGCCTGTGCATGCCCGAGATCGCCACCCTCGCCGGCCTCGAACGCCTCGACATGATGCTCAACGACTCGATGTACGGCATCCTGTTCCGCGACATCAACCCGATCCGCACGTTCGTCGACCAGCGGTTCTCCCGGCAGATCCACGCCCGGGCCGGCATCATCATCAACACCGGCGAGGACAACTACCTCACCACCGCCGACGCCGTGGAGGCCGCGCACACGGTCACCACGTCGCAGCTGCTCAACGAGTACTTCGCGAAGGAGGCCGGGCTCGCCGACTGGCAGCTCGGGCTCGGGCACGCGTTCGAGATCAACCCGGACGTGCCCGACTCGTTCCGGCTCGAACTCGCGCACGCCCTGCTCGCCCGGGAACTGTTCCCCGAGGCGCCCCTGAAGTGGATGCCGCCGACCAAGCACATGACCGGCGACGTGTTCAAGGGCAACCTCCTCGACGGGTTCTTCAACCTGGCCGGCGCGCTGACCGGGCAGAGCATCCTGCTCGTCGGCATGATGACCGAGGCCGTGGTCACCCCGTGGCTGTCGGACCGCGACATCGCGCTGCAGAACGTCCGGTACGTGCTCGGCGCGGCCGGCAACCTGCACGAGGACTTCGTGCCGGCCCCGGGCGGCTTCATCCGCAACCGGGCCAACGAGGTGCTCAACGAGTCCATCGGGCTCCTGGAGGCCATCGCCGACGACACGCTGCTCAACGCGATCGCCGACGGCACGTTCGGCATCATGAAGCGGCCCGCCGACCGGGGCAAGGGCCTCGAGGGCGTGGCCGTGCAGGGCGAGGGCTACTACAACCCCGCCACGGAGATCCTGGAGGCACAGGCGTGAGCGGCAACATCGTCCGCCCGTACGGCGACACCACCGGCGACGGCATGACCCAGGTGTCGTTCACGCTGCCCATCCCGCACGACAAGCGGGCCGAGGGCGCGGCGTTGCAGCTGGCGGCCAAGATGGGCCTGGAACCGGCGATGCTGGTGCACGCCAAGCCGATGGGCGACAACTTCACCTTCTTCGTCGTCTACGGCTCCGTGCGCCACCTCGTCGAACTCGACAAGGTCGTCGTCGTGGAACGCGACTTCCCGCTGCTGGGGGCCAAGGAGGTCAACACGGTGGTGAAGAAGCGGCTGCGCCGCAAGCTCGTGGTCGTCGGCGCGTGCATCGGCACCGACGCGCACACCGTGGGCATCGACGCGATCCTCAACATCAAGGGGTACGCGGGCCAGAAGGGCCTGGAGTACTACCGCGAACTGCGGGTCGTCAACCTCGGCGCCCAGGTCGCCGTCCCCGAACTGGTCGAACGCGCCCGGGCCGAGAAGGCCGACGCGGTCCTCGTCAGCCAGGTCGTGACCCAGAAGGACGCGCACCTGCACAACACCAAGGAGATGTCGGCGGCGTTCCGGGAGGCGTTCCCGGCCGCGAAGCGTCCCCTGCTCATCGTCGGCGGACCCCGGTTCGACGAACTGGCCACCGGGGAGCTCGGCGTCGACCGGATCTTCGGCCGCGGCACCACCCCCGGCGAGGTGGCCAGCTACCTCGTGCACGCACTCGTGGAGAAGTCGAGCGACGGCGCGAGGCGTTCTGTGCCGAGCGTCGGAGCGACCAAAGAAGCAGGAGCCCTCGTATGACCACCGTGACCCACCGCCGCTACGTCCCCTACAGCCACGCCCACTACGCCGGCAACCTGGTCGACGGGGCCTACGCCCTGGGCCTGTTCGGCGACGTCGCCACCGAGGTGTGCATCGTCCTCGACGGCGACGAGGGCCTGTTCGCCTCGTACTCCGACGTGCAGTTCAAGGCGCCGATGAAGGCCGGCGACCTGCTGGAGGTCGTGGCGACCGTGACCCGGATGGGCACCCGGTCGCGGACCATCGACTTCGAGTGCCGGGTGGTCGGGCGCGGCCGGCCGGACAAATCGGAGTCGGCCGCCGAGATCCTGGAGACCCCGATCGTGGCGGTCACGGCGACCGGCACCGTGGTCGTCCCGGCGAAGTGAGCCACGGTTCCTCCCGGCACCACCGGGCGCGCGGCACCCTCGGCCCCGGCCCCGTGTGCCGTCGCCCGGGTCGGCTGACGGGGACGTGGCGCGGCCTCCCGGCGGGTGTCGGGTGCTGATCGGCTGCGTCGACGTCGGGTCCACGTTCACCAAGCTCGCCGTCGTGGACACGGGTACCGGGGAACTGGTCGCCACGGCCAGCCACCCCACCACCCTGGACACCGACGTGCTGCGCGGCGTGGACGCCACGGTCGCCGCGACGGGGCTGCGGCTCGACGACCTGCGGGCGTGTTCCAGCGCGGGCGGCGGGCTGCGGCTGGCCGTCATCGGGTACGAGGCCCTGGTCACCGCCGAGGCCGGCTACCGGGTCGGCATGTCGGCCGGCGCGAAGGTCGTGCACGTCTCCGCCGGCCGGCTCGACGCCGCCGGGGTGGCCGCCGTCCGCGCCGCGAAGCCCGACGTGCTGCTCCTCGTGGGCGGCACCGACGGCGGGGACGCCGAGACGATCCTGCACAACGCGCGCCGGATCAGCCGGATCGCGGTACCCGTCGTGGTGGCCGGCAACGCCGACGCCCGGGAGGAGGCGTGCGCGCTCCTGGCCGCCCGCACCGCCGTGGGCTGCGACAACGTCCTGCCCCGGATCGGCACCCTGAACCCGGGGCCCGCGCGCCTGGCCCTGCGGGAGGTGTTCCTGCGGCACGTGATCGGCGGCAAGAAGCTGTCGCGGGGGCCGCGGTTCGCCTCGCTGGTGCGGGGCGCGACCCCCGACATCGTGCTGTCGGCCGTGGAACTCCTCGACGGGGACGTGGTGGTCGTGGACGTCGGCGGGGCCACCACCGACGTGTACTCCGTGCTCACCCCCGACCCCGAGCGCGAGGCCGGCCTGCACGGCGAGGTCGCCGGCACCCTGTGGCGGTCCCGTACCGTCGAAGGGGATCTGGGGGTGCGCTGGGGTGCGCCCGGCGTCGTCGAGGCGGCGGTCCGGGAGAAGCTGATCGGCGAGGCCGAGGCCCGGGTGCTCGCCCCGGCCGCCGACGCCCGCGCCGGTGACCCCGGGTTCCTCGCCGACGACCTGGCCGTCGACGCCCGGCTCGCCGAGCTGGCGGTGACCGTGGCGCTGCGCCGGCACGCCCGGGGCGAACGGGTGCTCGCCGACGGGCCGCTGCGGGGCGGCAAGGACCTGCGCGAGGTCCGCCTGGTGATCGGCTCCGGCGGGGTCCTGCGCACGCTGCCCGCCGACGCCTCCGACGCGCTGCTGGCCGCCGCGCTGTCCGACCACGCCGGTTCCTGGCCCACGCCGCGCGCCGCCCACCGGCACGTGGACCGCGCCTACGTCCTGGCCGCCGCCGGACTGCTCGCCGAGGACCACCCGGACGTGGCCCGCGCCCTCCTCGCCGGGGTCGCCACCGAAAAGGCATAAATCCGGACAGGACTTCCGGGGGGTACTATCCTCGGCGGTGCGGACCCCTGACCGGAACGGGGGAGTGCCATGACCTTCGGTGTGCTCGGCGACCTCAACTGGTGGGCCGTCCTCGTCGCGGCGCTGGCGTACTTCGCCCTCGGCGGCCTGTGGTTCTCCGTCCCCCTGATCGCGAAGCCGTGGATCAGGGCCGTCGGCACGGACATGACCGGCGGCGCCACCCCGGGACCCTCGTACTACATCGGGCCCCTGATCACCTGCTCGGTGTCCACGGTCGCCACGGCGGTGCTCGCGCGCGCCACCGGCACGGACACGGTCGCCGAGGGCCTGGTGCTCGGGCTCGTGGTGGGCCTCGGGCTCGCGGTCGCCGTGCTGTTCGTGACCGGGTACTTCGACCCGCAGAAGGCCCGGCCGATGGTCTGGGTGGCGATCACCGCCGGGTACCACCTGGTGGGGCTGGTCCTCGTCGCCGTGATCCTCGCGGTGTGGACGTAGCGGCCGGCCGGCCCCGCTGGTCCGGCCGGCCGGGCGACGGTCAGCCGGCCTTGTGCGCGACGCAGAAGATCCGCGCGAACGGGAACGCCACCACGCCGTGCGTCGTCGGGTAGCTCTCCGCGAGCCGCGCGCCCAGCTCGGCGCGGAACGCCGCCCAGTGCGCGTCGTCGAGGCGGGACCGGACGGGCCGCAGCGCGGTGCCCTCCATCCAGGTCAGTACGGGGTGGACGTCGGCGGCCGGCAGCAGGTGCACGTACGTCGTCTCCCACGCGTCGACCGCGAGCCCCTCGCCGAGCAGCAGCTGCGCGTACCCGGCGGCGTCGAGCACGGGGGCGACCCGGGGCTGCCAGTCGAGCAGGTCGCGCCACGGCTCCTCGAACGCCAGCGCGCGCAGGGTCTCGTGCGAGTGCGCGGCGAAGTTGCCCGGCACCTGGAACGCCAGCCACCCGCCGGGGGACAGGGCCCGTGACCAGCGCCGGAGCAGCTCCTGGTGCTCCGGCACCCACTGGAGCACGGCGTTGGACACCAGGACGTCCACGTCGGGGCCGGGCGTGAAGTCGTTGACGTCGGCGACCGCGTACTCCAGGTCCGACGACGCCCGGGCCTTGTCGATCATCTCGGGGGAGCTGTCGAGTCCGCTGACCGCCGCGTCCGGCCAGCGGTCGGCGAGGGTGGCGGTCAGGTTGCCGGGGCCACAGCCCAGGTCGACCACGGTGCGGGGCGCGGTGGCGCCGATCCGGGCGACCAGCTCGAAGAAGGGGCGGCTGCGCTCGTCACCGTAGCGGGCGTAGGTGTTCGGGTCCCACATGTGCGCTCCTTATAAACCGTACGTACGTCTTGGTTGACCGTACACGGGCGGGGGCACGGTGACAACCGGTGCGCGGAGGCCGTGCGGGGCGAGGTGGCGCCGCGCGGTGCGCGCCGGGCGCGAGGCTCGAGGTCCCGCGGCCGGCGCGCGTTCCGGTACCCCGGAAAAGGGGTTGGGGCCACCCCGGGAGGACGGGCGGCCCCACCGGTCAGTGCCCGAAGGTGATCCAGTTGACGCTCACGTAGTCGGCCGGCTGGCCACTGGCGAAGGTCAGGTACACGTCGTGGGTGCCGGTCACGGCGCTGATGTTCGCCGGCACCGTCCGCCACGACTGCCACCCGCCGGTGCCGGCGACCGCGAAACTGCCCACCGGCGGGCCCGACGGGCTGTCCAGGCGCACCTCGACCAGCCCGCTCACCCCGCCGGTCGCGCCGGCCCGCCGGGGTAGGACGTGCCCTCGGAGACCCGCCAGTCCCCGCCGAGGCCGCCGCCGGTGAAGCGGACCGGCGGCCGTGCTCGCCGGCACCACCGGACCGGCCGACGGCGAGGACCTGTTCGACCGGTGGTTGTGGCTGCCCGACCTGGTCCGGCTCGCCCTGGCCTGCGGGGACGAACCGCTCGCCCGGTCCGCCGCCGGTGCCGCCGACGCCGACGCCGCCCGGGAACCACTGCCCCGACGGGTCGCCGCCGCCCGCCAGGCCCGGGCCGTCCTCGACGCCGACGCCGACGCGCTGCTCGCCGTCGCGGAACTGCACCGCCTCGCCCCGGCCCCCCTGGCGCTCGGCCAGTGCTGCGAGGAGGCGGCCGTGGTCCTCGGCCGGGCCGGGGACGTGCCCGGGGCCCGCGCGGCCCTCGCCGAGGCGGTGCGCGCCTACCACGGGCTCGGCGCCGCCTGGGACGTCACCCGGGCCGACGCCCGACTGCGCGGGTACGGGGTCCGGCGCGGCCCCCGGCTCGTCCAGCGCCGCCCGGCGGCCGTGTGGGACGCGCTCACCCCCACGGAGGCCCGGGTCGCGGCCCTGGTCGGGCGGGGCCGGTCGAATCCGGAGATCGCCGCCGAGCTGCTGCTGTCGCCGCGGACCGTGCAGAGCCACGTGTCCAACATCCTGGCCAAGCTCGGCTTCGCCTCCCGCGTCGAGATCGCCGTCGCCCTGGCCCGCCGCCACCCGGACGACTCCCGGTCCTGACGGGGCCGCCCGCGGGCCCAGCCGAGGTGGGGGCCGGGCCGGAGCCGCGCCGAGGCGGGACGGCGCACGGGCACGGGGCCAACGCGACGCGGGGTAGCCTGCCCTGATGGAGGCCCTGGACCAGGTGTGGCGTGCCGACGCGCCCCGGATCCGCGCCGCCCTCGCCCGCCGCCTGGGCGATCTCGACGCCGCCGAGGACGCGCTCCAGGAGGCCGTGGCCGCCGCCCTGGACCACTGGCCGGCGGACGGCGTCCCCGTGAACCCGGGCGGCTGGCTGCTCACCACCGCGTGGCGGCGCGCCGTCGACCGGCTGCGCCGCGAGGCCCGGGGCCGCGAACTGCTCGCCCGGGTCGCCGACGTGGACCAGGCCGAGGACGACCGGCTCGGCCTGCTGTTCGGCTGCTGCGATCCGGTGCTGCCGACCGAGGCGCAGATCGCGCTCACCCTGCGGGCCGTCGGCGGGCTGGCCACGGCGGAGGTGGCCGCCGCGTTCCTGGTGCCCGAGACGACGATGGCGCAGCGGTTGACCCGGGCGCGCCGTACCCTGAAGAACCGTCCTTCGCCCTTCGTCGTGCCCGATCCCGAGCGGCTCGCCGAACGGCTCGACGGGGTGCTGCACGTGCTCTACCTGGTGTTCAACGAGGGCTACCAGTCCCGGCCGCCGCTGCGCGCCGAGGCGCTGCGGCTGACCCGGGAACTGGCGGACCTGATGCCGGGCGAGCCGGAGGCGGCGGGCCTGGCCGCGCTGATGGAGCTGCACGAGGCGCGGGCCGCGACCCGGTTCGACGCGGCCGGGGAGCTGGTCGTGCTCGACGACCAGGACCGGTCCCGCTGGGACGGTGCCCTGATCGGGGCGGCGCTGCGCCGGCTGCGCAGAGCGGTCGCGCTGTGCCGGACGGGGGTCTACCAGTTGCAGGCCGGCATCGCCGCGCAGCACGCCCTCGCGCCCACCGCCGGGGACACGGACTGGCGCGCGATCCGGGCGCTGTACGACCGGCTGCACGCCCTGCGCCCGGACCCCGTCACCTGGCTGTCCCGCGCGGTGGCCACCTGGCGGCTGCACGGGCCGGAGCGGGCCCTCGCCGAGGTGGAGGAGGTCGCCGACCGGCTCGGCCACTACCGCCTGCTGCACGCCACCCGCGCGGAGCTGCTGGCGGCGCTGGGCCGCGACGAGGAGGCCGGCCGGGCCGCGCGCACCGCGCACGACCTGGCCGTCGACCCCGCCGAACGCCGACTCCTCGACGCCCGGCTCCGCGCGAGCCGCTAGGTCAGCGCGAGACCGTCCCCCGGACCTCCACGCTCACGTACGGGTACTTCAACCCGGGCCACGTCCGCGCGATCGCCACGGCCTCCTCCAGCGTCGGCGTCTCCAGGAACACGATGCCCCCGATGACCTCCTTCAGCTCCACGTACGGGCCGTCGGTGACCACCTCGCCACGGATCGTGCGCGCGCCCGCGACCCGCTGCAGCTCCGCGCCACCCTCGCCGAAGTGCCCGTCCCAGCGCTCGAACCAGGCCCACACCGCGGCCTCGTGTTCCTTGGTCTCCTCGGGTGACGCCGCGTCCTCGAGGGCCTCGTCGCTGACGATGAGCATCGCGTACCGCATGATCGTTCTCCTTCGTTCTCGTCGAGCCTGTCACGGGTATGACGAACGGGGAGCCCTCCGAAACGACACACCGGCGACACGCCGGTTTCCTATTGCCAAAATTCTGGTTTGGTTGGCGCTAACGGGCCTGCGATGCGTACGGTCTGTGAGTCCTACTTCGGAGCGGCTCGGCTCGCTCCGTCGCTCCATCCGGTGGGCATGGCGGCCGACAGGTCGCGTCGTCCGCCAGCGGCCAGGTCCACAGGATGGAGGTCGGCGGGGCGGTGCGAGAGTGGCCGCGACGTCGGTTCCGGGCAGGATGTGCGGGGAGCCAGTAGACAACAGTGCGGGGCGGGCAGCCAACTCGTGTCGGACTGGTCCGAAGGTTCCCTCGGACATCCTGCCGGACCGGCAGGGATACCTGGGTGATGTAGGGGGCGCGGCGGGGGCCGCGCCCCGTTATCTTTTTTCCACCCGCACAATGGGCCGGTGCTGATGACTGAGACCGCCGCCCCCGCCCCCGAGCGGCCGGCGAGGATCCCCCGGTGGCTGGCGTACGCCGCCGCCGTGGTGGCCGGCGGCCTTCTCCTGGTGTCCTTCCCGCCCTACGGCCTGTGGTTCTGCGCGCCGCTCGGCGTGGCCCTGCTCGCGTGCGCGGTGCGCGGCCGGAGCGTGTGGGCTGGGCTCGGGTTCGGCTGGATCACCGGCGTGGTGCTGTTCGTCCCCCTGCTGAGCTGGACGGGGACCCAGGTCGGCTGGTGGCCGTGGATCCTGCTCGCCAACCTCCAGGCGTCCTACGTCGGCCTGCTGGGCGCGGCGGCGGCCCTCACGACCCCCCTTTTCCGTCGGTACGCGTGGAGCTGGCCCGTCCTGACCGCCCTGCTCTGGGTCGCGCAGGAGTACGCCCGGTCGCGGACCCCGTTCGGGGGCTTCCCGTGGGGGCGGCTCGCGTTCAGCCAGGCCGACGCGCCCACGGTCCGGTTCGCGTACCTCGGCGGCGCGCCGCTGGTCACCCTGGTGGTGGCGGGGGCCGGTGGGCTGCTGGCCTACGCGGCCTGGCACCTCGCGTTCGGTCCGCGCCCGGCCGCCGGCGCGGACGCCGCCGCCAGTTCCGGGGCGGCCCGCCGGCTCGTGACGGTGGCCCTGCTCGCCGACCTCGGCGCGGTCGCCGTCATGGGGGTCGGGGCGCTCCTCCCCGTGGTCGCGCCGGGCGAGGGCCGGGCCGTGGACATCGCCGTCGTGCAGGGCAACGTGCCCCGCCTGGGCCTCGACTTCAACGAGCAGCGCCGCGCGGTCCTCGACAACCACGTCGACGCCACCCTGGAACTGGCCGGGAAGGTCGACCGCCAGGAGATCCGCCGCCCCGCGCTCGTGGTCTGGCCGGAGAACTCCTCCGACATCGACCCGTACGTCAACGCCGACGCCTTCGAGGCCATCGACCGGGCCGCGCGCGCGATCGGCGCCCCGATCCTGGTCGGCGCGGTGCTGGCCCCGAAGGACGGGCACGTCCGGAACGTGGGGCTGCTCTGGGTCGCCGGCAAGGGGCCGGTGCAGGAGTACACGAAGCGCCATCCGGTACCGTTCGCGGAGTTCATCCCGATGCGCCCGCTCGTCCGGAAGATCACCAAGAAGGTGGACCTGGTCCGCTCGGACTTCGCGGCCGGCGACCGGCCCGGCGTGATGAGCGTGCCGGCCGAGGGCGGCGCGTTCCCGATCGGCGACGTGATCTGCTTCGAGGTGGCCTACGACGACATCGTCCGGGACACCGTGACCGGCGGCGCGCAGCTGCTCGTCACCCAGACGAACAACGCCACGTTCAACACCGCGGAGGCCGAACAACAGTTGAGCATGGTGCGGCTGCGGTCCGTGGAACACGGCCGTCCGGGCCTGATGGCCTCGACCGTGGGGGTGTCGGCGTTCGTGTCCCCGGACGGCCGCGCGTACGACGCCACGACGTTCAACACCCGCGCCGCGCTGGTGAGGACGACACACCTGACGGTAGTCAAGACCCCGGCGACTACGCTGGGGGGCACGCCGGAGGCCGTTCTGGCGGGGCTGGCGCTGTTTGGGCTGGTCATGGCCGGATTCGTCCGTCGCCGTGCCGCAGCCCAGCACACCGATGAGGAGGAAGCGTGACCGAGAACACCACACCGTCGATCCCGGCGGAGGAGGGGTACCCCGGAGTTGGCCGGGTCCTCGTGGTGATCCCGACGTACAACGAGCTGGAGAACGTCCGGCTCATCGTCGATCGTGTACGCCGTGCGGTCCCCCAGGTGGACATCCTCGTCGCTGACGACAACAGCCCCGACGGGACGGGTGCGGTGGCCGACGAGCTCGCCGCCGCCGACCCGCAGGTGCACGTGTTGCACCGCAAGGGCAAGGAGGGCCTGGGCGCCGCGTACATCGCGGGCTTCGGCTGGGCCAAGGAGCACGGTTACGACGTCGTGTGCGAGATGGACGCCGACGGTTCCCACGCCCCCGAGCAGCTGCACCGCCTCCTGGACGCGATCGCGGCCGGCGCGGACGGCGCGCTGGGCGCCCGCTACATCCCGGGCGGTTCCGTGGTGAACTGGCCGAAGCGCCGGCTGTTCCTGTCCCGCGGCGGCAACCTGTACATCCGGATCATGCTCGGTATGCCGGTCAGCGACGCCACCGGCGGCTACCGGGCGTACCGGCTGCCCCTGCTCGACAAGATCGACCTCGCGTCGGTCATCTCGCACGGGTACTGCTTCCAGGTCGACCTGACCTACCGGGCCTACAAGACCGGCTGCAAGCTCGTCGAGGTGCCGATCACCTTCCACGAGCGGGTGCACGGCGTGTCCAAGATGAGTGGTTCGATCATCCGGGAGGCGCTGTTCAAGGTCACCGGCTGGGCCGTCCGCGACCGGCTCGGCGGGAAGAAGAAGGCGTCCGCCGAGCGTTGAACCGGGCATGCGTACCCTCTGGCTGGTCATCGCGGCACTGATCATCGTGCCCGTCGTCGAGATCGCGGCGCTCGTCGCCGTCGGTCAGGTGATCGGCCTGGGGTGGACGCTCCTGCTGGTGCTGGCGACCTCGGCGCTGGGCGGCTGGCTGCTCCGCCGCGAGGGTGGCCGGGCCTGGCGGGCCGTCCAGACGGACGTCCAGGAGGGCCGGGCGCCCGGCAGGCACGCGACCGACGGGTTCCTGGTCTTCGTCGGCGGGGTGCTGATGCTGGTCCCCGGCTTCGTGTCGGACCTGTTCGGGATGCTGATGATCGCGCCGCCGACCCGGGGGCTGTTCCGGGGCCTGGTGGAGCGGGTGGCGACCCGGCGGCTCGACCCGCGGCTCACGAACGACCTGTTCGGCCCCCGGACCGTGAAGATCAGAACGCAGCGCGGCACCAGCCCGGACGCGCCCATCGAGGGTGAGATCGTCTGACGGACATGGAAAGAGCCTCCCCGCGGGGAGGCTCTTTCTCTATGTGGGTCCTGCGGTGGATCTCTTTACAGCGACTCGAACTGCTCGCGGCCCGGCTCGACCTCGTTGGGCAGCCGGGGCTCGACCTCGATGAGGCGCAGCGGGATCTGCGTGCCGGGACGGGTGCCGCCACCAACGGGAACTTCGCGCATGGCTGTTCCTTCCTGTTCGGATGTGCTTGGCCGAATCAAGCATCGAGCGACGTTCGAATTAAGTCAAGAGTCCTGTCGTCTCACGACAGTCCCGCCCCGGAACGGCGACAGTCCCGCCCCGGAACGGCGACAGTCCCGCCCCGGAACGGCGACAGTCCCGCCCCGGAACGGCGACAGTCCCGCCCCCGGCACGGCGAGAGGCCCCGACCCTGACGGGTCGGGGCCTCTACGGCGTCGTGCGTCAGACCGTGCGGCCACCGCGACGGCTGCGGACCTCGTCGAGACGCTCGTTGAGGATGTCCTCGAGCTCCGACATGGACCGCCGCTCCAGCAGCATGTCCCAGTGGGTGCGCGGCGGCTTCGCCTTCTTCGACTCGGGCTCGCTACCGTCGACGAGACGGGCGACCGTGCCGTCGAACTTGCACTCCCAGATCGGCGGAACCTCGGCGTCCACCGCGAACGGGACCTCGAACTGATGCCCCCTGGCGCACAGGTACTCCCGAGTCTGCCGAGGCGCCAACTCGGTGTTTCGGTCCGACTCGTAGCTGATAGCTCCGAGACGGCTTCCGCGCAGCATGCGCTCGCCCATGATCGGCTTTCCCCTCCGGCTGTCGTGCGCGTACAACGGGTGTAACGATCGTGGCCCGTTTCATGTTCCCCGTTGAGGGTATTTCTCACGGTGAGTCACTACGGCCCCCGGCCCCGTCGAGGGTAGTACCTCGCGGCCAGTCGTGAGTACCCTCACCCCCCAATGTGACCGAACGAATGAAAACTTGTCCCTGTTACAGCCGAATATTCTGATTGACCGGACTGGCTCACCGGGCCACTTCGATACTGAGGGTTAGCGTCACCCCCACAGGAGGTACAACGAATGTCCGACATCACGGCATCGGCCGAGGCAACCACGGACGGTGAAGGATTCTTCGGACACCCCAGGGCGCTCTCCACGTTGTTCCTCACGGAGATGTGGGAGCGCTTCAGCTACTACGGCATGCGGGCCCTGCTCGTCCTCTACCTGACCGCCACGGTGGCCAACGGCGGCCTCGGCTGGGGTGACGGCGACGCCGACGCGCTCTACGGGGTCTACGTCGCCATGGTGTACCTGATGGCGCTGCCCGGCGGCTGGGTCGCCGACCGGCTGCTCGGCGCGCGCCGCTCCGTCCTGTGGGGCGGGATGGTCATCGCGGCCGGGCACTACGCGATGATCCTGCCGAGCGTGCCGACCTTCTTCCTCGGGCTGGGCCTGATCACGATCGGTACCGGCCTGCTCAAGCCCAACATCTCGGCCATGGTCGGCAAGCTCTACAGCCCCGACGACGTCCGGCGCGACGCCGGGTTCTCGATCTTCTACATGGGCATCAACCTGGGCGCGTTCATCGCGCCGCTGATCACCGGGTACCTCGGCGAGAAGGTCAACTGGCACCTCGGGTTCGGGGTGGCCGCGATCGGCATGACCCTGGGCGTGATCCAGTACGTGCTGGGTCGGCAGCGGCTGCACGGGGTCGGCGACGAGCCGACGAACCCGCTGACCGCCGCCGAGCGCCCGGCCGTCATCCGCTGGTTGCTGATCGGCGTCGGGGCCGTCGCCGTGCTGCTGCTGGTCGCGGCGCTCACCGGCACCCTCAGCGTCTCCCGGGTGGTCACCGGGCTCACCGTCTTCACGGTCCTGGTCGCCATCGGGTACTTCGGCCGGATCTTCCTCGACAAGTCCCTCGACTCCGACGAGCGCAGCCGGATGAAGGCGTACGTCTGGCTGTTCCTGTTCGCCGCCGCCTTCTGGCTCATCTACGACCAGGCCGGCTCGGTGCTCAACCGGTTCGCCCGGGACGAGACCGACCGGGTCGTGTTCGGCTGGGACATGCCCGCCTCGTGGCTGCAGTCCGTCAACCCGATCTTCGTCATCATCGGCTCCCCGCTGTTCGCGATCCTGTGGCTCAAGGCCGGGCACCGGCTGTCCACGCCGCTGAAGTTCAGCATGGGCCTCGTCCTCAACGGCTTCTCGTTCATGCTGATGGCCGCCGCCGCCAAGGCCGCCGTCGGCGGGAACCTGGTGTCCCCGCTGTGGCTGGTCGCCGTGTACGCGCTCCAGGTCTGCGGCGAGCTGTGCCTGTCGCCCGTCGGGTTGTCGGCGACGACGAAGCTGGCCCCGGCGAAGTACGCGAGCCAGATGTTGGGGCTGTGGTTCCTGTCCACGGCCGTCGGGGACGCGATCGGCGGGCAGGTCGCGAAGATCGGGGAGGACTACTCCCAGCCGGCGTACTTCATGGTGCTGGGCGTCGCGTCCGTGGTGCTCGGCGTGGCCGCCGTCGGGTTCACCCGGCAGTTGCACCGGCTGATGCGCGGCATCCACTAGCCCGCCACCCGCTGCGCGAAAACCCCGACAGACCTTTCGACGGGTACGGGGCGGCCCGGTTCGACCCGGGCCGCCCCCACCTGGTGCTACGTCCCCTCGGGGGCCGGTTCGGTCCGCTGGGCGGCGGCCCGGACCGCGCGGTGCGGCGCCAGTACCATGATCATGTTTCTGCCGTCCTGCTTCGCGGCGGACTCGACGAACCCGAGTTCCCCGATGTCCTCCGCCAGGCGGCTCAGCAGCCGGAACCCGAGCTCCGGGCGGCGCTGCTCCCGGCCCCGGAACCACACGGCGATCTTCACCTTGTCCCCGGCGCGCAGGAGCCGCGAGACGTGGCCCCGCTTCGTCTCGTAGTCGTTCTCGTCGATGTTGGGCCGGAAGTTCATCTGCTTGGTGACGGTCTGCTGCTGGTTGCGCCGGGCCTCGCGCGCCTTCTGCGCGGCCTCGTACTTGAACCGGCCGTAGTCCATCAGCCTGCACACCGGCGGCTGGGCGTTCGGCGCGACCTCGACGAGGTCCAGGTCGACGTCGGTGGCCAGCTGCAGGGCCTGGGCCAGCGGGACGATGCCCACCTGCTCGCCCTCCGGACCGACGAGGCGGACCTCGCGGGCACGGATCTGGTCGTTCAGTCGTGGTTCGGTGCTCATCGGAGCACCTCCGCCCGGCGGGTGGGGGCGGTGCGTACACACAGTCTCAAAGATCGTTCCTCTCGCGCACATTCGGGTACGGGACCCGGGCGCGAGCGGCTGGGATCAGCGGCGGGAGGCGGCGCCCGGGGAAGCGGTCACGGCGTTCACGGCGTCACCTCCTTCTCTCGTGTGGAGCCCGACGATCCCAGAACGGCGGTCGGCTGTCATCCGAATTTCGCGCGCGGAACCGCCCGGCCCGCCAGCGTGGCGCCGCCCGCCCGGCCGGCCCTGCGGCGTGGCCCGCGACCCGGTCACAGCCTCCACTCGGGCAGCCGCCGCTTCGCCTGCCGGAGCCGGCGCAGCACCTCGGGCACCGAGCGGATGATCACCGGCAGGGCCAGCCAGTACAGCACCAGGGCGTGGTAGTGCAGTTGCGCCCACTGGGTGACCGACAGGCCCTCCGGCCAGGACAGCCACGGGTACCACAGCCGGCTCTCCAGCACCCCGTACCGGCAGAAGTCCTCCTGCTTGGTCGCCAGCGGGAAGCAGGTCGGCGACAGCAGCATCTCGAAGACCGTGCTGTTCGCGCCCACCCACAGCGACAGGGCCAGCACACCGAGGATCGCCAGGTTCCGCGACGGGCGCGAGTCGTGGTGGGTCAGCCAGGCGGCCAGGGCCAGGGAGGCGGGGAAGATGGCGATCAGGAAGAACCGCGGGCCCCAGTAGAAGTCGCCGTTCCACGCCCACCAGCCGCCGTAGACCAGGACCAGGCCGGCGACGAAGACCAGCCACGCCTCCTGGCCGCGCCACAGGTCCACCGCGGCCGGGTCGAACAGGCCCCGCAGGCGGCGGCGGGCGGGCAGCAGCAGGCCCGGGGTGAAGAAGACCAGGCCCTTGCCGAAGGACAGCAGGATGGCCAGGATGCCGAGGAGTACCGGGAAGTCGAACCGCTCCGCGCCGTAGCCCTGGTCGAGGGGGTGGCCCCGGCGCGCCCAGGACTCGGCGAGGGCCACGACGCCCGCGACCAGCACCGGGAGCACGTAGCGTAGCCGGTGGGTGAGGGCGCTCTGCCGCAGGCCGAGCAGGCCCAGCGCCGGCAGGCTGGACATCGTGTTCGCCCCGCCGAGGGTCATCGCCACCCAGCCGGCCCACCGCACCGCCGGCCGGGTCACCAGCGCCACCGCGCAGAGCACGCCCACCCCGACGGTCATCGCGGTGAACGTCTCGCCGTAGAAGTCGTTCACGTGCGGGGCGATCATGGTGCCGGCCACCAGGAGCAGCAGGAACCGGCGGAGCAGCACCGCGTCGACCCGGCGGCGCAGCAGCAGGAACAGCAGCCCGAGGGACACGACGAACAGCACCAGGTTGTAGTGCGTGATCCAGCCCCGGGCGTCGCCGGCCGCGCGGCCCAGCCACCACAGCGGGGTGGCGAAGAGCGGACCCAGCAGCGAGTACCGGTCCGTGGACAGCCCCGCGCCCGTCAACAGCTGGGTCAGCGCGTCGAACCGGCGCTCCCCGTCGCCCATCAGGTGCCGGGAGGTGAACCACAACGACACCAGACCACCCACGATGAGGACGTAGTCCGTGACGGCGGCGGCCCGGCCCAGGCGGCGGCTGGTCCGGAGGTGGTCCCAGGCGGGCTCCTCCAGGGCCGTGGTCGGCGGTGCGGTGGTGGTTCTCTCGTCCTGCCCAAGCATTTCGGAAAAATAGCAGAGATCGGGGCAATGGCCGCGACGCGCACCGCCCGGGGCGGCGCGGTCAGGACCTGCCGAGGCTCGCCAGGGCGGCGGCCAGGTTGGACACCTGCTCGCTGAGGCTGGCGATCTGGGCCCGGGCCGCGTCGCGTTCGGCCGTGGCGGCCTCGGCGGTCCGGAGGCGTTCGCGCAGGTCGGTGACCTCGGCGTTCCCCGAGCCGGCGGCCTCGTCGGCGCGGCGGGCCTCGGTGTCCGCGCGGGCCTTCTCCGTCGCCACGGCGTGTTCGGCGTCGGCGAGCCGCGCGGCCAGGTCGGCACACCGCGCGTCGGCTTCGGCGGCCCGCCGGGTGTCCGCCGCCGCCCGGGTCTCGGCGGTGTCCCGCGCGGCTGCGAGCGCCGTGACCGCTTCGGCGTGCTCGTCGCGTTCCCGTGTCAGGCGGGTGGCCTCGGTCGTGGCGGCCTCCCGGGTCGCGGCCAGCTCCGCGACCAGCGCCTCGTGCGCCACCGACAGCTCCTCGTGCTCCCGGGCCAGCCGCGCGGCCTCGGTGGTGAGCCGGTCCGCCTCGGCCGTCAGCCGGGCCACCTCCGCCGTGGCCGCGTCGCGCTCGGCCCGCAGCGCCTCGCGTTCCCGGCGGGTCGCGTCCCGTTCGGACACCGCGTCGGCCCGCAGCGCCTCGGCGGCGGCGGTCGCGGACCGGGCGGTCGCGGCGGCCTCCTCGGCGGCGGCCCGGGCCAGGTCCGCCCGGGACCGGCGCTCCTCGGCCCCCGCGACGAGCCGGCCGGCCTCCTCGACGGCCTCGATCCGGGCGCGCTCGGCCCCGGCCGCCCGCCGGTCCGCCTCGCCGACCTGCTGTTCCGCGGTGCTGCGGGCGGTGGTGGCCTCCGCCTCGGCCGCCGTCGCGCGGGCCTGGGCGGCGCGGGCGGCCTCCTCGGCGCGGGCGGCCGCGGTCTGGGCGGCCTCGCGTTCGGTGTGCGCGGCGGCCACGGCGGACGCGGCCTCCGCGCGGATCTCGGCCGCCTGGCGTTCCACCCCGGCGGGGGTGAGTTCCCCGGTCAGGGACGCGGCGAGGTCGGCGGCGGCGAGTTCCATCCGCTCGACGAGCTCCCACGCCTTGGTGACCTGACCGGCCAGACCGGGGGAGCTGCGTTCGCGCTGGCGGCCACTGCGCGCGGCCCGCAGGCAGGCACTGTCGTTGTCCCGACAGTACTGGAAAGGGCGGCCGGACGAGGACTTCTGCGGTACGGGCAGGCCACAGTGCGCACACGGCCGGGTGATGGGAGGCTCAACGCTGGTCACGGCCGGAAAGTCTAGTCGGGAGCCCTGTGTCCGTTCCGCTAAGCTGCCCGCGATGGCTTCGAACAAGTATCCCGGACAGTGCGGCACGTGCGCACAGCGAGTGCCCGCCGGGGAAGGCACGCTGACCAGGACCGATGCCGGCAGTTGGGTGACGTACCACCCGCACTGCGTGCCCGCGCCCCGCGCCCCGCGGCAAGGGGAGCACGACGGCTGGCACCGCCGGCACCTCGCGGCGTTCGATGTGGAGAGTACGGGGGTGCGGACCGGGGTCGACCGGATCGTGTCCGCCTCGCTCCGCGACACCAGCGGCCACACCCTGGAACTGCTGGTCGACCCCGGGGTGGACATCCCCGCCGAGGCCACCGCCACGCACGGGATCACCAACGAGCAGGTCCGCGAGCACGGCCGTCCGCCCGCCGAGGCGCTCGACGAGCTGGCCGACGCGCTCGCCCGGTACCTCAACGCGGGCATCCCGATCGTCATCTACAACGCGGTCTACGACCTGACCCTGCTGGAGACGGAGCTGCGCCGGCACGGGCTGCGCTCCCTGACCGACCGGGCCGGCGGCACCCTCGCGCCGATCGTGGACCCGCTGGTCATCGACCGGCACGTGGACCGGTACCGCAAGGGCGGCCGGACCCTCGAGGTGGTCTGCGCCTTCTACGGCGTGACCCACCCCGGCCCGCACCGCGCCGACGCGGACACCCAGGCGTGCATGGACCTGGCCATCGCGATCGCCGCGTGCCACCGGACGATCGCCGACCAGAGCCTCGCCGACCTGCACGCGGGCCAGGCGGAGTGGTACGCCGAATCCGTCGCCTACTTCGCCGAACGCTTCCCGGAGCGGCACTACGAGGCGGCGTGGCCGATCGCCACGGTCACGGTCGAGGAGTGGCCGGAGGTGTAGGCCGCCCGCTCGGGCCACCGCCGCGTGGCCCGAACCAGGTCGGCACCGGGGGCGGGGTGGGGCCCCGCCCGGTGGCCCTCCCGGGGCTCCAGAAGCCCGGAGAGCGGGCATCACCCTGTGGCCGGCGTCACCGTCACATCCACGGGGCCTGTCCCGTCCAGTACGCATGAACATCTTTCTCGCCGGTGCCACGGGCACCCTGGGCCGTCCCCTGGTCCGCCAGCTCCTCGACGACGGCCACCGCGTCCTCGGCCTCACCCGCGACGCCGCCGGCGCCCGGCGCCTGGCCGCGCTGGGCGTGACCCCGGTCGTCGCCGACGCCCTCGACCGCGCCGGCCTGCTCCGCGCGGTCGAGGGCCTGTCCGCCGACGTGGTCCTGCACGAGCTGACCGCGTTGAAGAAGCCCCCGCTGCGGCACGCGGACATGGCGATGACCGACCGGCTGCGCGTCGAGGGCACCGCGAACCTGCTGGCCGCCGCCCGCGTCCTGGGCGCGCACCGGTTCCTCACCCAGTCGATCGTCTTCGCGTACGGCTTCGGCCCGGTCGGCGCCGTCACCGAGGACTCCCCGCTCGGGGGCGACGACGGCACCCCGTGCTGGCCGCACCTGGCGGCGATCCGGTCCACGGAGGAGCAGGTGTTCGCGGCCGAGGGCATCGAGGGGATCGCGTTGCGGTACGGGCTGTTCTACGGCGGTGACGACGCGCTGACCCCGATGCTGATGAGCCGGAAGATCCCGGTGCCGCGTGCCGGCGGGATGGCCGGCTGGGTGCACGTGGCCGACGCGGCGGCCGGGACCGTGGCGGCCGTGACGAAGGGGCGCGCGGGGGAGGCGTACAACCTGGTGGACGACGAGCCGGCGGCCTGGGCGGACGTGTTCACCGCCGCCGCGAAGGCCGTCGGGGCGCCCGCGCCGCTCCGGTTGCCCGGGTGGCTGCTGCGCCTGGTCGCCCCGTACGGTGGGGCCATCATGACCCGCTCGGACCTGCGGGTGTCCAACGCCAAGGCGAAGCGGGAGCTCGGATGGGAACCGACGTACCGGACGTACCGCGAGGGGTTCGCCTCTTCGTAGCCGTGTACCCGTCGCCGGCGGCCCTCGACCACGTGTCGGCCTTCGCGGCGGGCCTCGACCTGGGCCCCCGGCCGGCGCCGCGCGCCTCGCTGCACCTGACGCTCGCGTTCCTCGGCGAGGTGCCGCCGGCCCCGGCCCTGGCGGCGGTGGAGGCGACCGCCGCCGCGACCGGCCCGTTCGACCTGCGGTTGGCGGGCGGCGGCAGCTTCGCGGGGCGCGACTCGACCGTGCTGTGGGCGGGTCTCGCCGCCCCGGTCCTCGACGGCCCGGCCGCGACCCTGCGCCGCGAACTCGACCGGTACGGGGTGTACTACGACGAACGGCCGTTCCGCGCGCACCTCACCCTCGGCCGGGTGTCCGGGCCGGTGGACGCGCCCCTGGCGGCCCTGGCGGGCTACGTCGGACCGGTGTCCACGATCGACCGGCTCGCCCTGGTCAGCAGCCTGCCGGGTCCGGACGTCGCGTACCGGGACGTAGCCAGCTGGCCACTGCGCTGACCGGGTCGGGCGTGCCGCACGGCACCGTGGCGGTGCACCGGCGGATCCGGGCCACGGCGAGCCGGCTACCGGTGATCAGGCCGTGCGCCTCCAGGGCCGCGATGCCGTAGGAGCTGCAGGTCGGAGTGTAGCGGCAGTGGCTGTCGAGGCGGGGGGACAGCCAGCGCTGGTACCCCCGGACGGCTCCGATGCCGAGGCGGGCACCCAGGGTGACGTGCCCGGGTCGCGGGGGTGTCGCGGCGGTCAGCCACGGCCCGTGGAACAGGGTGGTGACCGAGTTCGAGCAGACCTGGACGTCTCCGCACTGGGCGGACGAGTCACAGCCGCCCGCGTTGCAGGAGTCCCCGAGGTCGCCGCAGGCGTCGTTGACCACGTCGTCGCAGGCCTTCGACGCCTGGTTCGAGCAGCCCTCGCCGCAGGAGTCCAGCGCCTCGCCCGCGCAGCTGTCGTCGCAGGACCAGCTCTCGTCCGGCATGCCCCCGGTCGCCCGGTGCGGGGTCGGGCCGACCGACGGCGTCGGGACCGCGGGGGGTGTCGGCGAGGTGTCGATGTCCGGCGGGGCCAGCCGGCCGGAGTCGGGGTGCCGGCGCCACCCGGTCACCCAGGTCAGCACCATCAGCGCGGCGACCCCGACCGCGCCGAGGGCACCCAGCACGGCCCACAGCCAGCGAGATCTCATGGCGGGACTCTAGCGCGCGTTCCATCGACCCCCATGGCGGCTCCCGGGGTCCCCACCCGGGGGAGCCGAACCGCTCGCGGGCGGGAGGCCTCCCGGGGCCACCCCGAGCGAGGCGCCCTACCTCGCCCTGAGGACCGCGTGGCTCGCCGGCACCGGACTCGGGCCGGCGTCGGTCAGGCGAAGCCGGAGGAGTAGGCGGCGACCACCGCCTGGGTCCGGTCCCGCACCCCCAGCTTGACCAGGATGTTCCCGACGTGGGTCTTCACGGTCTCCACGCCCACGAACAGCCGCGCCGCGATCTCCGCGTTGGACAGGCCCTCCGCCATCAGCCGGAGGACCTGTTCCTCGCGTTCGGTGAGGCCCGCGTGGTCCAGCCCGCGCCGCTCCCGGGTCCGGCGGGTGGCCAGGTCGCGCACCTTGGCCGGGAACAGCAGCGAGTCCCCGGCGGCCACGATCCGCACCGCCTGCACGATCTCCGCCGGGCGGGCCCGCTTGAGCAGGAAGCCCTGCGCGCCGGCCAGCAGCGCGTCGTACACGTAGTCGTCGTTCTCGAACGTGGTCAGGACCACCACCTTCGGGGCCGGCCGGACCGTGTCCAGGATGTGCCGGGTGGCCGCGATCCCGTCCACGGCCGGCATCCGGACGTCCATCAGCACCACGTCGGGGCGCAGCCGGCGCGCCGCGTCCAGCGCGTCGGCCCCGTCGGCGGCCTCGCCGACCACGGTCAGCTCCGGTTCGGCGTCGACCACGGCCCGCAGCCCGACCCGGATCAGTTCCTCGTCGTCGACGATCAGGACCGTGGTCACCGCGTCCGCCGTCACCGCGGCAGCCGCACGTCGACCCGCCACACGCCGGCCTCGGGGCCGATCGTCACCCGGCCGCCCAGGGTCCGGACCCGCTCCACGATGCCGGGCAGCCCCCGGCCGCCGCCCGAGGGCGCGGCGGGGCCGGTGAACGGGTTGGTCACGGTGATCTCCAGTTCGTCGGGGGCGGCGTGCACCCGCACGCTGACGGGTACGGGGCCGGCGTGCCGCAGGGCGTTGGTCAGGCTCTCCTGCACGATCCGGTACCCGGCCTGCGACACCACGGTCGGCAGCGCCTCCGGGTCGCCGGTCGTCTCGGCGCGCACCCGCACCCCGCCGACCCGGGTCCGTTCCAGCAGGTCGGGCAGCGCCGCCAGGGTCGGGGTCGGCGCGGTCGGGGCCGGCCCGTCGGACTCCTCGCGGAGCAGGCCGAGGACATGGTCGAGATCGGTGAGCGCCGCCCGGGCCGACTCCTCGATGGCCGACAGCGCGCGCCGGGCGAACGCCGGATCGTGGTCGAGCACCCGGCCGGCCGCCCCCGCCTGGAGCGTGACGACGCTGAGCGTGTGCCCCACGGAGTCGTGCAGGTCCCGGGCGAGCCGGTTGCGTTCGGCGAGCCGGTGGGCGCGCTCCTCGGCGGCGGCGAGCCGGTCGGCGGCGGACGGCCCGAGGAACACCGGCGCGAGCCGGGCCATCAGCGCGCCGACCCCGGCCACGAGCGCCACCAGCGCGGCGAGGGCGCCGATCCCGGCCAGCGGCGCGGTACCCGTGCCCCACTCGGCACTGTTGTAGCCGCCCACGACGAGCGACCGGCCCTCCCCGGACAGGACGGGCGCTCCGATCAGGACGGCGGCGGCCGGCGGCACGGTCAGGGTCAGCGCGCTGACGATCCCGCCGAGTACCAGGTGCAGGGCGAACCAGCACGCGGTGCGCCACCGGTCGCCCCAGCCGCGCGGCGGCCCCACGTCCGGCGGGCCGTCGAGGAGCGCGTGCGCCGCCCCGCCCTCCAGCACCCGGACGGCCGGCAGGAACGCCGTGACCATGATCAGGGGGACGGAGCCGAACAGGACCACCAGCTGGACGCCGAGCATGAGCAGGCCGTCGGTCGGCAGCTCGATGAGCAGGGTCGAGACGAACAGGCCGAGGAGCACGTACGGGGTCAGGAGCGCCCCGCCCATGATCAGGAAGATCCACCGTACCCAGAGCCCGCGCACCCCATGATCCTGCCAGACGGGGGCGGCGGGCTCGGACGACCGTGCGCCGCGGGGACGCTCCGTCAGCTGGTGGCGGCGTGGAGGGCGTCGACCAGCGGCGGGCGGGTCGGGTTCGGGCTCAGCGCGGACAGCTGGTTCGGGGCGTAGGACACGCCCAGCCGCTGCGACGGCCAGGCCGCGTGGCACGAGCCGCCGAAACCGTTGTGCCCGAACGCGTCGCGCGGCGGACCGAAGTCGCGCGACACCGTGGGCAGGGCGTACCCGGCGGCGTAGGCGAGTTCGGTGCCGCCGAGCAGCTCCCGGCCCCGGCGGATCTCCCGGCGGCCCAGCGCCAGGGTCTCCGGCCGCAGGATCCGGACGCCGTCCAGGGTGCCGCCGAGGGCCAGGCAGCCGAACAGCCGGGCCATCGACCGGGTGTCGCCGGCCGCGCCCCCGCCGGGCAGCCCGGCCCGCCACAGCGCGGGGGAGTTCCAGAACCACTCGTCGCCCGGGCGCAGCACGTCGGGGTTGGCCAGGGAGGCGACGAACGGGTCCGTGGCCGGGGCCGGGGCCGCGCCGGGATCCGTGCGGCCGGAGCTGTCGGGACCCGGTCCGCCGGCAGGGTCTGACCCGGAACCGGGGCCCGGTCCGGCGGCGGGCGGGTCCGACCAGTCCGGGGCGTAGCAGATCCGGGACATCCGGTGGTGCTGCTCCTCGGGCAGGCCGATCCACAGGTCCAGCCCGAGCGGCCCGGCGATCTCGTCGGCGAAGAACGCGCCCAGGTCGCGGCCGTCGACCCGGCGGATCAGTTCGGCGGTGAGCCAGCCGAAGGTCAGCGGGTGGTACAGGAAGTCCGCGCGCGGGTCGGTCTCCCGGGGCTGGGCGGCGAGCAGCGCGGCCATCCGCCGGCCGTCGAGGCTCTCGGCGGGCGTGACCGGGGCGTGGAGTGCGGGCATCCGGGCCTGGTGGGACAGGACCTCGGCCACCGTGACGTGGGACTTGCCCCGGGCGGCGAACTCCGGCCAGTACCCGGAAACAGGCTCTTCCAGGGTGATCCGGCCGCGCTCCACCAGGATCAGGACGCAGGTGGCGACGAGGGCCTTGGTGCCGGAGTAGACGAGTTGCAGGGTGTCGCGCGCCCACGGCCGGCCGGTGTCGCGGTCGGCGGACCCGCCCCACAGGTCCACGACCAGCTCGCCGTCGCGGACCACCGACAGGGCCGCGCCGACCTCCCGGCCCTCGTCGAGGTTGCGGGCGAACGCGTCGGTGACCTGCCCGAAGCCCGGGGCGGCGTGTCCGTGAACTGTCATCCCGGCAACCTAAGGGTTGGGGGCCGGCTCCGTGAACCCGGGATCACGTGGCGCTAGTAGATCCGCGACTCGCCCACCGCCAGGTCCCACAGGTCCTCCGCCGCGCCGCCGGCCGCCGCCCACGCCTCCCGCGCGCGCCGCACCGGCTCCATGACCGGCTCCCGGGTCAGCCCGAACGTCCCCCAGTGCATGGTCGCCATCCGGCGCGCGCCCAGGTCGGCGGTCGCCCGCACCGCGTCGGCGGGATCCATGTGCACCGGCTTCATCATCCAGCGCGGCGCGTAGGCCCCGACGGGCATCAGGGCGACATCCAACGAGGGGTACCGGGCCCCGATCTCCCCGAAGTAGCGCCCGTATCCGGTGTCCCCGGCGAAGAACAGCCGCCCGTCGAGGACCCAGCCGCCCCACAGGCTCCGGCACGTGTCGGTGAGCGTGCGCCGGCTCCAGTGGTGCGCGGGCACGAAGTCGAGGCGCAGGCCGTCGAGCGTCGCGTGCTCGTACCAGTCGAGTTCCGTGACGTTCGTGAAGCCGCGTTTCGTGAACCAGGTCCGCAGGCCCATCGGCACGAACACGGCCGTGTCCCGGGGCAGCCGCTTCACGGTCGGCGCGTCGAGGTGGTCGTAGTGGTTGTGGCTGATCACGACCGCGTCGATCCTCGGCAGGTCCGCCCAGTCGACCCCGGGCGGGGTCCAGCGCCTCGGCACGGCCGGGATCTTGTCCGACCACACCGGATCGGTGAGCACGGTCAGCCCGCGGGTCCGCACCACGTAGGAGGCGTGCCCGACCCAGGTCACCGACGACTCCCCGGCGGCCAGCGGCGGCAGACCGTCCCGGCGGACCGGCAGGTTCGGCACGTCGGCCAGCGCCTCGCCCTTGGGCCGCAGGCCGCCGGAGCGCAGCACCTTGAGGATCGTGCCGAGCCCCGGCAGCGGGTCCGTGAGCCGGTCGCGGTAGCCGGTCACGCGTCCTCTCCGGGGTAGCGGACGCCGATCTGGCGGCGGATCTCGTCCATCGTGGCCATCACGTCCAGAGTGGAGCGCCACGGCACCAGCGGGCTCTCCGTGAGGCCCTCGCGCAGGCAGCGCATCGCCTCGACCGCCTCGTGCGCCATGCCGTTCCCGTGGTACGGGACCCGGAACTCCTCCGGCTCCGCGCCCTCCCGGTGCAGGGTGAAATGGTCGGGGCGGAAGAACACCGGGGGCAGCTCGAACCGGCCGCCGGGCCCGGCCACGTACGCCCGCGCGGCCGTGTCGCTCGTGATCGAGCAGGTCAGGGTGGCGTTCGCCCCGGAGTCGTACCCGAACAGCATGCCCGTGTTGGCGTCCACGCCCTCCGGGGTGAGCAGCGCGTGCGCCGCGACGCTGTCCGGCGCGCCGAGCAGCAGCTGCGCGAACGCGATCGGGTACACGCCCAGGTCCAGCAGCGCTCCGCCGCCCAGGTTCGGGTCGCGCATCCGGCCGTCGGCGGGGAACGGGCCGGCCAGCCCGAAGTCGGCCTGCACGGTGCGCACGTCGCCGATCGCGCCGTCTGCCACCAGCTCCGCGAGCTTCAGGATGGCCGGGTTGCACCGCATCCACATGGCCTCCATCAGGAAGAGGCCCCGCTTCCCGGCGAGATCGACCAGGTACCGCGCGTCGGGCTCGTTCAGGGTGAACGCCTTCTCGCACAGCACCGGCTTGCCGGCCTCCAGGCACAGGGCGGTGGCCTCGCGGTGCGCGTGGTGCGGGGTGGCCACGTAGATGATGTCCACGTCCGGGTCGGCGGCCAGGTCGGCCCAGGTGCCGTGGGCGCGCGGGATGCCGTACCGGTCGGCGAACGCCCGCGCGGACTCCACCGAGCGGGACCCGACGGCCACCACCTCGGCGTCGGGCAGGGTGAGCAGGTCCTCGGTGAAGGTCGCGGCGATGCCGCCCGTCGCGAGGATGCCCCAGCGGATCTTCGAGCTCATGCGAACAGCCTCTCCAGGACGACGGCGACGCCGTCCTCGTTGTTGGTCACGGTCCGGTGCCCGACGGCGGCGAGGACGTCGGGGTGCGCGTTGCCCATCGCGTACCCGGTCCCGGCCCACCGCAGCACCGACAGGTCGTTGGGCGCGTCCCCGAACGCGATCACGTCGGCGGCCGGGATGCCCCGTTCGGCGCACACCGCGGCGACGGTGCTGGCCTTGGTGACCCCGGCGGCGCAGACCTCCAGGAGTCCCGGACCCCCGGAGTGGGTGACCTCGGCCTGCCGGCCGACCACCTCGCGGGCGGTGGCCAGCATCGCGTCGACCTGCATCGTCGGGTGGTGCACGAGAATCTTGGTGATCCGCTCGGCGCGGTCGAGGGCCTCCTCGAACGAGGCGACCTCGACCTGGATCTCGTCCTCGCAGCAGGCCGCCGTGTCGGCCGCGCACCGCCAGGTGAACGCCGGCTCCAGGAACACCCGGTGCCCGGTCTCCACGGCGCAGCCGGCCCCGGGCAGGGCGGCGCGGAGGGTGTCGGCCACCTTGCGCGCGGTGGGGGCGTCCAGGCAGTTGCTGCTCAGGATCCGGCCGGCGGCGGGGTCGTACACCACGGCGCCGTTGCCGCAGACGGCCAGGTCGACGAGGCCGGCGTACGCGTCGGTGAAGCGGGGCGGTCGGGCGGTGACGACCACGACGGTCGCCCCGGACCGGCGGGCCAGGCGCAGGGCGTCGGCGGTCCGGTCGGACAGGACGCCGCCGGAGCGGAGGAGGGTGCCGTCGAGGTCGGTCGCGATCAGGCGCATCCGTCATGATCGCACGCGGGTTCCGGGGCCGGGTGGGCTCCTGCCGGGCGTCCTGACAGACGGACGCGTGCCCCGGGCCGGGAAGGGGCTCGGGGCACGCGGTGGAGCGGTCGGTCGGTGTCGGTCCGCCGGGCGGGACGGGCGGACGGTCGGCCGGCCCGTCGACTCAGAGGCCGGCGGTCAGGCTCGGGTGGTTGGCGAACTTCTTGTAGAGGTTCTCCTCCTGCATGTCCGTCTTGCCGGAGTCGTCGTACCGGATCCGCAGGCCCGGGAACGGCTCGTAGCCGGGCGAGTCGAAGATCATGTACATCTTGAGGTTCGGGAACCGGTTGGCGTCGAGGGCGGCGGTGGCCTGCTGGAAGTACGAGCGGGCCTCGGCGGCCGTCGAGTGCGTGATGCCCCACTCGACGATGCCCCACGGCTTGGAGGTGTAGCTGCGCCCGGGGGCCGTGTTCTTCTCCAGGATCTTCTGGAACCGGTCGACGTTGGCGACGAAGTTGGGGTTCCAGCTCGCGCCGTACGCGTTGAACATGACCCAGTCGACGTACTGGTCACCCGGGTACATGAGCGGCACCAGGCAGTCCCAGGTCGGGTAGTTCATGTAGTCCATGACCCAGATGACGTTGCTGACACCCTTGGCGTCGAAGCGGGTCCGGACGTTCTTCCACATCTGGCGGTACTCGGCGGGCGTACCCCCGATGGCGTCGGCCTTGGTCTTGCAGTTGGTGCCCGGCGCGCTGGTGACGTCGTTCTCGGGCTCGTGGTGCAGGGTCAGGAAGATCTTCTTCGAGCCCAGCTTCTTGATGTTGTCGGCGGCCTTGTCGATCCGGGCGTTGACGGTGGCGTTGCCGCCGCCCGCGTCCTTCCAGACGTCGGCGGCCTTCCAGTTCTGGAAGAGGGTCGTCCCGTCCCGCAGGGCCAGGGCGCGCACGTCCGCGTTCGTCAGCGGCAGGCTGCCGCCCGGCGAGAAGGTGTGCGCGACGTCGAGCTTGCGGCCGATCCGCTGCTCGTGGAACTCGATCTGGGCCTTCTCCGAGGCGGAGACCTGGGTGTATCCGGTCGCCCGGGCGCCCAGCAGGGGGCGGCACGGATTCACGAGGAGCTTGTCGGGAGTGCAGTCGCGGGGCGCGGCGGCCGTCGCGGTGGTGGCCGACGCGAGGCAGAGTGCCACTACTGTCAGTCCCACTGCGATTCGGGCACCGATGCGAGGGGTCTGGCGCATCTGTGTCGGTCCTTTGTGCAGCTCAGCGAGGGTTTGGGGTTGCTGAGACCGCGACGGTACCGATCACGGACGGTCGATGACCAGATCAGTTTTGCGCGGATTTGGCTACTCTCAGTAGTTTCTCGACGGTCCGTGACGCAAGGATGCCGGTGCGTGGTCACTTCCGTATCTCCGCAGCTCAGGGCCCTCGGGAGATCGACGGTGTGACGCTGCTCTCAGTCACATTGACAAAACCGGATGAATACCGGAAATGGGGTGGCGCAATTCCCGCACAATGGGCGGCATGGTCACCCGCGACGCGCTGCTCACCCGTTGGTCCGAGACTCTCCGCCGCCACCAGGGGCCCGGCGCGCCCGACCCCGGTCCGTACGGGGCGGACCTGCTGACCCGGTGGGCCGAGCCCCAGCGCAGGTACCACACCGCCGACCACCTCGCGGCCGTCCTGGATCGGATCGACGACCTGGCCGGGCACGCCGCCGACCCCGACGCGGTCCGGCTCGCCGCCTGGTTCCACGACGCCGTCTACCGGCCCGAACAGTCCGGCAACGAGGAGCGCAGCGCCCGGCTCGCCGAGCTCGCGCTGCCCGAGGCGGGGGTGCCCGACGCGGTCACCGCCGAGGTCGCCCGGCTCGTCCGGCTCACCGTCACCCACGACCCGGCCCCCGGCGACACCAACGGCGAGGTGCTCTGCGACGCGGACCTGGCGGTGCTGGCCGGCGCCCCGGCGGCGTACGCGGCGTACGCGGCGGCGGTCCGCGAGGAGTACGCGTTCGTGCCCGACCTGGTGTTCCGGGCCGGGCGGTCCGCGGTGCTGATGGACCTGCGCGACCTGCCGGCCCTGTTCCGGACGCCGCTCGGCCGGGAGCGTTGGGAGGCCGACGCGCGCCGGAACCTGGCGACGGAGCTGGGGGCCCTGGAGGGCTGAGCGGGGGCGGCCCGGTCGACCCCGCCGGGCCGCCGGTGATCCGTCGCATCGATGAACCTACCTATCGATCTTGGCGGATGTTTGTGCGTATACTCCCGTCACCGCGTGCGTCCGCGCCCCGTGGACCACGGCTCGGGAGGTGACGATGCAGTACCTCGCGCTGGCCGCCCGCTGCCTGCTCGGTGTCGTGTTCCTGGCCTCGGTGTCCACGAAGGTCACCGGTCCGGCCGCGTACGGGGCGTTCGTGCGCTCGGTGCGCCGGATGCTGCTGCTGCCCCCGGGCCTGGTCGCGCCGGTGGCGGCGGTGGTCGTGGCGGCCGAGGCCGCGATCGTCGTCCTCGTCGCGGTCCCCACGGTGGCCACGGCGCTCGCCGGGTTCGCGGTGGCGGCCGGGCTGCTGCTCGCCTTCGCGGGCGGGATCGCGCTGACGGTGCGGCGGGGGACCCGTACCACCTGCCGGTGCTTCGGGGCGTCCACTGTGCCGCTCGGGCCGGCCCACGTCGTGCGCAATCTCCTGCTCGTGGCCGTCGCCGCCGCCGGCGGAGCCGCGGTGCTGTCCGGCGGGTCGCTCAGGCTGGGCGAGGCGCTGGTCGCGGCCGTCGCCGGGCTGGTCGTCGGCGGCCTGGTGACCGTCATGGACGACATCCGGGGACTCTTCCGGCCGACCCCGGCCTCCCGGGGCCGCTGACCGGTCCCACCGCCCGCCCACCCCCGCCCGGAGGACACCCATGCCGCTCCTGATCTCCCTGGTCGCCCTGCTCACCGTGCTGGTCCTGCTGAACGTGACCCTCACGATCGGCCTGGTCCGGCGGCTGCGGGACCACGACCAGCGCCTCGCCACCCTCGAACAGGGCGCGCCCGAGCCGATGCTGCCGCTCGGCGAGCGGATCGACGCGTTCGCGGCCGTGACGGTCGACGGCGAGGAGCTGACCCGCGAGAGCCTGGCCGAGGGCACGATGGTCGGCTTCTTCGACCCGCAGTGCGAGACCTGCCACTCGCACCTGCCGCTGTTCGCCGCCGAGGCAGCCCGGCGCGGACCGGGCCTGGCGCTCGGCGTGGTCCGCGAGGACGACGAGTCCCACGAGATGGTGGCCGTGCTCGCCCCGGCCGCCCGGGTCGTCGTCGAGCGCCGCCGGGGCCCCGTCGCGCGCGCGTTCCACGTGGAGGCGACCCCGGCGTTCTGCCGGCTGGGCGTGGGCCAGACGGTCGTCGCCCACGGGTACGGGCACGAGGTCGCGACCCCGGCATGACCGACCGACGCATCGGACTGTCGCCCGCCGAGGTGCTCGCGCGGATCGGTAGCGCCGTCGGCCTCACCCTGCGCGCGGCCCCCGGTTCCCTGGCGGGCTACGTCGCCGGCACCCTCGTCGCGGCGGGCGTGCCCGTCCTCACGGCCTGGCTGACCCGGGCCGTGGTCGACGGGCTGGCCGGCGGGATCACGCCGGCGTGGACGGGCCAGGTCGTCGCGCTCGCGGTCGTCGGACTGTTCGCGGCGACGGTCCCGGCGGCGCTGCGGTACCTGCGCAACGAGATGGAGCGGGCCGTCGCGCTCGTCGCCAAGGAACGGCTGTTCGCCGCCGTGGACCGGATCACCGGCCTGGCCCGGTTCGAGGACCCCGCGTTCCTGGACCGGCTCGAACTCGCCGACGAGTCCGGCGGCCGGGGCCCGAACCGGGTGGTGGACGGCGCGTTCGGCGTGCTCGGCGGGCTGGTCACCGTGGCCGGGTTCCTCGGCTCGCTGTGGGTGGTCAGCCCCGTGATGGCCGTCGTCGTGCTCGCGTCGGGCTGCCCGGTCCTCGCCGCCGAGCTGGTCCTGAGCCGGCAGCGGGCGTGGACCAACTGGGAGATCACGCCGGCCGAGCGCCGGGAGCTGTTCTACCGCGACATGCTCGCCACCGAGCGGGCCGCCAAGGAGGTCCGGCTGTTCGGCCTCGGCGCCTTCCTGAGGGGCCGGATGCTGCTGGAGCGGCGCGGGGCCAACGCCGCCCAGCACCGGATGGACCGCCGGGAGCTGGCCACCCAGGCCGGTCTCGGGCTGTTCTCCGCCGTCGTCGCCGGGGCCGGCCTGGTCTGGGTGGCCCGGGCCGCGCAGGGCGGCCAGCACACGGTCGGCGACATCGCGCTGTTCATCGCCGGCGTCGTCGGGGTGCAGGCCGCGATGGCCGCCGTGGCCCAGCAGGTCGCCACCGCGCACCAGGCGCTGCTGCTGTTCGAGCACTACGTGACGGTGCTGCGGGCCGGCCCCGACCTGCCGGTCGCGGAGACCCCGGCCGCGCTGCCCGCGTTGCGGTCCGGGATCGAGCTGCGGGACGTGTGGTTCCGCTACTCCGACGACCATCCGTGGGTACTGCGCGGCGTGGACCTCACCATCCCGCACGGCGAGACGGTGGCGCTGGCCGGGCTGAACGGCGCGGGCAAGTCCACGGTCGTCAAGCTGCTGTGCCGGCTGTACGACCCCACCCGGGGCGCGGTGCTCTGGGACGGGGTGGACATCCGCGACGTGGACCCGGGCGTCCTGCGGTCCCGGATCAGCGCCGTGTTCCAGGACTACGTCAACTACGAGATGACCGCCGCCGAGAACATCGCCGTCGGCGACCTGACGGCCCTGGGTGACCCGGCCCGGATCGAGGCCGCCGCCGACCGGGCGGGCGTGCACGAGACCCTGGCGAACCTCCCCGACGGGTACGGCACCATGCTCAGTCGCCGCTACCACAACGATCCGGCGGCGGCGGCCCCGCAGGCCGGGGTGAACCCGTCCGGGGGGCAGCGGCAGCGGATCGCCATCGCCCGCGCGTTCCTCCGCGAGCACCGGGACCTGGTGATCCTCGACGAGCCCAGCGCGGGCCTGGACGCGGAGGCCGAGCACGAGATCCACACCCGGCTGCGGTCCCGGCGCACCGGCCTGACCAGCCTGCTCATCTCCCACCGGCTGGGCGCGGTCCGCGACGCCGGCCTGATCGTGGTGCTGTCCGAGGGCCGGATCGTCGAGCGGGGCGGCCACGACGCGCTGGTCGCGGCCGGCGGGGTGTACGCGCGCCTGTTCGGCCTCCAGGCCGCCGGGTACCAGAACCAGGGGGTGTGAGAGATGTGGTGGGTCCTGGCCGGCGTCGGGGTGCTCGCCCTCGGCGGGGCGCTGTGGGTGCGGCGCGCGTTCGTCGTGGTGACGGTGGAGGGCGCGAGCATGTCCCCGACGTACGAGGACGGCGACCGGGTGCTGGTCCGGCGGGTCCGGCCGGCAGGGGTGGCCGCCGGGCGGGTGATCGTGCTCGCGCCGCCGGCCGAACCGGGGACCTTCGCGGGGCGTCGCGGGCGGATCCGGGCGGCCGGGCGGCTGTGGCTGGTGAAGCGGCTGGTGGCGGGGCCGGGTGATCCGGTTCCGCCGGGCCTGGGGCCGGCGCTCGCGGACGCGGCGGGGACGGTCGTCGGTGCGGGCCGGATGGTGGTCGTGGGGGACAACCCGGGGCAGAGCTACGACTCCCGGCAGGAGGGGTTTGTCGCGGTCGGGCGGGTCCGGGGCGTGGTTCTCCGAAGGCTGTGAAGGATTGGCATTGACGATGATCGATGCAAAGGGGAGACTCTTTCACACATCGGAAGATCCACTATGGAGGTCGCCCAATGAAGATCATCGACCGCGTGCTCAAGCTGGTCCTGCCCACCGCCACCGCGAAGGCCGCCCCGGCGAAGGGTCGCTGCGTGCCCGGATGCGGCGGCGACGGGGTCTACTGGGCCTCGCACAACTCCGGCAAGCGCCCGTGTTGCTAGTGCGCTGACGACAGGCCCGGCGCGGAGCGCCGGGCCTGTTCCGTACGGGCGCGGGCATCGTGGACGGCGGCATCGTGAGCGATGGGCGCCGGGCACCGGGGCGGCGGGCAAGGCGGCGGCGCGGTCGGGGACTGGGCCTGGGTGGCGGGCAACGGCGCCGTGAGCGGCCGGCGCGGCGGGCGCGACCGTGTGTCGAACGGGCGATCGGCGGGCGAGTCGTGTGAACCACCGGTCGGGTGCCGCGCGGGCGATGCGCCGGAGCGCTGCCGGTATCCGGTACCGTGCGGATGTGGATCTTGTGATTTTCGACTGCGACGGGGTGCTCGTCGACAGCGAACCCCTCGCGCTGCGGGCCAACGCCGTCTCCCTCGCCGAGTTCGGCTGGCCGCTCACCGACGACGAGATCATCGCCCGGTTCGTGGGCCGGTCGCACACCGCGATCCAGGACCAGGTCGTCGCCCAGCTCGGCGTCGAGCGCGCCGACGCGTGGGCGGCCCGGTTCGACGCCCTGCACCGGGCGGGGCTGGAGACGGTGCTGCCGGTCGAGGGCATCGTGGCGGCGCTCGACGCGATCACCCTGCCGAGCTGCGTCGCGTCCAGCGGCACGCACGAGAAGCTCCGGCTGACGCTCGGCCGGACCGGGCTGTACCCCCGCTTCGAGGGTCGGATCTTCAGCGCCACCGAGGTCGCGCACGGCAAGCCCGCCCCGGACCTGTTCCTGCACGCCGCCGCGGCGATGGGCGTCGAACCCGGGCGGTGCGTGGTCGTGGAGGACAGCCGGTACGGGGTGCAGGCGGCGCGGGCGGCCGGGATGCGCTCCCTCGGCTACACCGGCGGCGTCACGCCCGCCGCCGCGTTGGCCGGGCCGGGCACGGTGCTGTTCGGCGACATGCGGGAACTGCCGGAGCTGCTCCGACAAACTCGCTAATCTGGCGTGAACAGCCACATAGCGGTCAGGAGTGCCGGATGTCCGACCCGAGCCCGTCCGGGGCGCACCTCGAGTACGACATCCCCCGTCCCCACCGGCACCCGTGGGAGATCCCGATGGTGGTCATCGGGGTCGTGGTCTCCATCGGCGCGCTGTGCGTGCTGTTCGTGCTGCTGGTCCAGGGCGTCCAACTCGACGAGAGCCTCGCGGCCACGGTCTTCGGCCTGCCGTTCCTGATCTACTTCATCCGGGGCCGCACCTACGCGACCCAGCGGGTCAACGGCGTGCGGATCACGGAGACGCAGTTTCCCGACGCGCACCGGATCCTCGTCGACGCCGCCCGGGCGATGGGACTGGCGAAGACCCCGGACGCCTATGTGGTACTCGGCAACGGCGTCATCAACGCGTTCGCGTCCGGCCACGGCTTCCGCCGGTACCTGGCGTTCCACAGTGACCTGTTCGAGGTCGGCGGCCGGCTCGGCGACCCGGACACGTTCGCGTTCATCGCGGGCCACGAGCTGGGCCACGTCCGCGCCGGGCACGCCTCCTACTGGCGGCAGCTGGGCACCGCCGTGCTGAACATGGTGCCCGCGCTGGGGGCCACGTTGTCGCGGTCGCAGGAGTACACCGCCGACAACCACGGGTACGCGGTCTGTCCGCGCGGGCACCGCGGCATGACGGTGCTGGCGGCCGGCAAGTACCTGTATCCGCAGGTCGACTTCGACGCCATGGCCGACCGGGCGCGCACCGACCGGGGGTTCTTCGTCTTCGTCGTCAACCTGCTGGCCAGCCATCCGGTGAACACCAAGCGCTTCGCGGCGCTGCGGGACCGGACCCGGCCGGGGCGGATGTTCTTCTAGGCACAGGGTGGGCACCGGGCGCGGGCCCCGTGCCGGAGCGCGTCGCCCGGGCACCCTCCCGGGCCGGGCGCTAGGGCAGCGCCTCGTCCAGGCTCAGCGCCAGCCGTTGCAGCACCTGCTCGCGGGTGGAGTCCGTGGCCTCGCCCAGCCACGCGATCAACTGGTTCTCCACCAGGATGTGCACGCTCGTCTTGCGGCTGTGCAACGACGCCGCGCGCCCGAACGCCTCCTGGATCGCCGCGACGTCCACCTGCGGCAGCGGCGTGGAGATCCGCAGGTCCAGCTGCTCGGGCGGGTTGACCACGGTGATCAGGTCGAGGCGCTCCTGGGTGGTCAGCGACGCGTCCCCGAGGATGGTCAGCGCCCGCAGCCACTGTTCGAGCAAATCACGGCCTGTCGGCCCGGACTCGTCGGTCACGGTGTCACCCTCCCCACGCGGCGGGCGACGACTACACCCGCAGTCGCACTCTACGACGCCCGCGCCCCGCGGGGGACCCACCGCCGCGCGGGGATCCTGCGACCCGGGGCCGGCGGGGATCCTGCGACCCCGGACCGGCGGGGTCGCGTGCGCCCGGGTCGGGCGGGAACGCGGGCCGCGCGTTGCGGACGCCACGACGCGGGCCCTATCTCCCCCGTGCCCGGTGCGCCGCCAGCAGCTGGCGGAGCCGGGTGACGGCGTCGTCGGCGTACTCGCGGTCCACCGCCCGGACCGCGTCCATCCGGACCAGCTCCCCGGTGACCGTGTCCAGCCGGGCGCACCGGGTGCCCTCGTACCGGACGGCGCGGATCTCCGACCAGGGCAGCCGCCGCGCGCCGACCACGTTGACGACGAGGACGCCGGCCGGGTCGACCTGCACCCGGGGCCGCGCGCCGAGGTAGCCGACCCCGACGGCGAGCGCCGCGCCGGTCGCCGACCACGCGAGGTGGCCCGCCGACAACGACGGCTGTCCGTACTCGTCCCAGCCGATGCCGGCCAGCACGGCCGCGCCGGCCAGGGCGCACGCGGCGATCCGGGTGACCAGGCGCGCGAACCACGGCCGGGCGACGACCTCCGCCCGGTCCCGGGCCGGGGGAGTCGCGACCATGGCTGGCTCCTCCGGGTCGGCGGGGCGGGACGGCGGTGCGACGGGTACGGCGGGCGCGGGTTCCGGGACCGTGGCGGTGCGGGGCGGCGCCGGTCGGGCCCGGAGCCGGGAGGGTACCGCGACGGGGCGGGCGCGCGGCAGGGGCAGGCCGATGGCGGGCAGGGTGGTGTCCTTCCTGGTCGGTGAGTCGACGTGATGCTGGGACATCGGTACCCGCCCGGGGAGGTGTTACACATCCGCCCCGCCTACCGGGGCGAAGCCGACAACTCCGGCGGCATTCGGGGAACCCGGGGGCTCCCCTGACCGAAGGTGTCAGGGGAGTGCGGGCATGCTCCGGGCACGGTTTCTCACGAGGGGGATAGGACATGACGGACGACGGGCGCACGGACTTCGACTTCATCGTCGGCGGGTGGCTGATCCGGAACCGCAAGCTGACCGACCTGACCGACCGGACCTGCGCCGACTGGGTCGAGTTCGACGCGACGACGGAGGGCGTCCACCTGCTCGGCGGGCTGGGCAACCTCGACACGTTCCGGGTGGCGGACCTGCCCGGCCGGGGCCCGTTCGAGGGCTTCTCGCTGCGGCTGTACGACCCGGCGACCCGGCTGTGGCGGATCTGGTGGGGTTCCACCGCGCAGCCCGGGCAGCTGGACGTCCCCGTCGAGGGGCGGTTCACCGACGGGGTGGGCCGGTTCTTCGCCGAGGACGTGGTGGGCGACGAGAAGGTGGGGGTCCGGTTCGAGTACCGCAACCCGTCGCCGGCCGTCGCGCGCTGGGAGCAGGCGTTCTCCTATGACGACGGTGTGACGTGGCAGGTCAACTGGGTGATGGACTGGACCCGCCCGGAGTAGCGCGACAGCCCCGGCCGCCGCACGGATGGTGGCCGGGGCTCCGGGAGGCACCTCGGATGGTGGCCGGGGCCCGAGGGTCAGCGGGTCGCCAGGGCCGGCAGTGGCAGCCGCACCGGTCGACGGGCCGCGACATCCTCGACCCACCCGAACACCACCACCGCCCCCGCCAGCAGAGCGAGCACCAGCGCCAGCACCTCGGCCCGGTCCAACGTGACCCCCACCGCCGCGGCCAGGGACAACGTGCCCAGAATGGCCATCTGGTGCCACAGGTACACGGTCATGGCCCGGCGGTTGAGGAACCCGACGACCCCGGCGAGGCGCGGCCGGTCCCGCAGCGGGTCGGCGCGCGGGGCGACGCGGAACATCAGCAGCACCACGGCCGCCGACCACAGCACGTTGCCGACCGGGATGTCGTTGAGGTCGAAGCCCCGGGGCCCGGGGTGGGTGGCGATCCAGCAGAGCCCGGCCGCCGCGAGCACCCCGGCCAGGGCGAAGAACGCCTTCCGGGGTACCGCGCGCAGCAGCCCGTCGTGGTGGGCGAAGCCGAGCAGCCAGCAGGTGCCGTACAGGGCGACGTCCCACAGTTCCGACGGGACGGACCCGCCCCGCGCGCCGATCGCGGAGAACACCAGGAGCAGCGCGAACGGTGTGAGCAGGGTCGGCACCGGGTACCGGCGCAGGACCCGGAGCAGGACGGGGGAGAGCAGCAGGAACCACAGGTACACCCGGATGTACCAGATCATGCTCAGGGCCGGGGCCAGCACGCCCGCGACGTGCGGGTCGCGCAGCGGGAGCAGCCACCAGAGCAGCGACCAGGCCGACTCGCCGCCGAACACCATCACGGTCACCCCGACGGCGGCGAGCGCCCACACCGGGGGCAGCAGCCGACGGAGCCGGCGGCCGAGCACCGCCCCGGTGGGGGCGCGGTCCAGCGACGCGGCGGTCAGGGCCCCGGCCAGGGCGAACATCATGCCCATCGCCGGGAAGGCGACGGTGAGCCAGGCCCAGCCCATGCTGTGGTACAGCACCACCCGCGTGAGCGCGGCCGCGCGCAACAGGTCGACATATCCTGAACGCATACCCGCACCGTGCCCGCCGAACCTGGGCGCAAACTAGGAACAAGGTCAACATCGGGTAAGGCCCCGATCACGGGGTACGGGGCGACCTGCGGAAACGTCAGCCCCGGAGGAACGCGAGCACCGCCAGTACCCGTCGATGGTCGTCCTCCGCCTGGGGCAGGTCCAGCTTCGTGAGGATGTTGTTGATGTGCTTGGCCACGGCCGCGTCGCTGACCACGAGCGCCCGCGCGATGGCCGCGTTGGACCGGCCCTCGGCGATCAGGGCCAGCACCTCGCGTTCCCGGGCGGTCAGCCGCTGGAGCGGGTCCCGGCGCGCGCCGAGCATCTGGAGCACCACCTCGGGGTCCACCACGGTCCCGCCGGCGGCGACCCGGCCCACGGCGTCGGCGAACTCGGTGACGTCCCCGACCCGGTCCTTGAGCAGGTAGCCGACCCCGACCCCGCGCCGGGAGTCCAGCAGCTCGCTCGCGTAGGTCTGCTCCACGTACTGGCTGAGCACCAGCACCGCGAGTCCCGGCCGGGCGGCGCGGAGGGCCACGGCGGCGCGCAGCCCCTCGTCGGTGAACCCGGGCGGCATCCGCACGTCGGTGACGACGATGTCGGGCTCGGTCCGCTCGACGGCCCGGACCAGGTCGGCGGCGTCCCCGACGGCGGCGGGCACGGTGTGGCCGAACCGTTCGAGGAGGCTGACGAGGCCGGCGCGCAGCAGCACGGAGTCCTCGGCGACGACGACCCGCAACGACCGCCGCCCGGGCCCCGACCCGCTCCCGGCCCCCGCCCACATCCTGCCCGGGGCACCGTCTACTCCACCAGGCACGACAGCTCCGCTCTGACCACGGTCGGCCCGCCGGTCGGGCTCGTCACGGTCAGTGTGCCGTTCGCGGCGGCGGCCCGGTCGGCGAGCCCCGCCAGTCCACTGCCGGCGGTGACGTCCGCGCCGCCCACCCCGTCGTCGCTGATCTCCAGCACCAGCCGGTCCCCGGCGACCCGGCCCCGGACGACGGCCCGCCCGGCCCGGCTGTGCTTGGCGACGTTGGCCAGGGACTCGGTGATCACGAAGTACGCGGCGGCTTCCACGGACGCGGGCAGCCGGCCGTCGAGGACCAGGTCCACCGTCACCGGGACCGGGGAGCGGCCCGCCACGTCGGCGGCGGCGGCCGGCAGCCCCCGGTCGGTGAGGATCTGCGGGTGCACGCCCCGGATGAGTTCGCGCAGCTCGGCGAGGGCGAGTTTGGCCTGCTCGTGCGCCCCGCCGACCTGTCGCGCGGCGGGGGAGCCGGGGGGCAGGTCCAGCCGGGCGAGGCCGAGTTGGACGGTCAGGGCGACGAGCCGCTGCTGGGCGCCGTCGTGCAGGTCGCGTTCGATCCGGCGGCGCTCCACCTCGTACGCGTCGACCAGGCGGGCCCTCGACCGGGACACCTCGCCGAGCCGCGCGCCGAGTTCCGCCTCCCGGGGCGACAGGATGGCCCGGGTCAGGGCGGCGCGCGCCCCGGCCCACACGGTCACCGGGTACGCGGCGATCACGAACAGCGGCACGAACGCCACGGAGTCGAACACGTACCCGTACCACGGCAGGGTCAGGTCGTAGATCATGCTCGCGACGCACAGCCCGGGCAGGAAGAACGACACGGCCAGCACGCCGAAGTCCAGCCACCACAGCCCGAACATGGACACGCCGACATAGCCGAGTTCCTGCCAGGTCTGCTGTTCGCGGACCCGGGTGCGCAGCCAGGCCCGCACGCCGGGCCGGTCGGGCGCGCGGTGCGGGTCGGGCGCGGGGTCGCGGTCCACGAGCAGCATCCGCCAGCGTTCGAACCGGCCCACCACCAGGCCGGACAGCGGGACGGCGGCCAGCAGCACGAGCCCGACCACGGCCGGGGTGAGCAGGACCCCGAAGACGAGCAGCGCGAGCAGCACCGCGGCGGTGCCCACGCCGGTGAGCACCCCGGACACGAGGTAGGCCAGGGACCGCCACGGCCAGGCGGAGGCCAGGAAGCCGAGCGGGTGCCGGGTGAGGGCCTGCCAGCCGGTACGGACGGTCACGTCCCTGACGGTAGCGGGCCCGGTCGCCGGCGGCGGTAGTGCTGGCGTTACCTCCGGGACTCTCCCGTGCGCCAGTGAACGGCGGCCCCGTTCCCGGAAGGCTCGACGGCATGACGATCACCCAGACCCACCAGGCCGAGGCGGTGCGCCTCGCGGCGGTCCGCCGCACCTTCGGCACGGGAGACAATGCCGTCACGGCCCTCGACGGCGTGACCCTGGTGTTCCCGACCGGCACGTTCACGGCCGTGATGGGGCCGTCCGGCTCCGGCAAGACCACGCTGCTGCACTGCGCCGCCGGCCTCGACCGGCCCACCGGGGGCTCGGTCGTGGTCGCGGGCACCGACCTCGGGCCGCTCACCGAGCACGCGCTGACCCTGCTGCGCCGCGAGGCCGTCGGGTTCGTGTTCCAGTCCTTCAACCTGGTCTCCGCGCTCACCGCCGAGCAGAACGTCGCCCTGCCGCTGCGGCTGGCGGGCCGCCGGCCGGACCGGGCCCGGGTGCTGGCGGTCCTCGCGGAGGTGGGCCTGGCCGACCGCGCCGGCCACCGGCCGAGCGAGCTGTCCGGCGGCCAGCAGCAGCGGGTCGCCATCGCCCGCGCGCTGGTCACCCGGCCGGCGGTGCTGTTCGCCGACGAGCCGACCGGCGCCCTGGACACCGGCACGTCCCGCGAGGTGCTCGGCCTGCTGCGGGCCACCGCCGACCGGCACGGCCAGACCGTGATCATGGTGACCCACGACCCGGTCGCCGCCGCGTACGCCGACCGGGTCGTGTTCCTCGCCGACGGCCGGGTCGCCGACGTGCTGCCGGCGCTGTCCGCCGAGGCGATCGCCACCCGCATGGCCCGGCTGGAGGCCTGACATGTCGCCCCTCGCCACGATCCGGCAGCGCTGGGTCAGCTTCGTCGGCACGTTCGTGACCCTCGCGCTCGGCGTCGCCCTGGTCGCCAGCACCCTCCTGGTGTACCTGTCGGCCACCCCCGCGGTCCCCGAACGCCTCGCCGGCACCGCCGTGTACGTCCAGGACGGCACGACCCCCTGGTCCCCGGACCAGCTCCGGGACCTCACCGCCCGGCTGGCCGCCGTGCCCGGGGTGACGGCCGTGGTCCCCGACCGGGCGTTCTACGCCCAGCTGGTGCTCGACGGCCGCCCCGTCGGCCGGCCGGACCCCCGCGACCCGCAGGGCCACGGCTGGTCGGCGGCGGGGCTGGCGCCCTACCCGGTCCTCGACGGCCGGGCGCCGGAGCGGGACGGCGAGCTCGTCGTCGGCCGGTCGGCCGGGGTCGCGCCCGGGGCGGCGGTCACGGTGCTCACGGCGGCCGGGCCCGCGTCGTACACGGTGACGGGCACGATCGACGGCCCCGGCCTGTACGTCGCCGATACCGTCGCCGCCCGCCTCGCCGGCCGGGTACCCCTCCTCGGGGTCCGCACCTCGCACGTCGACCTGCCCGCGATCACCGCGGCCGTGGCCGGTGCCGGCACGGTGCTGTCCGGCGACGGCCGGTCGGCGCTGGAGGACGACGCGGTCAGCGGCACCCGCGAGATCGGCGAGCAGGTGCTGGTCGCCATGGTGCTGCTCGCGGTGTTCTCCACGGTGTTCGTGGTCGCGTCGACGTTCGCGTTCGCGACGAACCAGCGCCGCCGCGAGTTCGGGCTGCTCCGGGCCGTGGGCGCGACCCCGCGCCAGATCCGCCGGGCCGTGTACGGCGAGGCCCTGGGCGTCGGCGCGCTGGCCGCCGCCGTCGGTGTCCTGGTGGGCGCCCTGGTCGCGCCGCCCCTGGGCGCGGTCCTGGTCGACGTGGGGTTCGAGCCGCCCGGCTTCGTCACCCGGGTGCCGGCGTGGCCGCTGGCCGTGGCGTACGTCGTCGGCCTGGCCGTCGCGGTGCTGGGCGCGGGCTCGGCCGCCCGGCGGGCCGGCGCGGTCGGACCGGTCGAGGCGCTGCGCGAGGCCACGGTGGACACCCGCCCGATGACCCGGGCCCGGTGGCTCTGCGGCGGTGCCGCCACCGTGCTGGGCGCCGTGCTGGCCGTCGCGACCCCGGCGGCGGAGAACGAGGACCTGATGCTGCTGTCGATGCTGGCGGCCATGGCCCTGATGGTCGCGATGACCCTGCTCGCGCCGGTGGTGATCCCGCCCGTGGTCCGCGCGCTGACCTGGCCGCTGGGCCGGCTGGCCGGGGCGATTGGCACCCTGGCCCGGGAGAGCAGCCTGACGGCCGTGCGGCGGACCGCGTCCATCGCCGCGCCGGTGATCGTCACGGTCGGGTTCGCGGCGCTGATCCTGGGGCAGGTGGCGACGGTGTCCTCGGCCTACCGGAGCCGGGGGACGGCGGCCGTGGCCCACGAGTCCGTGGTGCGCCCCGAGGGCACGCCGGGGCTGTCCGACGCGGTGCTCGCGGCGCTGCCCGCCGGCAGGTCCACGGCGTACACCCCGACCGAGGTGTACCTCGCCGGGCGGAGCCGGGTGGCGGCCGGCGTGGACCCCGCCGCGTTCCGCCCGGCCGTCGGCGCCGGGTCCCTGGCCGGGTTCGGCGCGCCCGACACGGTGGTCGTGGTCGGCGGGCCGGACGAGGCGCGCCCCGGGGTCGGTGACCGGCTGCCGGTCACCTTCGCCGACGGCCGGACCGTCACCCTGCGCGTCGTCGCCGTCCTGGACTCCTCGGACGAGGCGGAGCTGTTCGTGCCCCGCGCGACCGTCCGCGCCCACGACCCGTCGGCGCTGACCCCGCTGGCCTATGTGGACGGTGTGCCGCTCGCCGACCTGCGGGCGACCGTCGCGGGGCTGGGCGCGACGGCGGTCCGGGGCGTCGACTACGAGTCGGACAGCTCCGCGCGCGACGACGTCCTGGTGCGGATCTTCGTGCTGGCCCTGATCGGCCTGTCCGTCGGCTACACCGGCATCGCGGTCGCCAACACCCTGGTCATGGCCACGGCGGGCCGGCGCCGCGACTTCGCGGTGCTCCGGCTGTCGGGCGGCACGGTCGGCCAGGTGCTGCGGTCCGTGGCCGCCGAGTCGGCGATGGTGGTGGGGATCGGCGCGGCCCTGGGCATGGCGGTGGCGGTCGCCGCGCTGCTCGGGGTGCGCTCCGGCCTCGCGCAGGCGCTGGGTGCCCCGGTGCCGCTGCTGGTGCCGTGGGGGACGGTCGGGGCGGTGGTCGCCGGGTGCCTGGCCCTGGCCGTGGGCGCGAGCGTCCTGCCGGCCCGCCTGGCCCTCCGCCGCCGGGCCGTCGCCCTGGCCGGCGACCGCGAGTGACCCGGGAGCCCCCGGAGCGCACGCCCCGGGGGCTCCCACCACCAGACCCCGTCGACGGGTACCGGCACCCGGCGGCCCCGGCCCCGTTCCGCCACCCGACCCGGCCGGCACCCGGTCACGTTCCGCCGCTGTGGACCCGGTTCACCGGCCGACCCGCCGCAGCACCGCCAGCAGGTACTCCTCGCGGTGGAGCGGGTTGTGGTCCGTCCGGGCCCGGGTCGGCGCGGGGCCCGTGACCGGCTGGTAGCGCTCGAACGCGGACTCCAGCACGCCCTCACCCCGGCTCAGCCCCGGCAGGAGCTGCTCCAACGTGTGCACCCGGGCGGCCGGGATCTCGCCCTCCAGCAGGCAGACCGGGCCGCGCACCTCCGGCGTGCCCGGGACGGCGCGCAGTCGGGCCAGGACGGGCAGTACCGGTCCGAGCAGGTCGGCGGGGAGTTCGAGCCGGAAGCGGTGCAGGGGCTCGTACACCTCGGTGCCGGCGTGCCGGAGCGCGTCCATCAGGACCAGCCGGGTCAGGTTCCGGAAGTCCCCGGCGGTGCTCGACATGGACTTGTCGAACCCGCCGTGCGCGCTGCTCTGCCGGGCCCAGTAGCCGGAGTGCGTCATGGTGACGACGCAGTCGGTGACCTGCCAGCCGGCCAGGCCCTGGCCCAGGGTCTCGCGCACGGCGTCCTCGACGGCGGCGAAGAACGCGTACGGCATCGAGCCCAGTTCCACGCCCAGCCGGAAGTCCACCCCGCTGTCGAGGGGCCCCGGCTCGACCCGCAGCCCCACCGTGGCGAGGAACGGGTTGTCGCCCTTCGCGATCACCTCCACCGCCGCGCCGCCGCCGACCGGCCGCTCGACGCAGATCGTGGTCGTCTCGCGGAACGTGACGTCGACCCCGTACCCGTCCGCCAGGGTCGCCTGGATGACCTCCTTCTGCACCTCGCCGTACAGGGACACCGAGATCTCCTGGCGGACCTCGTCCTGGCGCAGGTCGATCAGCGGGTCCTGCTCGGCGAGCTGGGCGAGCGCGGCGTGCAGCGCGCCCCGGTCGGCCGGGCGGACGGGGACGACGACCGTCTCCAGCGTCGGCGGGGCGAAGTGCCGCCGGAGCACCGTTCCGGGTACGCCGACCGGGTCGCCGATCCGCACGTCCCCCAACCCCCACAGGGTGGCGATCTGCCCGGCGACCACGGCGTCACGCCGCACGGCCGGCCCCCGGTCGAACACCCCGATGGCGGTGACCTTGTTGCCGGCGCCGTCCCCGAACCGCAGCCGGTCGCGGACCCGGACCGTGCCGGAGAACATCCGCACGTAGGCGACCTTCTCCCCGGCCGGCCCGCGTTCCACCTTGAACACCGTGCCCGACACCGGGCCGTCGGGGTCGCCCTCGGTGGCGGGCAGCAGTGCGGCGATCCCGGCGACCAGCGCGTCCACCCCGGCCCCGGTGATCGCGGAGCCGAAGAACACGGGATGGGCGAGGGCCCGCCCGGTCTGCGCCGCCAGCGCGGCCCGCAGCCGGGGGTAGGGCACCCCGGGCCCGTCCACGTACGCGGCGAGCAGCGCGTCGTCGTGGTCGGCGAGCACCTCCACCAGTCGGTCGGTGAAGGCGGCGTCCCCGGGGCCGAACGGCGTCCAGCGCGCGTCGCGGGTGCCCAGGTCCTCGGCGGTGCCCATCGCGACCGTCGCGGGGGCCAGCTTCGCGGCGAGGTCCGCCACCAGGTCCCCGTACCGCGCGCCGGCCCGGTCGATCTTGTTCACGAACACCAGCGTGGGGATGCCCAACCGGCGCAGGGTGCGCATCAGCACCCGGGTCTGGGCCTGGACGCCCTCCACGGCGGAGACGACCAGGACGGCGCCGTCGAGCACGCTGAGCACCCGTTCCACCTCGGCGATGAAGTCCGGGTGGCCGGGGGTGTCGATCAGGTTGACCGTGACGTCGTCGATGACGAACGACACGACGGCCGACCGGATGGTGATGCCGCGCTGGCGTTCCAGGGCGAGCGAGTCGGTCTGGGTGCTGCCGGCGTCGACGCTGCCGATCTCGTCGATCACCCCGGCGGCGTGCAGCAGCCGCTCGGTCAGGCTCGTCTTACCGGCGTCGACATGCGCCAGGATTCCCAGGTTCAAGGTCCGCACGAAGTTCCATGTCCTCTAGATAGGTGAAAACGACCATCTGGAAGGGCAGGGAAGCTCGGCGCACGGGTCTCTCCTGTAGATCGGTGGCGGGTAGGGGGCGAGTACAGCAGAACGCCGGCCCGCCGGGCAACCGAATTCGGGTGCCCCGGGCGGGCCGGCGTCAGGGGAGTCTCAGCAGCTCAGGTTGCCGCCCGGGGCGACGCCCAGGATGCCGGTGATCCGGGTGTAGGCGTCGATCCGGCTCTGGACCTGGCCCGGGTTGCCGCCGTTGCACTCGATGCTGCCGTTGATGCTGCGGATCGTCTCGCCGAAGCCCCGGCTGTTGACCATCGCGTTGTGCGGGGTCATGGTGCCCGGGCCGTTCTGGGTCATCCAGTACCAGAGGGCGGTCTTCCACGCCACGGCCGAGTCCCGCTCCACCTTGTACGGGTCGCGCAGCAGGTCGATGCCCAGGGCGTCACCGGCCGCCTTGTAGTTGAAGTTCCAACTCAGCTGGATGGGGCCGCGCCCGTAGTAGGCGGCCTGGCCGGCGGGGCAGCCGTAGGGCTGGTTCGGGTCGCAGTAGTGCGGGTAGTTGGAGGTGTTCTGCTCCACGATGTAGTACAGGCCGCCGGTCTCGTGGTTGACGTTGGCGAGGAACGCCGCCGCCTCCTGGCGCTTGATCGTGTCGGTGCCGGTCTTCGCGAAGGCCGGGTACGCGCTCAGGGCCGCCGTCAGCCCGGCGTAGCTGTAGAAGCTGTTGCGGTTCGGGAACATCTGGTTGAACTGCGCCTCGGAGACGACGAAGCTGCCGGGCGGCGTGCTGGTCGGCGGGGCGGTGGTCGGCGGGGTGCCGGTGCAGGCGTACGGGTCCCAGTACCAGGTGCTGACCGTCGGGTCGTAGCCCGGGTTGTCGTGCTCGGCGATGTAGTACTTGCCGTCGGTGTAGCGCACGATGTTGCCCGTGACGTAGGCGCGGCCCTGGACCCAGGCGGGATAGTTGCAGCTCCCGGCCGTGGGGGTGGGGGTCGGGGTGCCGCCGCCGCACGCGCCCTGGTCGGCCCACACGGCGGCCGCGCCGGGGGTCTCGCCCTGGGTCCACCACTTCGCGGACCAGTTGCGGCTGTTGTGTGAGGCGCGGGTGCCGCCCACGTACACGGTGCTCGAACTCCAGGCGGTCGTGCAGTCGACGGCGGCGTTCGCGCTGGTCATGGGCATGATGACCGCGAGGGTGCCGACGACGGTCAGTCCGGTGAGGATGGCCATGAGGCGTTGTCTGGACACTGTGATCACTCCTTCGTGCGGCGGGGGCCGCACAAGATCGACGAGGGGGATCGACCCGGTAGAGCGCAGTCAACGATGAATGCGCATGCATCACCGTATCTGCAAACTTTGTTTCCAGAAAGGGGGTTGACACGTCTTCTGAGAGAACGCTCTCTCAGCGGGGTCGGCTCAGGGGCGCGCCACGACCTGTAGCCCGCCCCGGCCCGTGCCGCCGAGCACAACCGGAGGACCCTCCGACGGGTACTGGGTCAGCACGCCCTCCCCGGCCCCCAGCCCGTCCGCGCGGGCCTCCGCCAACGCCGTGTCCGCGTCCCGCCAGCCCCAGGCCCTGCCCGGGGGCAACGCGCGCGCGGCCCGGCCGTCGGCGAGCGTCCCGTCGACGTCCAGCACCAGCGGACCGGAGGGGCCGTTCCCCAGCAGCCACCGGCCGCCGGGGGACACGACGCCGTCGAACCGGTGGTCCATGGCGGTGCCGCAGCGCTCGCGGACCGGGCGCAGGCCGTGCAGCGGATCGAGGAGCGCGAGGCACCCGCCGGCCCCGCCCGTCGAGCCGACCAGCATCCTCCCGTCGGAGGCCAGCCCCCACACGCCGCGCACCCCGGTGTTCCACGTCGGGGTGAAGCCGCCCAGGTCGGGGTTCCACGCGTCGTACCGGTCGAACTGTTGCAGCACGCCGTTCGCGCCCGGGGGCACCTCCCCGATCCGGCCGAGCACCACGTACGGGCCGTGCCAGCCGGTCACCCTGGTCCCGACCGGTACGGCCACCGACCGGACCCCGGTCAGCCCGCCGCGGGTCACGGTCGCCACCCGCACCTCGGTGCCCGACCGCCAGGCCACCCGCCGGCCCTCCGGGGAGACGCCGACATCGGGGCCGCCCCGCCCGGCGGCCGAGCCGAGGATCTCGGAGGCGCGGGTGCCGTCCGCGTCGTCCTCGTCGACGAGGAGCACGCGGTCCGCGGGCGTGACCAGCCACACCCGCAGGTGCTGGCCGACGGTCACGGCGAGCAGGCCCTCCGGCACCCGGTAGACGGTGTGGACCGGCTCGGGCGGCAGCACGGTCTCCCGCCCGTCGGCGGCCCGGACGATCCACGCGGTTCCCGTGCCGAGGACGAGGTCCACCTTGGCCGGTGGCGGCGCGGCGGGCCGGGGCTGGCCCGGGTCCGGGGAGGTGACGTACGCGGGGGTCGGGGACGCCGCCGTGTGTCGGGCCGGGTCGGCGGACCACGGGCCGGCCACCGCGAGGGCCACCAGCAGTGCGGCGATCCCGGCGACGGCGAGCGCCGGGCGGGCGCGGACGGGAACCCCGGCCGGTCGGGCGGCGGGGGTCGGACCGTCGAAGGTCACGCGTAGTTCGTCCTCTGGCAGTTTCACCCTGGCTCCTCGGTGGTCTCCGCGGAGAGACGCCCGGGGCCGGTGCTTTGGTTGTCCCGCCGGACGGAGATTCCGGCCGGGTGGTCCACCGGCCGGGTCGGGCGCACGGGACGAGGTCGACCGGCCGACCCGCGAGGGGCCGCGGATGCTGGTCCTGAGCCGGCCGGGCGGCGTACCCGGAGAGCGGGTCTAGGGGTTCCGGTGCGGGGTCACCAGGCCGGACTGGTAGGCCAGGACCACCGCCTGGGCCCGGTCCCGCGCCCCGATCTTGGCCAGGATCCGCTTGATGTGCGACTTCGCCGTCGACTCGGCGATGACCAGCAGGTCGGCGATCTCCTCGTTGGAGTGGCCCAGGGCGATCAGGCGCAGCACCTGGTCCTCCCGGGGCGTCAACCCGGCCAGCCGGCGGGACGCCTCGCCCCGGTCCGCGGGCGCGCCGCCCCGGCGGACGAAGTGCTCGACCAGGTCGTGGGTCACCGACGGGTCCAGCAGGGTGTCCCCGGCGGCCACGGTGTGCACGGCGTCGACCAGGCGCTCCGGCGAGGCCCGCTTGAGCAGGAAGCCGCTGGCCCCGGCCCGCAACGCGCCCCAGACGTACTCGTCGTGCCGGAATGTCGTGAGCACCAGCACCCGGGTCGGCAGCCCGGCCGCCACGATCCGGCGGGTGGCCTCGATGCCGTCGACGCCCGGCATCCGCACGTCCATCAGGACCAGGTCCGGGGCCAGCGACCGGCACAGCTCCACGGCCCGGAGCCCGTCGGCCGCCTCGCCGACCACCTCGATGTCGGGGGCGGCACGCAGGACGACGCCGACGCCGGCGCGCATCAGGGCGTCGTCGTCGGCGAGCAGCACCCGGACGGTCACGGCGCCACCGTCCGCGCCCCCGGGGCCGGCACCGGCAGCACCGCCCGGATCCGGAAGCCGCCCGGCTCGCCCGCGCCGTGCGTCACGCTGCCCGCGAAGACCGCCGCCCGTTCGGCGATGCCCAGCAGCCCCCGGCCGGGCCGGTACCCGGGCTGCGGGCCCCGGCCGTCGTCGCGCACCTCGACCTCCAGGACCCGGCCGTCGCAGCGCACCGACACCGTGGCCCGCACCGCGCGGCCGTGCCGGAGCGCGTTGGTCAGGGCCTCCTGGGCGATCCGGTACGCCGACACGTCCAGGCTGCGGGCCAGGTCCCGGGTCGCCGGCTGCACGTCCAGGGTCACGTCCAGCCCCGCGCCGGCCATCCGCTCGGCGAGCCGGGGCAGTTCCGCGAGCCCGGGGCGCAGGTCGGCGTCGGAGTCGGGCCGCAGGACGCCCAGTACCCGGTCGAGTTCGTCGAGCGTCTCGCGGCCGGTCCGCTCCACGTCCAGCAGGATCTCCCGGGTCTGCCCGGGGTCGCTGTCGAGCACGAACCGGGCCGCGCCGGCCTGCACCAGCATCACGTTCACGGTGTGCCCGACGAGGTCGTGCAGCTCCCGGGCGATCCGGACCCGTTCGTCGGCCACCGCCTCCCGGGCCCGGATCCGGCGCGCGGCCTCCTGGCGTTCCCGCCGCCGGGCGCTCGTGTAGCCGACCGCCCAGCCGAGCAGCCAGAGGAACAGCACCCCGGTGGGGACGGCCGGCTCGGTCTCGCTCCGCGCGAAGTACGCCAGGATGCCGGCCAGCGCCACCACGGGACCCCAGAGCGCCTGCCGGCGGGAGCCGTACTGGCCGAGGGAGTACAGGCAGATCAGGTTCACGTACGGCGACAGCCCGCTCGTCATCACCCACAGCGCCTCGACGCCCAGCGCCGTGCTCCCGAGGACGTACGCGGCCAGCGGCGCCCGGTGCCGGAACGCGGCGCCCCCCGCGATGACCACGGCCAGCGCGAGCGCGACGGGGAGCCGGCCGCCGAGTTCGGGGGCCTTCGCGAGCCGCTCCCAGACCATGCCGACCAGCGCGACGGCCGCGAGGACCACGTCCACGGTGGGCGCGGACACCGGACGGTCGAGCGCCCGGCTGACCCGTCGCCGGAGGGACAGTTCCATGCCCCTAGCCCACCACACCGGCGCGGTGTGCCCCAACCGCCCGTTCGGCCCCGTCGTCCCGGCCCCGCGACCACGACCTGACCAGTGCGAACGCGACCAGGAGCAGCGCGGCGAGCCCGGCGGCGGCGAGCAGGGCCTGACCGGGGGCGGGGGAGGTCCAGGCCCGGCCCGCGTACGCGGTGGCCATGACGGAGCCGAACACCGCGCCGTACCCGGCGACCGCGAGCAGCATCAGCCACACCCGGGCCCGGGTGGCCAGGCCGCCGAGGTCGAGCCCGACCGCGAGCAGCCCCAGCACGTGCAGCCCGTGCAGGCCCAGCGCGTGGGCGAGCTTCGCGCTGCCCGCCGCACCGAACACCACGGCCGTCTGCGGCACGTCCCCGGTGGCCGTGACCGTCAACTCGCCGAGCGCGGCCATGTCCCCGCCGATCTTCCCGGCCACCATCAGCGCCGCCAGCCCCGCGATGACCGCGACCCGGCTGGCCGGGCTGCCCCGGAACCGGATCATCGCCCACACCATGAGCGTGGCCAGGGCGCCCGCCGCGAGGAACACGGACTGCGCCATCACGCCCCAGACGATGTTGTCGAAGGTGGGGTCGGGGCTGAAGTGCGAGGGCATCCCGCGCCACCGCTGCATCGAGATCAGGAAGACCTCCAGCACGGAGGTACCACCGAGGATGCCGACCGGGATCCAGCCCCACCGGCTGACCGGCAGTTGGCGCACCGTCCAGGCCGACGCCCAGAGCAGCAGGCCGAACGACAGGCCGAAGACCGCCGGCTTCCGCCAGGACACCGGCCCCCACCACGCGGCGTCGTCGACCGCCGCGATCCCGAGGTGCAGCAGACCCGACGCCACCAGGAGCGTGCCGCACCGGAACAGGAACCGCTGCTGGGCGTTGACCGGGCGCACGGCGGCCCAGAAGTACCCCAAAATCGTTGTCACGAGCCACCCCTTCGTTCTGTGTGGCCCCGAACGCTATGTCCGCGCGGCTCCCCGGACGCCCCCCTGGAGCGGTCGTTCGGACCACCCCCTGAGGGGGATGCGACCCTGACGGCCGCTCCGGGAGACTCCGGAGCCGGCCCCGCCCTGGGCCCGCGTTCAACATCCGTCAGTCAACGGATGTTTCCCTCCCGGACACCCACGATTCTGGAACCGGACAGATCGCCGCGACCAGCACCCGGGAGCACCCCATGAACCACTGGCTGACCCACCATCCGGTACCGCGCCCGCCCGACCCGCACGACGACTGGAACCTCCGGGCCCGGGGTGAGACGCCGACCCAGCGGCTGGACCGCAACTACAGCGAGATCCTCCAGGAGGTCCGGGTCGCGCAGACCGGGGTGCAGCTGCTGCTCGCGTTCCTGCTGGCCCTGGCATTCACGCCCAGGTTCGGGGCGCTGACCGTGTTCGAGCGGAACCTGTACGTGGCCAGCCTCATCCTCGGCGCGGCGGCCACCGCCCTCCTGATCGCCCCGGCGTCCTTCCACCGGCTGTTCTTCCAGCGCCGGCTCAAGCGGCAGCTGGTCCGGGCGTGCGGGCTGTTCGTCCAGTTCGGACTGGCCCTGCTGATGCTGTCGCTGAGCTCGTCGATGCTGCTGATCCTCGACGTGGTGCTCGGCACCGGGCCGGCGTCGTGGTTCACGGCCGGTACCGTCGGGTGGTTCTGCCTGTGGTGGTACATCGTGCCGCTGTGGAGCCGGGCCCGGCACGCCCGGCGGGAGCTGGCGGCGCCGCACGACCAGGACCGGCCCGGGGACTCAGCTGGAGGCCCGCAGCCCCGACTCCCGCGCGATGTCGATCCGCGAGTGCACCCCCAGCTTCGCCAGGATGTGCGAGACGTGCGTTCCCACCGTCCGGGGGGACAGGAATAGCCGCGCCCCGATCTGCGGGTTGGACAGCCCCTCCACGACCAGCGCGGCGATCCGTACCTCGGTCGGGGTGAGGCTGTCCCAGCCCGTGTACGCCTTCCGGTGGCTGCCCTGCGGCCCGCGCCGGATGCCGTGCGCGCGGAGCCGGGCCTGCAACCGGGCCAGGTCCCAGCCCGCGCCGAGCGCCGTGTACGCGTCGAACGCCCGCGCGTACGCCGCCCGGGCCGACGTCCGGTCCCCGCCCTCGGCGAGCGCCGCCGCCCCGGCCTCCAGCGCGGCGGCCCGGGGCAGCGCCCGCCCCGAGTCCTGGTACCGGTCGGCGGCCGTCAGCAGCGCCGCCGGGTCCCCGTCGAGCAGCCCCCGGCAGTGCAGGGCGACGGCGCGCCGGTGCGGTACGGGCTGCTCGGCCGCGAGGGTCTCCGCGTGCCGGGTCAGGTCGCCCGCCCGGTCGCGGTCACCGAGGACCACCGCGAGCCGGACGGCCTCGGGCAGCAGGTCGCGGGCGTCGGCCAGCACGGCGAGCGCGGCGGCCGGGTCGCCGGCCTGTTCGCGGTCGAGGCTGCGGGCCAGGGCGAGCGGTCCGACGAGCCGGTCCCCGATCCGTTCCGCGTGCGGCAGGGCGGCGGTCAGGTGCCGGCGGGCCAGGTCCGGTTCGGCGCGGTGGAACGCGATGACGGCCGCCACGCCGTGGTCGCAGCACGCGACGGCCGGGTCCTTCAGGTCGGCGGGCAGCACGTCCACCTCGGCGAGGGCGTCGTCCCACCGGCCGGCGTCGAGGGACAGCTGGCCGAGCGCGCTGTGCGCCTGGGCGAGCCGGACGACGTTGCCGGTCCGGTCCGCGAGCGCGCCGACCTGCTGGACGGCGGCGAGCGCCTCGGCCTGCCGGTCGAGTTCCCCGTACGCGCCGGCCTGGTTGATCCCGAGCAGCAGCCGCAGGTCGGTGAGCCCCGGCTCGGACTCGGCGGCGGCGAGGGCCCGTTCGAACAGCGGCAGCGCGTCGGCGACCGCGCCCCGGGTCATCGCCACGATCGTCAGCACGTGCAGCGCCCAGCTCGTGGCCCACCGGTCGCCGATGGCGGCGGCCTGCTCCAGCGCGTCGGCGGCGACCCGTTCGGCGGTGGCCACGTGGCCGGTGCCCCATTGCGTGCGCGCGGTGAGGACGAGGAGCCGGGCCCGGTGCCGGGTACCGGGGGCGGCGGCCGCGAGGGCCTCCTCCAGCGCGGGCAGCGAGTCCGCGGACCGGCCGGTCAGGGCCCGGCACTGGGTGAGGGTCCGGTGCAGGTCGACGAGGACGTCCGGGTCGGTGGCCAGCAGCAGGGCGCGGCCGGCGACCCGTTCGGACTCGACCACCTCGCCGACCCGGTACAGGGCGTCGGCGAGGTGGCTGGCCAGGACGCCGTCGGCGCGGCCCGGCGCGGCCCGGCGGAGCAGGTCGACGGCGACCCGGGGCGCCTGGCCGACGAGGACCGGGGCCGCGCCGGCCAGCCAGTCGAGCACCCACGGGTCGACCGGGTCGGTGTCGGCGGTGCCGCGCACGGCGGGCAGCACCTGGCGGGCCACCCGGTCCACGGACGCCCCCGCCCCGGCGAGCGCGCGTCCGGCGTCGAGGTGCCAGGCGGCGCGGACGGGGGCGGGCAGGTCCTCGTACAGGGCGGTGCGGATCAGGGGGTGCCGGAACGCCAGGGACTCGGTGAGCACCCCGGCGGCGCGGGCCTCGGCGAGGGCGTCGACCAGGTCGGCGACGGGCCGGCCGGCCACCACGGCGAGGTCGGTGATGGCGAAGTCGCCGCCGAGGAGGGCGGCGGCGCGCAGTACCCCGCGGACGGGTTCGGGCAGGAAGTCGAGCCGGTCGGCGATGGCGGCGGACAGCGAGGTCGGCGGCTCGCCGGTGGACTCGACCGACCCGTCGGCGTCGACGGCCAGCCCGCCGCCCCGGGACAGGGCCCCGACCAGCTCCGTCAGGTACAGCGGGTTGCCGGCGGCCCCGGCGGCCAGCCCGAGCAGCCCCGCACCGGGCCGCCCGCCGGCGAGCGCGCCGACGAGGTCCACGATGGATGGTTCGCCGAGCCGGCCGAGGCGCAGGGTCGAGCCGGGCCCGACGGCGCGGCGCAGTGCCGCCAGCCGGCCGGGTCGGGGGCCGGCTCTGAGCACTCCGACGAGCAGCAGGGGGAGTTGGCGCACGGAGCGGGCGAGCCGTTCCCACACCGCGAGGCTGGTCTCGTCGGCCCACTGCAGGTCGTCGACGACGAGGATCGTCGGGCCCGCGCACAGCTCCTCCACGAGGGCCACGACCTGCTCGGCGGCGGCCGCGGCCGGACCGGCGGTGCCGCCGTGGGTGAACTCGCCGCGCAGGGTGCGCACGACGGCCGCCCGCCGGGGATCGTCGGACTCCCGGACCCGCAGCGCCTCCAGCAGCGGCAACAGGGGCAGGGCCTGGCCGAGTTCGTCGCCGGCGCCCCAGAACACCTGGCAGCCCCGGTCGGCGGCGGCCCGGGTCGCGGCCCGCACCAGGGTGGACTTGCCGATCCCCAACTCGCCCTCGACGAGGGTGGCGCGCCCGCGGCCGGCCACGACGTCGTCCACCCAGCCCGAGAGGCGGGACAGCTCCGGATCGCGGCCCAGCACCAGGTCAGGAGCTTTCGCCATAGATCAGACGCTACAAGGCCCCCGGGTGCCGAACAAGGAAACCCCCAGGCAACCCCGCTTTCGGGTACCGGTCGCCCGCAGGTCGCCCGGCGTTCCGGCCGCGTGCGGGGAACCGCCGTCGGGTGTCCGGCCCCCGTTCACGAAGCGGTATCTGCCGTTCTTCGTCCTCTGTGATTGTTTGTCCAACTCCCGGACCTACGACGACCACACGAGGTGGACGATGAGGATCAGACGACTGTGCGCCGCCGTCCTGGTGGCCCTGGGTATCGCCGCGACCGTCGCCCCGGCCGTGGCCGCGGTGGACAACGCGGTGGTCGTGTCGGCGGACGGCGCGGCCCAGACCGACGACTTCATGCCCTACGACTGACTGTCCGACCGCCCCGGGTCGGTGTGCCGTGCCGGCCCGGGGGAGTGAGGTCCGGCCACTGTGGTCGAAGTACCCGGAAAGTGCGCTAGAGGTTCGCCAGGAGGGCGTTGGCCCTGGCCGTCACGGTCACGAGCAGGCGGCCGGCCGTGGCGCGGTCCTCCTCGGAGAGGTCGCCGTAGACGGCCGAGGTGATCTCGTCGAACTCGGCGCGGACCCCGTCGTCGAGCCCCCGCCCGGCGTCGGTGAGCGTGACCACGCCGGCGGTGTCGCGCACCAGGCCGGCGTCGACCAGCTCGGCGAGCACCGCCACAGCGGCCGGTTCGCCGATCTGGAGGGTGCCGGTCATCCGGTCGAGGACCGCCGCCCGGTCGACGGACCCGCCGGCGGCCGCCGCCGTGGTGAGGGCCACGGACTGGTGGAACGTGATGCCGGCCCGGGCGAGCACCCGGTCGCGGACGGCGAAGATGGCGAGCGCGGTCTGGCCGATGACCTGGCCGGTGAGCAGTGGTGCGGTGGACATGGCTACTCCTGGGGGTCGAGAGGGAGCCCGGCGCCGGGAGGCGCGCCGAGGTCGAGGGGGACGTCGAGCAGCAGGGACAGCTCCCCGGCGAACACCCGGGCCCGGTCCCCGTCGAGGCCGCCCAGCGGGGCCATCAGCCGGTCGACGAGCTGGTGGACGACGGTGACCGCCCGCCCCGCGACGTCGAGGCCGTGGGCGGTGAGCGACAGCTGGACCGCGCGGGTGTCGGCGGGGTCCGGGGTCCGGATCACGAGACCGGCGGCCTCGAGGCTCCGGGCGAGTTTGGAGACGTAGAGCGGTTCGAGCCCGGTGTGGTCGGCGAGCTGCCGCTGACTGGGCCGCCGCCCGGCCCCGTGCAACCCGTGCAACGAACCCACCAGGGTGTACTGCGCGTGGGTCAGCCCCAGCGGCGCGAGCGCCCGGTCGACGGCCACCCGCCACCGCGTGGACAGCCGCCAGACCAGGAAACCGGGGGTGGGGCCCTCTGAGCTGCTCATGCGGGAAACTGTACATAGACATTATCTCCATGGCTAGTATGACGGTCAGCACACGGTCAGCGGCCGGTCAGCGCCCCTCGGCACGGTGTCCCCATGACGAACACGCGGAACACCACAGTCCTGATCTCCGGTGCCAGCGTCGGCGGCCCGGCCCTCGCGTACTGGCTCACCCGGCACGGTTTCGCCGTCACGGTCGTCGAGCGCGCCCCGGCGCTGCGGGCCGGTGGCCAGGCCGTCGACGTGCGCGGCCCCGCCCTGGAGGTGGCCGACCGGATGGGCCTGGCCGCCGAGCTGCGCGCGCACAGCACCGGCATGCGGGGCATGACGGTGTACGGCCGCGACGGCGCCGAGATCTACTCCACCACCGGGCACACCTTCACCGGCGGCGACCTGTCCAGCCCCGACGTCGAGATCCTCCGCGACGACCTGGCCCGGCTGCTCGCCGAGGCGGCCGGCCCGGAGGTCGGGTACCTGTTCGACGACTCGATCACGGCCGTCGAGCAGGACGAACACGGGGTGCGGGTCACCTTCGAGAACGCCGCGCCCCGCACGTTCGACCTGCTGGTCGGCGCGGACGGCCTGCACTCCAACGTGCGCCGGCTCGTGTTCGGCCCCGAGGAGGAGTTCATCAGCCACCTGGGCACCTACCTCGCCGTGTTCACCGCGCCCAACTTCCTGGACCTCGACCACTGGCAGGTGTTCTGCCAGGCCGGTGACTTCGGCGGCGGCATGATGAGCGCCCGGGACAACGCAGAGGCCCGGGTGTACATCGGTTTCGCCACCCCCGACCCGGTCGAGTACGACTACCGCGACGTGGCCGCGCAGAAGCGGCTCCTGGCCGAGCGGTACGCCGACGCCGGCTGGGAGTTCCCCCGCGCCCTGTCGTACATGTGGGACGCGCCGGACTTCCATTTCGACTCAATGAGCCAGATCCGGATGGACAGCTGGTCGCGCGGCCGGGTCGTGCTGCTCGGCGACGCCGGGTACTGCGGCTCACCCCTGTCCGGCCAGGGCACCAGCATGGCGATGGTCGGCGCGTACGTCCTCGCGGGCGAACTGAAGGCGGCCGGCGGGGACCACGAGCTGGCTTTCGCGAACTACCAGAAGGAACTGGGCGGGTACGTCGCCGCGAACCAGCAGCTCGCGCTCACCAACAAGGCCCGGGTGGAGGCGCAGACCGCGGCGGCGGCGGGTGGCGGTGAGGCGGCGGCCGGCGGCGGTGGGGCGGCGGAGGTCGACTTCCAGGACTTCGGGGACATCGCCAACGGGCTGGTCCTGAAGGACTACTGACCCCGGCTCACCACGCCCAGCGCACCCCCACCACCCCGGGCTGCACGTCCCGCCCGATCAGGTGCACCGTGTCGAACGCCCCGATCCACAGTTCGCGCACGTCCCGCTCCGGCGCGCCCAGCGACCGCTGCCGGTAGGCGTGGCACTGGGACGGCACGGCCCCGGTGAACTGGACCTGGAGCAGGAGGTCGCGGACCGGGCGGGTCAGCCGGCGGTGGTAGAAGGTCAGCGCCTCCCCGGGGCGTGACGCGAGCTCGTACTCCAGGACCGTGTGGTCGCCGGTGTCGAGCCGGCGGTCGAGGATCAGCTCGGCGACCATCGACCCGGTCACCGGGTCCGTGCGGATCCGGCCGGGCCGGCAGTGCCGGACGTCGGCGAGTTCGGGCAGGGGGCGGCGCAGGTCGTCGGTCTGGTAGTACACCAGGCAGCGGTGCACCCGGTCGACGAGCGCCTCGACGACGAGCCGGGTCCGGACGGAGCGTTCCGCGCCCCGGTTGTCCAGGGTGACCAGGTCGTGGATGGTGTGCACCCGGAGCTGTTCGTGCGGCGGGGCCTGGAGCTGGGCCATGATCGGGCCGTTGGCGGGCCACAGCTGCGCCCGGTCGAAGGTGCCCGGCGGGTGGTGCACCCAGCGGCCCCGGGGCCGGGGCGGGCCGAGCAGGACGATCAGCGCGTCCGGCGGGAGGCCCAGCACCGACTCCAGGGCCCGGATCGCCGCGAGGGACGTGTCGCGTTCGGGGCGGCTGCGGCCCCGGCGCCAGTAGCTGAGCGTGGTCCGGCCGACCGTGACGCCGCGCTCGGCGAGGTGGTGCCGGATCCGCTCCAGGCTGAGCCCGCTGGCGCCGATCGACAGGTCCAGGGCGAGCGCGAAGGGGCCGGAGTGCAGGGCGCGGGCGAGTTCGCGATCCATCGTCGCCATCCCGACCTCCTCTCTCAGGCCCTCATGGTCGCCGATGCCCGGGTCGGCCGTCCACCAGCCGTCCTTAAGCCGCAATTCTGTGAACGGCCCACAGTTCCCGAACCGGCGAGCATTCACACCCACACCCCAAAAGCCCTGCTCAGAGGGGTACGCGTGCGCGCGTCAGCCCCCGCGTGCCGGTGCGCCGCCCCATAACGTGGACGTTTCCGTTGCCCTGTTCACGGCGCCACCGGGGGCCCTACGTTACTGCCCAGGTCGCCGCCCGGCGGCCCTGCCGGAACGAACGGAGCCCCCCTCATGCGACGTTTCACCCCGCACTGGTCCCTGGTGGTCACCGGACTGGCGGCCGCCACCGTGGCCGCCGCCGTCCCGATGGCCCCCGCCGCGGCCGCCCCCACGACCGGTCTCGCCGACCAGGTCCGCGCCACCGTACTGGCCGAACGCGGCCCGACCGTGGCCCGCCAACGCGGACTCGCCCGGATCGCCCCCGAGGCCATCGTCGAGCCGCGCCGGTCCGAGGGCTCCTGGTCCTTCGGCGTGGCGACCATCCCGGGCGCGGCCGACGGCCACGGCGCCCCGGACCCGAGCCTGTACGTGGCCCGCCGCACCGCCGGCCGCTGGCAGGTCGCGATCCTCGGCAGCCCCGAGTTCGTGGCCCTGGCCCGCCAGGCCCCGGCGTCGGTGGTCTCCGCCGACGAGAAGACGCTGTTCGCCGCGAACCACGCCGCGGCGGCCCCGACCACCGGACTCGCCGCGGCCGCCCTGCCCGCCGACACCGGCCTGGCCCTGCCGTTCCGCAAGGGCACCAGCGCCGGCATGGGCGGCGGCCCGCACGCCAACGACGGCTCGGGCTCGCTGTACAGCTCCATCGACTTCGGCGGCACCGGCACCGAGATCCACTCCGCCGGGCCGGGCAGGGTCTACCGGGCCTGCGTCGACGCCGGCTCCACGGCGAAGGCGCTGATTCTGATCGTGCACCCCAACGGCTACGTCACCGGCTACTACCACCTCAACCAGCGCACCGACTTCCCGGCGGACGGCACCCAGATCGGCGTCGAGTACTACCTCGGCACCGCCGGTACCAACACCGCCTGCGGCGGCAGCGCCAACGGCGCGCACGTGCACTTCACCCTGCGCAGCGGCAACAACACCAACCCGTCCTTCGAATCCGTCGTCGGTAGGACGATCGGCGGCTGGACCTTCCACTCCGGCGGTTCCAACTACACCGGCCCGGCCACGCACGCCGACAGGAAGGCCGTCGCCGGCACCGCCAACGACAGCCTCACCAACTACGGCGTCTACGCCGGCAACGGCCCCTACGCCGGCACCGTCAACACCAGCGGCGGCGCCAACGTCCGGTACAACACCAGCACCTCGACCAGCTCCGTCATGTACCTCGCCCCCAACGGGCGCGCGCTCAGTCTCAGCTGCCGGACCACCGGCAGCACCGTCAACAACAGCAACGTCTGGTACCGACTGACCGACGCGGACTACGTCGCAGCCGCCCTCGTCTCGACCACGGCCACCGTCCCGGCCTGCTAGTACCCCCAGATAGGTCCGCTGCGGGATAATCCCGCAGCGGACCTATCTTGCTATCCTCGGGGGCATGAGCGCACCGACAGTCACCGATGTCAGCTTCCTGCTGTCCCACGCGGGCCACGTGCTGTCGACCCAGATGACGGCCGCCTTCGAGGAACTCGGCATCTCCCCGCGCGGCTTCTGCGTGCTGAACCACGCGAGCCAGGCCGAACTCACCCAGAACCAGCTGGCGGAGCTCTCCGACCTCGACAAGACCACGATGGTGGTCACCCTCGACGCCCTGGAGAGCGCGGGGCTCGCGGAACGCCGGCCGTCGGCGACCGACCGCCGGGCCCGGGTCGTGCGGGTCACCGAGGCGGGGCTCGCGGCCGTGGAGCAGGGACGGCGGATCTCGACCGGGGTGCACCGGGCGGTGCTGGACGCGCTGCCCGAGGCCGAGCGGGAGCCGTTCGTGTCCGCGCTGACCCGGCTGGTCGACGGGCATCTGGCGAAGCCGGTGGAGTCCGCGACCCCGGTGCGGCGCGCCCGGCGGCCCCAAAAGTAATCCCGGAATAGATCGTCTACTTCAAAACTATCTGCTACGGTCACTCCTGAGACTTCGTCACCAGGAGGCGACCCCCGATGTCCCAGACCGTCCAGTCCCACCGTGCCCGTTGGCTCGCGCTCCTCGTCCTGTGCGTCGGGCAGCTCATGATCATTCTTGACGCGACCATCGTGAACGTCGCGCTGCCGGCCATCCGGCACGACCTCGGCTTCACCCAGTCCGGCCTCGGCTGGGTCGTCAACGCCTACCTGATCCCCTTCGGCGGCCTGCTGCTCCTCGCCGGCCGGCTCGGCGACCTGATCGGCCGGCGCCGGATGTTCGCCCTCGGCCTGGTCGTGTTCACCCTCGCGTCCCTGCTCTGCGGGCTCGCCGACAGCCAGGGCCTGCTGGTCGCCGCCCGGTTCGTCCAGGGCGTCGGCGGGGCCATGACCTCCGCCGTCATCCTCGGCATGCTCGTCACCATGTTCGACACGCCTGAGGAGACCGCCCGGGCCATCGGCGTCTACAGCTTCGTGGGCGCCGCCGGAGCCTCCCTCGGTGTGCTCGGCGGCGGCGTCCTCACCCAGGCCCTCACCTGGCACTGGATCTTCCTCGTGAACCTCCCGATCGGGATCGCCACCCTGCTGGCCACCCGCCTGGTCGCCCCGGACCGGGGCATCGGGCTCGGCGCGGGCGCCGACATCCTCGGCGCCGTCCTCGGCACCTCGGGCCTGATGCTCGCCATCTACACGATCGTCCGGTCCGCCGAACAGGGCCCGGCCGCGACCGCCGCCCTCGGCGCGCTGTCCGTGGCCCTGCTCGCGGCGTTCGTCCTCCGCCAGGCCCGGGCCGGCAACCCGCTGCTGCCGCTCCGGATCTTCCGGTCCCGCCAGGTCACGGTCGGCAACGCCGTCCAGGCGCTCATGGTCGCGGCCATGTTCGGCTTCCAGATCCCGGTCGCGCTGTACGTGCAGCAGGTCCTCGGCTTCAGCTCCCTGGAGACCGGCGTGTCCTTCCTGCCCGTCACGGCCGCGATCGGGCTCGTCGCCCTCGGGCTCTCCGCCCGGCTGATCACCCGGTTCGGCGCGCGGACCGTGTCCCTCGTCGGCCTGCCGCTGATCGGCGCGGGCTTCGTCCTGCTGGCCCGCCTCCCCGTCGACGGCACGTACGTCGCCGACCTGCTCCCGTCGATGCTCCTCCTCGGACTCGGGGTGGGCCTGGCGCTGCCGGCGGTGGCCACGCTGGCGATGTCCGGCACCCGGCCCGAGGACTCCGGGATCGCGTCCGGGCTGGTGAACACGACGCAGCAGGTGGGTGGCGCCTTCGGGCTCGCCGTGCTGCTGACCCTGGCCACCGCGCGGACCGACGAGCTGCTCGCCGGCGGGGCGGACCCGCGGGCGGCGCTCACCGGCGGGTACCACCTGGCGTTCGGGATCGGGGTGGGGATCGTGGCGGCGGCGACCGTCCTGGCGGCGGTCCTGCTGCGGCCGACGGGGGCGGTCGCGCCGGCCGGGGTCGAGAAGGTCCCGGTGCACGCGGGCTGACCGGCCTGCGGAAGACGTCCCCGCACGGGTGAGCAGGGGAGTTGGCTCCGGCCGACTCCCCTGAGTGCTGGTCAGGTGACAGTCGGTGCCGGCGGTTGCCGTCCGGCGCAGGTACCATCGGACGCTTCCTGACTTGGAGGCGCGCAGTGAAGGTTTGTGTCGTTGGAACGGGATACGTCGGCCTCACGACGGGCGCCAGTCTGGCCTTCCTGGGCCACGAGGTGACGTGCCTCGACCTGGATCACGCGAAGATCGAGATGTTGCGCGGCGGGCGTTCCCCCATCTACGAACCCTTCCTGGAGGACCTGCTGGCCGAGGCCGGCGACCGGCTCCGGTTCACCACCGACTACGCCGAGGGCGTCGGCGGGGCGGACGTCGTGTTCATCGCCGTCCAGACGCCCTCGCTGCCCGACGGGAGCCCCGACCTGCGGTTCCTGCGCAAGGCGGCCGCGAGCGTCGGCCAGAGCGTCGACGGCGCGTTCACGGTCGTGGTCAACAAGTCCACCGTGCCGATCGGCAGCGGCAACTGGGTCGACGCGATCCTGCGGGAGTCCTTCGAGGAGCTGCACGGCCGGCGCGCGGACGGCGAGTTCGCGGTGGCGTCCAACCCGGAGTTCCTCCGCGAGGGCTCGGCGATCCACGACACCCTGTACCCGGACCGGATCGTGATCGGCTCCGACGACCCGCGCAGCCTCGAGGTGCTCAACCGGCTCTACCGGCCCATCCTGGACCAGTCGTTCACGCCGCCGTCCTTCCTGGCCCGGCCGGACGGGGTGGGCGCGGTCGCGCTGGTGGCCACGGACCTCGCGTCGGCGGAGCTGATCAAGTACGCGGCGAACGCCTTCCTCGCGCTGAAGATCAGCTACATCAACGAGATCGGGCGGCTCGCCGGCAAGGTGGGCGCCGACATCATCCAGGTGGCCCGGGGCACCGGCCTCGACGCCCGGATCGGTTCGCGCTTCCTCCAGCCGGGCGTCGGCTGGGGCGGCTCGTGCTTCGGCAAGGACACCGCGGCGCTGATCGCGACGGCCGAGGAGTACCACCACGACATGCCGATCGTCCGGGCCGCCCGCGAGGTCAACGATCGGCAGCGCGAGTCCGTGGTCGACAAGCTCCTCGACGAGCTGCAGATCATCAAGGGCCGCAAGATCGGACTGCTGGGCCTGGCCTTCAAGCCGCAGACCGACGACCTGCGCGACGCCCCGGCCATCCACATCGCCGAGCGGCTGATCGCCCGGGGCGCCCGGGTGAAGCTGCACGACCCGGTGGCCGCCGAGCGGTTCCGGATCGAACAGCCCGAGCTGGCCCCGTTCCTGGCCGACACCGTCGACGAGGTCTTCGACGACAGCGACGCGGTGGTCCTGGTGACCGAGTGGTCGCAGTACCTGGAGCTGGACTGGGCGAAGTTCGTCGGCCTGATGCGGACCCCGGTGCTGCTCGACGGCCGGCACGCCCTCGACCCGGCCCGGCTCACCCAGCTCGGTTACCGCTACCTGTCGATGGCGGGCCGGTCGACGCCGACGGCCTCCTAGACACGGCCCCCGGCCGGGGCGCCGTCGGTCTCTGGTCGGCGCCCCGGCCGGACCGCGGCCCCCTGGCATCGCCCCGGCCGGCGCGTCGACCGTTCCCCGCCGATGGCGCGCCCGCCGGCCGGCGCGCGGGACCCCGTACCCCGATGGGGGTCTTTCAGGTGAGGTGGCGGCGGGAGGCGATGTCGAGGACGGTCAGGTCGTCCAGGGTGGTGATCGCGCAGGACGGGACGCCCTCCCAGAGCAGCTCGTCGGGCACGTCCGCGCTGAGGGTGCGCAGCAGGTCCACGGTCACGCCGCCGTGGGTGGCCACCGCCACCGGGCCCGGCGCGCCGGCCAGCTCCAGCAGGAACGCGCGGAACCGCTCGCCGGCCGCGTGCGAGGAGTCGCCGCTGACCGGCGTGAACTCCCGGTCGCGGACGCTGCGTTCCCAGTCGGCGAGGAACTCCGCGATCGGCTGGGCGCCGTCCCAGTTCATCCGTTCGCGGACCCGGCGGTCGACCGTGGTCGTCAGGCCGCACGCGTCAGCCACCGCCCCGGCGGTCTGGCGGGCCCGGAGCAGGTCGCTGCTGTAGACGGCGGTGAGGCCGGCGCCGCGCAGGTGCGCGCCGGTCAGGGCGGCGTGCCGGTGGCCCAGGTCGGTGAGGCCGGGGTCGCCGGGGGTGCGGGCCTTCTCGCCGTGCTGGACCAGGTGGAACACAGTCATGCGGCCAGCCTGCCGGGTGTGGGCGGCGCGGGCGACCCAATTTCGGCGCACGCCCGGGTCAGCGGGCCACCCGGAAGCCGATGTTGCCCGTAGAGCTGTCCGGGGTGTTGGCCGACCGCGCCGCGACCCGGTACCGGTTGCAGTAGGACCGGTGGCACAGGTGCGAACCGCCCCGCATCACCCGCGCCGTGCCCGCCGCCGGCCCCACCGGATCGGCACGCGGCCCGGTGACGTGGAAGTCGGCGCTGAACCAGTCGGCACACCACTCCCACACGTTCCCGGAGACCTGGAACAGACCGAAACCATTCGGCGGGTACGAGCGGGCCGGCGCCGTTCCCCGGTACGGCCCCAGGTGCAGCACCGGGAACACGCCCCGCCAGATGTTGCACCGGTCGTGGTCCAGCTCGTCGCCCCACGGGTAGCGGCGCTGCTCCAGGCCGCCGCGCGCCGCGTACTCCCATTCGGCCTCCGTGGGCAGCCGGGTGCCGGACCAGGCGCAGTAGGCCATCGCGTCGTGCCAGGAGACGTGGGTGACGGGGTGGTCTTCATCCACTGTGGAGTCCAGCCCGCCCGGGGTGCGCCACGTCGCGCCGCCGACACCGTGCCACCAGGGCGCGCCCGGCAGGGGAGTGCCCCGGCGTGCCCGGGGGGAGCCGTCGAAGACGTAGGAGTACCCGAAGCGCTCGGCGTCCGTCACGTGCCCGGTGTCGGCCACGAACCCGGCGAACTCCGCGACCGTGACCGTCGTCGCCGCGATCGCGAACGGCCCGACCGTGACGGCGCGCACCGGGCCCTCGCCGTCGTCCGGGGCCCCTTCGGCGTCGTCGGTGCCCATCAGGAACCGCCCACCCGGCAACGAGACCAGCTCCACCTCCGCCAGTGGTCCGGACACCGTCCCGATGACGGCCGCGCTGGCGGAGTCGCCGTCGGCGTTGGGCCCTGGACGCGGGGTGGACTCCCGCCGCGTGACGGGCGACGCGAGGAGCGACGGGCCGCGACCGCCTTGCGCACTGGCGGGAGCGGGTTCCCCGGCGCCCCCGTCGACGGCCGCCGGGGCGCAACAGGGCGGTGGGGCCGCCCACCCGGTGCCGGGGCCGGGTGGGCGGAGACCATGGATCACGGCGCGGACGCCCCGGAGCTCTGCCGGTCGGCGGCGAGCTGGGCGGCCAGGGCCGGGATGCCCAGCGCCTGCTCCTGGGCGGGCGTCGCCTGGTACAGCAGGTTCGTGAGCTGGTGCGGGTCGGCGGTCAGGTCGTAGTACTCGCGGAACAGCAGGTTGCCGGTGCCGACCGGGTTGCCGGCGCCGTCGGTGTGCAGGGCCCGGTACTCGGTGTACTGCGTCGTCGCCGTCACGTGCGAGGACCACGTGTGCGGCCCGCCGGCCCCGGTTCCCGACTTCCACCACTCGGTGAGGATCCGGTCCCGGGCCGGCCCGGACAGCAGCGACCTGCCGTCGAGCGGTGCGGGCGGCGTGATCCCGGCCGCGTCGAGGATCGTGGGCGCGATGTCGATGTTCGCGACCAGCCGCTGCGAGGTGGCCCCGGAGTTGAGGCCGCCGGCCGGCCAGGACACGTAGAACGGCACCTTGATCGAGGGGCTGTACGGCACCGACTTCTTGGTCCAGCCGTGGTCGGCCCAGCCGTACCCGTTGTCGCCGATGTAGAAGACGAGGGTGTTGTCGAGCTGGCCGAGCGCGGCGAGCTTGTCGCGCAGCGCCTGCACGGCGTCGTCCACCGAGAGCAGGGTGCGCAGCTGGGCGGTGCGGATGGCCTGGCCGTCGGCGAGCGTACCCGTCGCGTCCTTGATGTACTGCGGTTTGTCCGCCCGGTTGCCCTCCGGCACCGACGGCCGGCCGTTCCACGCGGGCACGGCCGTGTTCGCGTACTTCGGCTCCGGGGTGTTCGGGCCGTGCGGGGCCTTCGGGGCGACGTACAGGAACCAGGGCCGCTGGTCGGTGGTGCTCCGCTGGAGGAACTGCAACGCCTGGTCCTTGAGGACCGTCGTCGAGTACCCGGCGATGGTCCGCACGGTGCCGTTGACGTTGTACTGCCCGTCGTTGTAGGCCACCGGGTCCAGCAGCGCGAACTCGTCGAAGTGCGGCGGGTTGTCGGCGACGTTCCACGCGTTGAGGTACTTGCCGTACAGCCCGGTGCGGTAGCCGGCCTGCTTCAGGTACCGCTGCACCGTCGCCTGCTGGTCCAGCTTGTGCGGGTGCCCGTTGTCGAGCACCCCGTGGTTGTGCGCGTACCGCCCCGAGAAGATCGAGGACCGCGACGGCGCGCAGAGCGGGGTCGCCGCGTACCCGTTGGCGTAGATCACGCCCTCGCCCGCGATCCAGTCGAGGGTCTTCGGGGTGGCCCAGGCGGTGTGCAGGGGCTGGTCGTCGGTGACGATGACCAGGATGTTGGGCCGGGCGGCGACGGTTCCGGGCTCGGCGGCCCGGGCGTCGTCGGGGTGGGCGAATGCGGTCAGGCCGGCGGCGGTGACCGCGGCGGTTCCGGCGAGGAAGTCGCGTCGTCTGATAGCGGGCATGGTGGAGTGGCTCCTCATCGTGGGCAGACGGAGGTAGCGGGAGGGCCGTGCGGGGGTGCGGGCGGAAGGCCGTGCGGGGTGCGGAACCGGCGCCCTAACAGAGGGCGCTGGCCTGCCGTCGCAGATCGACGTGCAGGCGGGCCACGAGCGGCTCCACCAATTCCATACTGGAATGGTAGGGATTGCGGGTCGGCGGAGTCAACACGTTCCGTGTCAGGGTGGTGTCAGCCCGCGCCGGCCATTCTGCCGTCAGCAGATCGACTCGCGGGTCGCCGGATCCGCCGGCTACGTTCGCGGCCATGCGCACAGTGATCACCACGGCCGGCCGGACCCTCGCCGTCGAGGAGTGGGGTGTCCCCGGCGGCACCCCGGTGTTCTCCCTGCACGGCAGCCCGATGAGCCGCCTGGCCCGCTACCCCGACGACGCGCTGTTCGCCGAACTCGGCATCCGCCTGGTCACCTACGACCGCCCCGGCTTCGGCGCCTCCACCCCGCACCCCACCCGACGGGTACGCGACGCGGCCGCCGACGTCGCCGCCATCGCCGACGCGCTCGACCTCGACCGGTTCGCCGTCTTCGGCGTCTCCGGCGGCGCGCCGCACGCCCTCGCCTGCGCGGCCCTCCTGCCCGACCGGGTCACCCGGATCGGCACCCTGGCCAGCCTCGCGCCCCGCGACGCGACCGGGCTGGACTGGACGGCGGGCATGACCGACGGCAACCAGGTCAGCGCCGGCGCGGCCCTGCGCGGGCGCGCGGCGGTGGAGACCCACCTGACGGCCGTCGGCTCGGCGGCGCTGCCCCCGCTCCCGGAGATCGAACGCGCGGTCCTCGCCCGGCCGGAGATCGGCGGCATGGTCGGGCCGGCGTTCGCGGAGGCCGTGCGGCCCGGGCTGGGCGGCTGGGTGGACGACGTGGTCGCGCTGTTCGGGGAGCCGTGGGGCTTCGACCCGGGCACGATCACCCGTCGGGTACGGATGTGGCACGGCGCGCTGGACATGTTGGTGCCGGCGGCGCACGGGCGGTGGCTCGCCGGGCGGATCCCGGGGGCCGAGTTGACGGTGGAGGAGGGTGCCGGGCACGCGGGGCACTTCGACGCCACGCCGGGGTTGCTGCGCTGGCTGGTGGCCGCCTAGGCGATGGTTGTCCGGGGGACTGGCCTGCGGACGTCTGACCGGGTGGGGAACCGGCCGGGCGCGGGTCGTTGACGGGGCGGGGCGTCCGGCCCGGCGCGGTCGCCGCCCCGTCCTTCACGGGTCGCGCCGCACCGGTGCCCTGCCGGGCGTGTAGCCGAGCGTGCGCCGGAACACGTCAATGAACGCGCTCGGCGTCGCCCACCCGCAGCGGTGCGCGACCTGGGTGACGGAGCCGCCCTCGGCGAGCAGGACGAGCGCCCGGTGCAGCCGGACCTGGGTGCGCCACTGCGGGAACGTCATGCCCAGGTCGACGCCGAACAGTCGGCTGAGCGTGCGCGCACTGGAGCCGACCTGGTGACCCAGTTCGGCGAGCGTCCGGTCGTCGGCAGGGTCGGCGAGCAGCAGCGCGCACAGTTCGACGAGCCGGGGGTCGCGCGCGGCGGGCAGGTGGATCGGCTGGTGGGGCGCGTGCCGGACCTGGTCGAGGAGGACCCGGTAGAGCCGTTCGCGCTGCGGGCCCCCGTACCCGTCGGAGGTGAACGCGACGATCAGCTCGCGGAACAGGGGGCCGACGGCGAGCACCGCCGGGCCGGTCAGCTCCGGCGGCCCGTCCGCGAGGGCGATGCCGACGGTGTTGAGGTCGGTGCGGCCGTACGCGCGGTGTTCGTGCGTGGTGCCCGCCGGGATCCACAGGGCGCGGTCGGTCGGCGCGACCCACGTACCGGCCGGGGTGACGATCGAGAGCACGCCCCGGCTGGCGTAGACGATCTGGTGCTCGTCGTGGTGGTGCGGGTCGATCGACGCGCCGGCCGGTAGCGCGCGGCGGACGGTACCGATCGGAGAGTGGCGTGAAGTCGACATCATCTGGCAGTTTATCGGAAGCCCGCTGACCCGGCCCGGCCCAGGATCGACGGGTGGGGATGATCCGATCGTGGCGGGTGCCGGTGCTGGTGGCCGGGCACGCCGTCAATGACCTGTATCAGGGCGCGGTGCCGGCGCTCGTGCCGTTCTGGATCACCCAGCGGCACTACGGGTACGTCGCGGCGGCCGGCGTCGCGCTGGCCGCCGCCGTGCTGTCCTCGCTGGCGCAGCCCGTGTTCGGCTGGCTGACCGACCGCCGCCCGCTGCCCGCGCTCGTGCCCGCCGGCATGACCCTCGCGGGCCTGGGCATCGCGTGCTCCGGCCTGGGGGAGTCCTACGCCTGGACCTGGACCGCCGTGGCGCTGTCCGGGCTCGGCGTCGCGGCCTACCACCCCGAGTCGGCGCGGCTCGCACGCCTGGCGACCCGGGGCAGCCACGTCGGCATGAGCTGGTTCTCGCTGGGCGGCACGGTCGGCTTCGCCCTCGCCCCGCTCGCGGTCACCCCGGTCGTGGCCGGCGCCGGGCTCCCGGGGACGGTGTGGCTGGGGATCCCGGCGGTGCTCTGCGCGCTCGTCACGGTCGCCTGCCTGCGCGGAGTCGGCGCCGCGCCCGCCGGGGGCCCGACCCGGGGGCCCGGCGGAACCGGGGACTGGGGATCCTTCCTGCGGCTGTCGGCCCTGGTGGTCTGCCGGTCGGTCGTGGTGTTCGGCCTGAGCACGTTCCTGGCGGTGCACGTCCAGCAGCGCGTGCACGGCGGCCCGGCGGCGGGGGCCGTGGCCCTGGTGGTGCTGTTCGGCGCCGGAGCTCTCGGCACCCTCCTCGGTGGACGCCTGGCCGACCGGTACGGCCGGGTGCGCGTGGTCCGGCCGGCCTACGCCGCCACCGTCGTGGCGCTCGCCGGCGTCGCGTGCACCCCGGGGCCGGCGGTGTACCTGTTCGTCGCCGCGGTCGGCGTCTGCGCGTACGTGCCGTTCTCGCTGCACGTCACCCTCGGGCAGGACTACCTGCCGCACCGGGTCGGCACGGCGAGCGGGCTCACCCTCGGGCTCGCCGTCAGCGTCGGCGGCCTCACCGCGCCCGTCCTCGGCGCGATGGCGCAGGCATGGTCGCTGCCCACGGCCCTCGCCACCCTGACGATCCTTCCGGCGCTGGCCTGGGCGCTGTCCCGCCGGCTGCCGGAGCCCCGACCGATGGCGTTCGCCACGACGAGCAGGGAGCTACAGCGATGAGACTGGTCATTGTCGGCGGCGGCTTCGCCGGGGTGTGGGCGGCAGCGGCGGCGGCCCGGGTCCGCCACCTGGCGGCGGACGACCTGGAGATCGCCGTCGTCAGCCCCGGGCCGGACCTGGTGCTGCGCCCGCGGCTGTACCAGGCGAACCCGGCCGCGATGCGGGTGCCGTTGGCGCACGTCCTCGGCCCGATCGGCGTCGACCACCAGCGGGCGGCCGTGACCGGGATCGACGTCGCGGCCGGACAGGTCCACGCCGGCGCCACGACGTACGCCTTCGACCGCCTCGTCCTGGCCAGCGGCAGCCACCTCGTCACCCCCGACGTGCCGGGCGCCGGGTACCTGCACGACATCGACACCATCGGCGCGGCGGCCGCCCTCGACACGCACCTGCACGGCCTGGCCGGACTCCGCAGGACCACGGCGGTCGTCGTCGGGGCGGGCTTCACCGGCCTGGAACTCGCGACCGAACTGGTCCACCGGCTCAGAGCCATCGGACCGGACCCGAGGGTGGTCCTCGTCGAACGCGCCCTCGTCCTCGCCCCGGACCTCGGCCCCGGCCCGCGCCCGGTGGCCCTCGACGCCCTCGCCCGCCTCGGCGTCGAACTCCGGCTGGGCGTCACCGTGCGGCAGGTCGGCCGGTCGCATGTGGACCTGTCCGACGGCACGACCCTGCCCGCCGACACCGTCGTGTGGACCGCCGGTCAGCGGGCCAGCGCGCTCACCGCCCAGTTCGACGCGCCCCGCGACCACCTCGGCCGCCTGCACGTCGACCCGTACCTGCGGATCGAGGGCACCCCGACGGTCTACGCGGCCGGCGACACCGCCGCCGCACCGGCAGGGGACGCGCACCTGGTCACCCAGAGCTGCCAGCACGCCATCCAGACCGGCAAACGGGCCGGGGCCAACGCCGCCGCGGACCTGCTCGGGCTGCCGCTCGCCCCGTTCCGGGCCAACCCGTACGTGACGTGCCTGGACCTCGGCGCGGCCGGCGCGGTGTACACCACGGGTTGGGAGCGGTCGGTGCTGCACGTCGGGCAGGAGGCGAAGGACCGCAAGAACAGGATCAACGAGGAGTACATCTACCCGCCGCTCAACGACGCGGGGGAGTTGCTCCGGCGCGCCGACCCGGCGACGGTTCCCGCGTCGACGGTCGCCTGAGTCGGGGTCTCCGCGTCGGCGGTGACCTGGGTGGCGTCTCCGCGTCGGCGGTGACCTGCGACGGCGCCCCCGCTGGCCGTGGGGCGGGCGCTCGGCCCCGGGCCTCAGACCGCCACCGGATCCGCCCGCCGGTCGTAGTCCGCCCGGGCGTCGGCGATCTCCGACTGGTGGTCCTCGGTCCATCTCACCAGCGACTGGATCGTCTCGTGCAGGGTGCCGCCCAGCGGGGTCAGCTCGTAGTCGACCCGGGGCGGCACCACCGGGTACACCGTGCGCCGGACCAGCCCGTCGCGCTCCAACTGCCGGAGCGTGACCGTGAGCATCCGCTGGCTGATCCCGTCGATCTCCCGCTTGAGCTCGGTGAACCGCAGGGTGCGCCGGGCGAGCAACGCGATGGCGAGCAGCGACCACTTGTCGGCGACCCGGTCGAGGATCTGCCGCACCTCGCAGCCCTCCCGGCCGTCCCACTGCCGCGCGGAGTAGTCGTCGTCGGTTCCCTCGCAGTAACTCTGTACCGCCGAAGTGCCTTCTTCCATAGCTCCCGATCCTGGCGCACGATCGTCATGGTTACAAGAGGGAACCGACCCTCCCACACGTAACCGTGAGGAGCCGTTCCATGCCATCACCCCGACCCGACCGGATGAGCCCGCGCGCCTGGAGCGTCCTGCTCGTCCTGTGCGGCGCCATCTTCCTCGAGGGCATCGACGTGGCCATGCTCAACGTCGCGCTGCCCTCGATCCGGGCCGACCTGCACCTGTCCACCGGCTCCCTCCAGTGGGTGATCAGCGCCTACGTCCTCGGCTACGGCGGCTTCATGCTGCTCGGCGGCCGGGCGGCCGACCTGTTCGGCCGGCGCCGGATGTTCCTGCTCTGGCTCGTGGTGTTCCTGGACTTCTCCGGACTCGGCGGCCTGGCCACCGAGAGCTGGATGCTCGTACTGGCCCGGTTCGCCACCGGCGTGGCCGCCGCGTTCATGGCCCCCGCCGGCCTGTCCATCATCACGACGACCGTCCCGGAGGGCCCGCCCCGCAACCGCGCCCTGCTCGTCTACGCCGGCACGGCCGCCGGCGGCTTCTCCCTCGGCCTCGTCATCGGCGGGCTCCTGACCGCGTTCGGCTGGCGCTGGGTGTTCTTCGCCCCGGTCCTGTTCTCGGCCGTCCTGCTGCTCGCGGCCCTCGCCGTCCTCCCCAGGTCACCCCGCCCCACCCGCGACGGCCGGGGCGTCGACCTCGCCGGGGCGGTCAGCGTGACGGCGGCGCTCATGCTGTCCGTCCTCGCCGTCGAACGCGCCGGCCACACCCCCGCACCGGTGACCGCCGGCACGGTCGCCGCCGCCCTGGCCGCGTTCGCCGCCTTCGTGGTCATCGAGAGGCGCTCGGCCGCGCCCCTGGTCCGGTTCGGCATCCTGCGCAACGCCGCCCTGGTCCGCGCCAACCTCGCCGGGCTGCTGTTCATCGCCGGCTTCGCGGGCTTCCAGTTCATCGTGGTGCTCTACCTGCGCGAACTCCGCGGCTGGTCCACCCTCGCCACCAGCCTCGCCCTGCTGGCCGTCGGCGTGGACGCGATCCTCGCCCCCACCCTGACGCCCCGCCTCGTGCACCGGTTCGGCAACTCCCGGGTCGTGTTCGCCGGCCTCGTCCTCGCGGCGCTCGGCTACGCGCTGTTCGTGCCCCTCGGCGCCGACTGGGCGTACCTGGCGATGTTCCCCACCATGCTGCTGCTCGGCCTGGCGTTCTCCCTGGTGTACGGCCCGCTCACCATCGCCGGCGCCGACGGGGTCACCGAGGAGGAACAGGGCCTCGCCGGCGGGCTGCTCTACACGTCGCTCCAGTTCGGCACGGCCCTCGGCCTGGCGGCGGTCACGGCCGTGAACGTGGCGGCCACGGTGGACGGCTCCCCGGGGGCACTACTCGACGGATACCGGACGGCGCTGGTCGTCCCCTTGGCGGCCGCCGTGCTGGCAGCCCTGGTGATCGGAACCGGACTACGGCGACGGGCGGCGGCCCCGGCCCCGGAACTGGTCGCGCGCTGACCGTCCTGTGCGGGGGCCGGTCCGTGCCGACAACGGGCGGGCCCCCAGCCGGGCGGGTGGCGTGCGTTGCTTCGTTCAAGCCTGGTCGCGCGATGGCAGGTGACGCCTGCATCCGTGCCGTGGACGGCTCCGGGACCGGCTGGACCCGCTCGCCTACCTGTCCAAGAGGTCGAGGATCTCGTGAGCTACAGCCGGGCTCCCCGCCGCGACGAACGTCCGCCGGCCGTCCATCGCGCGGGCGATGTCCGCCAACGAGTCCAGCCCGTGGTCGAGGGACAGCGGATTGCCGTCGAGGTCGAGGACCACCCCACCTGCGGCGTGCAGGATGTGGTGACCCGGGGCGAGGTCCCAGATGGCGAAGCCCTTGGCGAACTCCACCGTGGCGTCGGTGAACCCGGCGGCGACGTGACACAGACTCACCGACCCGAAGTCCACCCCGATCCGGCCGGCCCGCTTTCCGTCCTCGCCGGGCTGACCGAGCTCTTCCAGGACGCGGACCTGGTGGGCGAGGGGCGCGAAGCGCTCGGTGGGGCGCATCAGGTAGTTGGTGACCAGTGCCTCCCGTAGCCGCCGGGGCTGGCCCTGGTGGAGGGGGTGTCTGTCGCCGTCGGAGGTGACCACGAAGGCGTCGTCGTGGGCGGCGACGTACACCTGGAAGTGGTGGAAGATGTCGCCCACCACCGACACGACCGGCCGCCTCGCCGCGCGGGAGTAGACCATGACGTGCGTGTACCCGTGCAGCCCCCGCACGGCCAGTTCGCTGGTATCCAACGGATCAACCAGCACGCACAGATCCGGGTCCGGGTCCGGGCCGATGACCTGGGGCTCAGCCTCCTCGGAGGCGTACACGAAGGAGGGCAGCACCTCGCTCAGCAGCTCCCGGTAGCGGTCGTGCATCCACAGGTCGTGCACCGACAGGAAGTTGTCGGCGTGCCGGAGGTTGTCGCTCTCGCCCCGCTCGCCGGTCAGCGCCGCCCGGACCAGCTTCGGCCGCACCTCGGCCATCACGAGCCGGACCAGGTCGACGGTGCTGTCCGCGAGGGCGGGGATGTCGTCAGCCATGGGAGGTCACCTTCACGTCGCTACCGGAGTTCGAGCGGGGGTTCGATGCCGGGCGGGCTCATCGTCGCCGCGATGAACACGGCCGAGAAGTCGGCGGCCCTCATGATGCGCGCGCCTGTCAGGTCGTCGAAACTGTCGACATCCAGGTCGCTGCCCTTGGTCATCGCTCCGAACACGGCGAAGTACAGCGCGGCGTCCGGGTAGCGCTCACGGATCTCGCGGGCGATGAAGCCGACCACGTCAGCGTGCTTGACCTCGAAGTCGCAGATCAGGATGGTGGGCGCCTCGCCCGCTGCCGGGTAGAACGAGGCCGCGTCGAGAGCGATGTCGTCGCGCACCTTGTTGCACCTCAGGTATCCGATGGCACAACGGCTGAACTGCGCCGAGGCCAGGAAGGTGGCCATGACCAGGCCAGCCTCGTTGATCCCGAAGCAGACGTCGACCTCCAGGCGCCTTCCCAGATTCCTGATCTGGCGCGCGAGCCGCTCGATGCCGAAACCGAAGGTCTCCCAGGAGAGATCCAGTAGCTGGCCGGGCTCCGGATTGGGCAGGGTGAACACCCGGATCGAGGGATTTCCGTTGTCCACTGTCGGGACGGCGAGCGTGAAGTCGGAGCCGATCGTGGTTCCGTGTCTGGCAGACGAGGCCGCAACATCCGGCGCGGCCGTCCGCTGGGTGGGAGGCCGGTGGGCCGCGAACCTCTTGAGCGACAGCTGGTCCTCCGGAGGTAGCCGCTCGTAGGCTTCAGCCACCAGGTCACCGGGGGAGATTTCCTCGTCGGCCACGCTGAGTGGACCACGCCCGTAGGCGGTGGCGAGGATCAGCAGGCTGGAGAACGGCGGAGGTGAACCAGAGCCCCTGCCCCGGGCCCAGGTCTCCCACGCGTTGATCGTCGTACCGCCCAGACTCGTCTGGTGGTCGGCTACCTGGTTGTAGCGGGCGGCTGCCTGATCCTGCGAGAGGCCTGCGGCGTACCGGTACGCCTGGAGGCTCGGGATGTCCCGGTGCCGGTTCATCAGCTCGGCGGCCGCGCGCTGCACCGATCCCAGCTCCTGCCACAACTGCTGGCCCTGACGTGCGAGTTCCCGTCCCCGGGTCTGCGGGCTGGTGCGTTGCGGCACCGGTGTCTCCAATGAACCCTCCTGGACCGAGGAATCGCCGCGTAGCTTCCAGATTACCCATTTGGATGGGCAATGCCGCTCCGGCGCGACGGGCACGCAGGTAGGGAATGCCCACAGATCCGACCGGGTGCCCTCCGCGTGACAGGTGCGTTGCGCGTTCCGGAATTGCGACGGTTGTGGACACGGCCGGGCGGCTGGCCGCGTCAACGGGCGACGGACTCTGGAGGTAGGCGATGGGCAATGCGGTGATCGCGGACGACGCGCGTGGGACTGTCGACGGTGCGGTTCCCACGTCACCGATCAAGGCGGTGATCCGCCTTCTGGCTGAGCTCGTGCTGGACGTCCACCGACCGGGCGCTGACGGATTGTGTGTCGGATGCACCGTGACATCGGGCCGAGGACAGCCCGCGCCATGCGGACCCGCGCGTCTCGCCGAGGATGTGTCGGAGGTGGTCAACGGTGGGTGAGTATCGCTCAGCGAACCGGTCGACGGAACCGGCCACGCCCGAGCTGCGCGGACAGGAGGTCGCGCCCGGCGTGCAGCCGATGCGACGGTTCCTGCTGCGCCGTTGGCAGGATCCCAGCGGAGTATCCGGCCTCGGGACGGTGGCCGACGGTGTCGCGTGGTCGGACGACACTGTGGTGCTGCGGTGGCTGGGGACGACGACCGGAGTGCGGCAGATCTGCGTCTTCATGTCGCTGGACGACCTGATGCGCGTGCACGGACACGGCGGCCGCTCCGAAGTGTTGTGGCTGGATCCGTGGCAGGTCGACGGTGCGGCGGGACCGGTGCGGATCGGGGGATACGTGGACTGAGAAGGCGACGGGCTGCCTGCCTTCAGGCCAGGGTTGCGAACACCTGTGCCACCAACCCCCGCAGCCACCGGTGCGCCCCGTCCGCGTCGTACCTCGGGTGCCATGCCTGGGAGATCTCCAACGCGGGCAGCTCCAGGGGCAGCGGGAACGTCACCAGGCCCAGCGCCGCGACGGCCGGCCGGCACAACCGCCCCGCGATCGACCCGACCAGATCGGTGCCGGGCAGCAGCATGAGCGAGGTGGCGTAGGTCGGGGCGGCGGCGAGTACCCGTCGGGTCAGGCCCAGTTCGGCGAGGGCCGTGTCGATCGGCCCGGACAGCCGGCCGCGGCGCGACGTGACCAGGTGCAGGCCGGCCGCGAACCGGGCCGGGGTCATCCGACCGGACGCGAGCGGGTGACCGGCGCGCACCACGCCCATGATCCGGTCGGCGAGCAGGAACTCCCGGCGGATCTCCGGCCCGGGCTCGCCGATCACGCCGATCTCCAGGTCGACCCGGCCCTCGCGCAGGTCGGCGGTGTCGGCCGGGGCCTCGGCGCGCATCCGGAGCGTCACGTGCGGGGCGGCCGCGTACGCCGCGGCGAGCAGCGGGCCGCCGATCGACGCCACCACCGCGTCGTTGGCCTGCACGGTGAACGTGCGGTCCAGGGTGGACAGGTCGGGTTCGCCCTCGGGGGCCAGCACTGCCTGGGCGCGTCGGACCAGGGCGCGGACCTCGGCACGGAGCGCCACCGCGCGGGGTGTGGGCACCATGGTCCGGCCGGCGCGGACCAGCACGGGGTCGCCGAGCGCGCGTCGGATCCGGCCCAGGGTGCGGCTCATGGCCGGCGCGGACAGGTGCAGGCGCGCGGCGGCCCCGCCGACGCTCTCCTCCTCCAGGAGCGCGTCCAGGGCGATCAAGAGATTCAGGTCTAAATGCATCTGGGTAAACCTTCGCTTAACTAACATGCATTTGCCGTCATGTCACCCCGAGCCTAGCGTTCGGAACATGACCCCACCCAGGACACCCGGGACTCACCCCGCGACGACAGCAGCTCCCGGCCCAGAGAGGGCGCCGGCGGCCCGCGCCAACGCGACACCTGCGCCCGGCCTCGGGGCGGCGCCCGCGACCCAGGCCGAGGCGACACCCCCGACGACACCCGTGCCCGGCCCCGGCGCCCCACCGGCGACCCGCCCCGGCGCGGCACCCGGAACCGTGCTGACCGTCATGTCGGCCTGCGTGGCCCTGACCGTGGCCCTCGTCGCCGCCGTCAACCTCGCGATCCCGGCGCTGCGGTCCAGCACCCTGCACCCCGGCCCCACCCACCTCCTCTGGATCGTCGACGCCTACGTCCTCGTCTTCGCCTGCCTGCTGATCCCGGCGGGCGCGGCCGGCGACCGGTACGGCCGCAAGGGCGCGCTGCTGGTCGGCCTGGCGGTCCTCGGCGCGGGCGGACTGGTGTCGGCCGTCGCGCCCGGCGTCGCGGTCCTGCTGGTGGGCAGGGTGCTCACCGGGATCGGAGCCGCGCTCGTGATGCCGGCGACCCTGTCGCTGGCCGTGGCCGCGTACCCGCCGACCGGGCGGGGCCGGGTGATCGCCACCTGGACGGCCGCCACCGGGGTGGGGGGCATGCTCGGCAACGTGTTCGGGGGCCTGATCGTGCAGTGGTCCTCGTGGCGCGGCCTGTTCGGGACCGTGGTGCCCCTGGCGGCCATTCTGCTGGTACTGGTCGCCCGCACCGCCCCGCGCGTCCCCCGGCACGCGGCGCCGCTCGACCCGGTCGGCTCGGGGCTGCTCACGGCCGCGATGGTCGCGCTGCTGTACGGCATCATCGAGGGACCGGTCGCCGGCTGGTCCGCGCCGGAGGTGCTGGGCGCGTTCGGGCTGGCCGCCGTGGTGTTCGCCGGGTTCGTCGGGCACCAGCTCCGGGCCGCGCATCCGCTGCTGGATCCCCGGGTGTTCGCCGCGCCCCGGCTGCGGTCCGGCACCCTGGGCGTGGGGCTGGGCTTCTTCGCGCTGTTCGCGATGTTCTACGTCAACGCGCAGTACCTGCAGACGAGTCTCGGGTTCTCCGCCGGGCTCACCGGGTTGGCGATCCTGCCGATGCCGGCCGCCATGTTCGTGGTGTCCCGGCGCAGTGTGCGGCTGGCCGCGCGGTTCGGGGCGCGCCGGGTGGTCGGGGTCGGGCTCGGGGCGCTGGTCGTGGGGCTGGGGGCGTTGTCGACGGCGGACGCGGGGACCCCGTACCCCGTGTATCTGGTGTTCCTGCTCGTGATGGCCGTCGGGATGGGGCTGGCGACGCCGGCGCTGTCCGGGGGGATCATCGGGGCGTTGCCGCCGGGGCGGGCCGGCATGGGGTCGGGGCTCAACGGGGCGGCGCGCGAGCTCGGCAGCGCGCTGGGGGTGGCCACGATCGGGACGGTGCTCAACGCGCCGGGCGCGGACTTCACGCACGCGACGGCGACCGGGTACCGGATCGTGGCGGTGGTGCTGGCCCTGGGCGCGGTCCCGGTCCTGCTCTGGTTCGGCAGGACCGGGACCTGACCCGAAGAGCACGATCATCCGACGGGTACGGGTGCCCGCGTCGCCTCCCGCACGGGCCTCGGCGCGGGGCGGAGCAGGACCGCGGCCAGGAGCGCCGTGGCCAGCAGCGCCAGCGCGCCGACCCGCAGCGCCAGGTGCAGGCCGTCCACGAACGCCGCGTCCGCCGCAGCGCGCACCGGTCCGGACAGGTCCGCGCCGCCGACCGCGATCCGCTGCCGCTCGCTTTCCGGCACCCCGAGGCCGCCCAGCGGACCGGCCAGCGCGGCGGACATCCGGCTGGACAGCACCGCGCCCAGGACGGCGACGCCCACCACCCCGCCCAGTTCGCGCAGCATGTTGACGGTGGCCGAGGCCATGCCCGCCTCGGCCGGGGCGACCCTGCCCAGTACCGCGATGGACACCGGCGCGAACGTCAGTCCCATGCCGGCGCCCAGCACGCACAGCACCCAGACGTACTGGGCGTAGCGCGCGTGCTCGTCGTACAGGGAGAGGCCGGCGAGGGCGACCGCGCACAGGGCCACGCCCGTCACCACGGGCCACCGGGGACCGATCCGGGCGGCGACCGCCCCGGACAGCGGCGAGGCGACCACGATCATGGCCGTCATGGGCAGCCCGGCCAGGCCGGCGTCCGACGGGGTCCAGCCCATCACGCCCTGGAGCAGCAGCGGCAGGAAGAACGAGGTCCCGAAGACGCCGAAGGTGACCATGAACCCGGACAGCACGGCCCCGGTGAGGACCCGGTCGCGGAAGAAACGCAGGTCCAGCATCGGGTCGGCGGTCCGGTGCTCGACGAGGACGAACGCGGCCAGCGTGACCAGGGCGAACGCGCCCCAGCCGAGGACCACCGGGTCGGTCCAGCCGCGCACCGGGCCCTCGACGAGCGCGTACACGAGCCCGCCGAGGCCGAGGGCGGCGAGCACCTGGCCGGGCAGGTCCAGCGTGCGGACCCGGGCGCCGGGCAGGTCCAGCGTGCGGGCCGGAGCCCCGGGCGCGTCCGACGTGCGGACCCGGACACCGGGCAGGGCCAGCCGACGGACCCGGGCGCCGGGCAGGTCGGTGCGGCGCGTCCGGGTGGCCATCTCCGGGAGTACCCGCAGGCCGAGCGCCAGCGCCGCGATCCCGACCGGGACGTTGACCCAGAACACGCTGGCCCAGCCGAACGCCTCGACCATCGGCCCGCCGACGACCGGCCCGACCGCGAGCCCCAGGGCCGAGACCCCCGACCACAGCCCGATCGCGCGGGCCTGCTCCCGGGGCCCGGTGAACACGTGCCGCAGCATCGCCATGCTGCCCGGGGTGAGCAGGGCCGCCCCGAGCCCCTGGAGCATCCGGGCGGCGACCAGCGTGCCGATCGAGCCGGACAGCGCGGCACCGGCCGACCCCGCCGTGAACAGGACGAGGCCGGTCAGGAAGATCCGCCGCCGCCCGTACCGGTCGCCGAGGGTTCCGCCGGTGAGCAGCAGGGCGGCGAACACGAGGCTGTAGCCCTCGACCACCCACTGGAGCCCGCCGACCCCGGCGTGCAGCTGCTGCCCGATCCGGGGGAGCGCGTTGTTGACGATGACGTTGTCGAGCATCGCCATGAACATGGTGCCGCACAGCGTGGCGAGCACCAGTCTCTTGCGTCGAGCCTCCATCGGAGAGTCCCTAACGGTGTTAGATGGTTGGTCCCCGCAGAGGATGCCTCTAACGGTGTTAGATTGCAACCGTGAATTCCGAAGCGACGCCCGGACTGACCCGCGACGCCCTGGTCCGGGCCGCGGTCGCGGTCCTGGACCGCGAGGGCGTCGCCGGCCTGTCCATGCGCAAGGTGGCCGCCGAGCTCGACGTGAAGGCCGCCTCGCTGTACTGGCACGTCCGCAACAAGGAGGAGCTCCTCGACCTGCTCACCGACGCGCTGATGGCCGACGCCGAGCCCCCGCCCCGGCGCGGGGACTGGCGCGCCCAGTTCCGGGAGTACTTCACCGCCTACCGCCGGCACCTCCTCGACCGGCGCGACGCCGCCAAGGTGATCGCGGGCCGGTTCGGCCTCGGACCGAACATGCTGCGGTTCGCCGAGGACCAGCTGTCCCGGCTGCGCGAGGCCGGGTTCTCCGACGCGGACGCGACGATGGCGACCTATCTCCTCGGTACCTATGTGCAGGGTTTCGTCCTGCAGGAACAGTCGCCGTTGACCGCCGCCGAGACGACGGGCGCGGGGCGGCGCGAGGTCGCCTCGGCCGTCGCCGACCAGCTGCGCGCGCTGCCGGCGGACTCCTTCCCGAACCTGGTGGAACTGGCCGGCGACCTGACCGGACCGACGATGGACGACCGGTTCGGCTACGGCCTCGAACGCATCCTCGACGGCCTGGCCACCCGCCTGCCGCCGGCCTGACGGGGGCGAAAACGGGTCGCCGGCCCCACCGGCCACTTGCCACACTCGGGACCCCACCGAGAATCGAGGCCGCGTGCACTCCGCGATCACCGTCACCCCGGGCCAGCTCCCCGACGTGCTGCTGCACGCCGCCGTGGTCCGGCCCGTCTTCGTGTGGGGCGCCCCCGGCATCGGCAAGAGCTCCCTGGTCAGGGACTTCGCCGCCTCCCTCGGCCTGGACTGCGTGACCCTCGTCGGCACCCAGCTCGCCCCGGAGGACCTGATCGGGGTGCCGCAGCTGGTCGACGGGCGCAGCCGGTTCGCGCCGCCGGAGTCCATCGCGCGCGACGAGCCCTACTGCCTCTTCCTCGACGAGCTCAACTCCTCCGCCCCGGAGGTGCAGAAGGCCTTCTACTCGCTGATCCTGGACCGCCGGATCGGCGGGTACGAACTCCCGGCCGGCTCCATCGTCATCGGCGCCGGCAACCGGGCCACCGACAACGCCCTCGCCCGGCCGATGGCGTCCGCGCTGGTCAACCGGCTGATCCACGTGCACCTGCGCGCGTCGGCCGCCGACTGGATGGCGTGGGCCGTGCCGGCGGGCGTGCACCCGTGGGTGGTGGACTACCTGACCGAGCGGCCCGACCAGCTGTGGCGGGACCCGCCGAAGACCGAGGAGCCGTTCTCCACCCCGCGCAGCTGGCACATGCTCTCCGACCTGCTGCACTCCTACGGCGACGACGTCGGGGAGGACATTCTCCGGGTACTGGCCAACGGCGCGCTCAGCCCGCCGCACGCCTCGGCGTTCACCGCGTACGTGAAGGTGGTCCGGCACCGGTTCGGGCTGGACGCGATCCTGCGCGGCGACGTCGGCTGGCCGGCCGCGCCCCAGGACCGCGACCTGCTGTACTTCCTGGCCGAGACGTTCCGGGCCCGCCTCGCCAAGGAGCTGCCCGCCGACCGGGAGCACGGCTCGGCCCGGCTTCGGCAGCTCTCGCACCGGGCGAAGGGGCTGCTGGTCGAGCTGGCGGAGCTGTCCCAGGAGTGCGCGCAGCTCGTCATCGCACCCGGCGCCGACGGCCTGCCGGTACTCCCCACGTGGTTCCTGGTCGAGGTCGGCCGCGACCTGCCCCGCCTCGTCGCGGCCCGGTCCTGACATGGCCGGCGTGCCGCCCCGGGCCCGTGTCGCGATCGAGCCCCGCGGCCTGTTCCCGGCTGTGACCGCGGCGTCGACTGTGACCACCGGTCAGGAGGCCTGACGTGGCCCGCAAGCCCGCGAAGCCCGACCCCTGGGAGCTGGCCTACGACCAGCGACCACCGGCGCGCGGACGCCGACGAGTGGGCCTGGGTCCTCGCGCACTGCGCGCTGCACCTCGGCCTCGGCCACCTCGACGCCGACCGCCCCCGCCCGTTCGACGACGCGTACCGGGCCGCGTGCTGCGTCGCCGTGCTCCGGTTCCAGGGGGAGCTCAAGCTCGGCCGGTCGCCGTTCGCGCTGCCCGCCGTGCTGCCCGTGGCCGACGAGGGGCGCCTCGCCGAGCGGTGGCGGCTGGAGGGCGTGCCGGCGGAGTACCGCGGCCGGTTCTGCGACCTGTCCGACGCGGTCGAACCGCCGCCGGGCTGGGGGCCGCCCCGGACCCACCGGTGGCAGGAGGCCTTCGCCCTCGGGCTGGTCGCCGCCGCCTCGGAGGCCGTCCGCGCGGCGGGCACCGACTCCCGCGCCGGGCTGCCGGACCGGTCCACGCCGTGGGAGCGGGCCCGGGGCTGGTTCGTGTCCTCGTACCCGCTGCTGGGGGCCCTGGCCGGGCAGTTCCGGATCGTCGCGGACGCCGAGCTCGCCCGGGGCTGGGAGATCTCGGTCGCCGCGATCGACCCGGCGGCCGGCGAGATCTACGTCAACCCGCTGCACCGGCTGTCCGAGCCGGAGTGGCGGTTCGTGCTCGCCCACGAGATGCTGCACGCCGCGCTGCGGACGGGGGACCGGATCGCGCACCGGGACCCGTACCTGTGGAATGTGGCCTCCGATTTCGTCATCAACGGCTGGCTGGTCGAGATGGCCGTCGGCGAGCTGCCCGACGGGCTGCTGTACGACCCGGCGCTGGCCGGCCTGTCCGCCGAGGCCGTCTACGACCAGATCACGAGGAACCTGCGCCGGTACCGCAAGCTGGCCACCCTGCGCGGCCGGGGGCTCGGCGACGTGCTGTCCGGGGTGGGCACCCCGCCGCGCGGCGTCGACCTCGACGAGTACTACCGCCGCGCCCTGCTCACCGGCCTCGTCTTCCACGAGTCCCAGGGCCGGGGGCTGCTGCCGCGCGGGCTGGTGGACGAGATCCGGGTGCTCGACCAGCCGCCCCCGCCGTGGGACGCGCGGCTCGCCCGCTGGTTCGACGAGCACGTCCGCGCCCCGGAACGGCGCCGGTCCTACGCCCGGATGTCGCGCCGGCAGTCCGCGAGCCCCGACATCCCGCGCCCGGGCTGGCTGCGCCCCGAGGACCTCGAACGCAGGAACACCTTCGGAGTGGTACTCGACACCTCCGGCTCCATGGACCCCGCCCTGCTCGGCAAGGCCCTCGGCGCCATCGCCTCCTACGCCACCGCCCGCGACGTACCCGCCGCCCGGGTGGTGTTCTGCGACGCGGCGGCCTACGACGCCGGCTACCTGCCCGTGTCCGAGATCGCCGGCCGGGTGAAGGTCCGGGGCCGGGGCGGCACGGTGCTCCAGCCCGGGATCCGGCTCCTGGAACGGGCGGAGGACTTCCCGGCGGACGGGCCGATCCTGGTCATCACCGACGCCGGCTGCGACGTGGTGCGGATCCGCCGCGAGCACGCCTTCCTGGTACCGGCGGGCGCCCGGCTGCCGTTCACCCCGCGCGGCCCGGTGTTCCGGCTGCGCTGAACCGGCTCCCGGGCCAGGCGGTGCCGGGGCCGCCGGCCGCCGGGCCGAACAGGACACACATGACGGGGGCCGCCCAATCATCGCCATCCGCCCGAACGTTCGGCGAATGCCTCGTTTCGCCTGCGCCGCCATGATCACAGTCCGGTGTGGAGGGTGCGTTTTCGCAGCTCAATAGTCATTGACATTGCGTGTCATAGTTTTTGTAACGGGGCTGCACGACGGAAGTAGGTTCATGATCGAGTTTGTCGACGCGGCACTCGGTTTCCCAGCGGTGATCTTCGGTTTCCTCCTGCTCGTCGTCATCGGCTACTGGCTGCTCGTCGTGGCCGGCGGCGCCGACGCCGACGCCCTGGAGGGCGATCCGGGCGCGGCCGGCGGGTTCGCGGGCGCGCTGGCGACGCTGGGCTTCGGCGGGATCCCGCCGATGGTCGCGCTGTCCGTCCTGATCCTGGTGGCCTGGTTCGTCAGCCTGGTGGGCACCGTGCTGACCGCGGGCCTCACCGGTCTTGCCGGGCTCCTGGCCGGCCTCGCCGCCCTCCTCGCGGCCCTGGCCTGCGGCTGGGCCGTCACCCGGCTCCTCGCCCCGCCGCTGCGCCGGCTGCTCCCGGCCGACAACGGCCCCTCCCGCACCGACTTCGTCGGCCGGCCGTGCGTGATCCGCACCGGCCGGGTGACGCCCGACTTCGGCCAGGCCGAGGTCACGTCCGACGACGGCTCCTCGGCCATCGTCCAGGTCCGCCAACCCGGCACGGAAGCGTTCAGTGCCGGCAGCAAGGCCCTGATCTTCGACTACGACGCCGACGGCGAGTTCTTCTGGGTCACCCCTCTCGACCCCGTGCTCGACGCCGGTCTCCCGCCCCACGGACAGAGGTAGCACAACACGATGAATGCCATCAGCACCGGGATCGGCGTGTCCCTCGCCGTCGCCCTCCTCCTCATCCTCGCCCTGTTGTTCATGGTCAGTCGGCTGTTCCGCAAGGTCGAGCAGGGCAAGGCGCTCATCGTCTCCAAGGTGCGCCGGGTGGACGTCACGTTCACCGGGGCGATCGTGCTGCCCGTGCTGCACAAGGCCGAGATCATGGACATCTCGGTCAAGACCATCGAGATCACCCGGACCGCGGGTGAGGGCCTGATCTGCCAGGACAACATCCGGGCGGACATCCGGATCACCTTCTTCGTCCGGGTCAACAAGACCGTCGAGGACGTCATCAAGGTCGCCCAGGCGATCGGCACCATGCGGGCCAGCGACGAGACCACGCTGCAGGAACTGTTCAGCGCGAAGTTCTCCGAGGCGCTCAAGACCGTGGGCAAGCAGCTCGACTTCGTGGACCTGTACACCAAGCGGGACGAGTTCCGCGACCAGATCATCCAGGTGATCGGCACCGACCTCAACGGGTACAGCCTGGAGGACGCCGCGATCGACTACCTCGAGCAGACCCCGATGGCCAAGCTCGACCCGGCCAACATCCTCGACTCGCAGGGCATCCGGAAGATCACCGAGCTGACGGCGATCGAGCACGTGAAGACCAACGAGTTCCGCCGGCACGAGGAGAAGGAGATCACCCGGCAGAACGTCGACGCCCGGGAGGCGATCCTGGAACTCGAACGCCGGCAGAGCGAGGCCGAGATCAAGCAGACCCGCGAGATCGAGACGATGCGCGCCCGCGAGCAGGCCGAGACCGACAAGGTCCGCGCCGAGGAGCGGCTGAAGTCCCGCGCCGCCGACCTGCGCACCGACGAGCAGCTCGGGATCCAGGCGCAGAACCAGGCCCGCGAGATCGCGGTGGCGGAGAAGAACAAGGAACGCGTCATCGCCATCGAGACCGAGCGGATCGAGAAGGACCGGATGCTCGAGGTCATCGCCCGCGAGCGCGAGACCGAGCTGTCCACGATCTCCAAGACCAAGGAGGTCGAGGGCGAGAAGCGCGCCGTCGCCGAGGTGGTCCGCGAGCGGATCGCCGTCGACCGCACGGTCGCCGAGCAGGAGGAGCACATCAAGCGGCTCCGCGTGGTCGAGGAGGCCGAGCGCACCCGGCAGGCCGTCGTGATCCAGGCCGAGGCCGAGGCGCAGGAGTCCCTGGTCAAGGACATCAAGGCCGCGGAGGCCGGCGAGGCGTCCGCGAAGTTCAAGGCCCGCGAGGAGATCCTGCTCGCCGAGGCCCGCCAGCAGGCCGCCGAGCTCGACACCCGGGCCCGGATCCGGCTCGCCGAGGGCATCCAGGCCGAGGCCGCCGCGCCCGGTCTGGCCCAGGCCCAGGTCCGCGAGCGCGACGCCGCCGCGATCGAGAAGGTCGGCCGGGCCGAGGCGACCGTGGAGAAGGAGAAGGGCCTGGTCGAGGCCGCCGTCACCCGCGAGCAGGGCATGGTCGAGGCCGCGGTGACCCGCGAGCAGGGCCTGGCCGACGCCGAGACGATCCGCGAGAAGCTCAAGGGCGAGGCCGAGGGTCTCACCGACAAGGCCGCCGCGCTCGGCGCGCTGGACGACGCGACCCGCCAGCACGAGGAGTACCGGCTGCGGCTGGAGGCCGACAAGGAGGTCCGGCTCGCGGGCATCGAGGTGCAGCGCTCCGTCGCCGAGTCCCAGGCGCTGGTGCTGTCCGCCGCGCTGGAGAAGGCGAAGATCGACATCGTCGGCGGCGACACCCTGTTCTTCGACAAGCTGGTCGGCTCCATCACGCTCGGCAAGAGCATCGACGGCTTCATGGACCACTCGGACGTCGCGCAGGCCGTCGCCAAGCCCTACATCGAGGGCCAGGCGAACCTGATCGAGGACGTCGGCCAGGCGCTCGGCGGCGGCGGCATCCAGGGCATGACCCTGTCCGCGCTGCTGCTCCAGCAGATCACCCAGGGCGGCTCCGAGGCCGACAAGCTGAAGGAACTGCTGGTCACGCTGCGCGGCCTCGGGCTCGCGGACGTGCCGGTCGCCGCCCTCGGCGCGGCGAAGTAGCGCGGCGCGGATGACGGAGACGACACCGCCCACGGCGGGGACGGGCTCCACGGCGGGCCCGGGGACCAGCTCCCCGGGCACCACCGGGGCCACCTCCCCGGCCGGCGCCGGAACCACCCCCGGCGCGGCCCTCGACGCCGGCACCTACGAGGTCCTCCGCACCCGGCTGGCCGCCCAGGCCGCCGACCTGGCCGCCCGCGCCGAGGCCCTCAACGCCCGCCGCCTGGGCGTGTTCGGCGGCGCGGAACTCCGCCTGGTCGGCACGGAGCGGATCCGTACCGAGCACAACTGCGTGCCGCGGGACATCGTCTCGGTCGGCGGGCTGATGCTGTTCGGGTACAACGTGTTCATCGGCCTCAAGCGCGAGACGGCCGTGGACGACGTGTTCTCCCTGCACCGGTTCACCCGGGACGGCGACACCCTCGGCTTCGAGGCCCCGGGCCCCGACGAGCTGCCCGGCCTGCTGCGCGACCCGCAGTTCGGCCGGGACTTCGCGGAGCTGTACCGGTACTACCGCGAGGCCCGCCTGCTCCAGCTCCGCCGGCTCGACGACCGGCTGCTCGCCGTGTTCCAGACCGGCCCGCGCCCCGACGACCTGCGGGTGCTGCGGTGGAACGTCGCGGTCGACGGCACGGTGTCCTACCTGGACGCCCGCGGCGAACGCGACCACGTGTTCCCCGCCCCGCACGACCTGGAATGGGTGGAGGCTACCCGCGACGACCACGTCCTGGGCCGGCACCCGCACATCTCCATCGGCGACGAGGTGTTCGTCGAGACGGTCGGCGGCGACCTGACGGTCAAGGTCGAGAACAACACCGAGTCGGGCGCGGGCGTCTACAGCGAGCCGGTGGACGAGCCGTTGCAGAGCCTCGCCGACGCGGAGGTGTACCACGCCCGGGTCGGTTCGCTGATCCTGTTGAAGATCCGGCCGTACAAGGAGACGGTCTGGCGGTACCTGGTCTTCAACACCAAGACCCGCGACGTGGTGCGCCTCGACGCGATCGGCCAGGCGTGCCAGCGGCTCCCCGAGGACCACGGCATCATCTTCCCCGGCGGGTACTACCTGGTCACGGGCGTCAGCCGCACCTTCGACACGGACGTGACGAGCCTGGAGTTCGAGCGGGCGATCCGGGCGACGAACGGCGAGGACGTGCTCTACGTCTTCCACGCCCGGGCCGAGGGCCGCACGCTGCTGCTGCCGTACAACCTGATCCGCAAGGAGGTGGCGGCCCCGCTGGCCTGCCACGGGTACTCGCTGTTCGACGATGGCACGCTCGTCGTGTTCCGGGCCACCTCCGAGGAGCCGACCCGGGTACACGCGATGCAGGTCTGGCAGACCCCGTACCAGTCGGACACCTACGCCGCTTCGCAGCCCGTCGGCACCGGCCCGCTGGAAAGGATCGGCAACGCCGAGCTGGTCCGGGGCATCTCCGAGTGCCTGTCGGTGGCCAGGATGGTCGGGGAGATGGCCCCGTCCGGCCCGGTGTTCGAGGGCATCATCGCCTCGTGCGCCCGCGCGGCCGACAACTACCACTGGCTCGGCGAGGCGGAGCTGGGCGACCTGAGCGGCCCGCTCGCGGCCCTGCGCGGCACGGCCGAGCAGGTGCTCGACGAGTTCGAGACGGTGCGCGCGCTCACCGAGCAGGCCACGGCCGCGCTCACCGAGTCGGCGAACCGGATCGCGTCCCTGGTCCGGCTCGCGCGCGGCGAGGCCCCGGAGACGACCGAGGGCTGGGTCGGCCAGCTGGCGAACCTGCGCCAGGCGCGCGGCCAGCTCGTCACCCTCCGCGAACTGCGCTATGTGGACACCGCCCGGATCGACACCCTGACCGCCGAGCTGGACACGGAGCTCGCCGCCGCCGCCCAGCGCGCGGTCGGGTTCCTCCAGAAGCCGGACGCGTTCACCGGGTACCACGCCGAGGTCGAACGGCTCGTGGTCGACGCGGGCGCGATCGGCACGGTGGCCGAGTCCGGTCCGGTCGGGGAGCGGCTCGCCGCCCAAGCCGAGGGCCTGGAGGTGATCACCGAGGTGGTCGGCGGGCTGGAGATCGCCGACGCCACGGTCCGGGTCGCCATCCTGGAACGGATCAGCGAGGTGCTCGGCGGGGTCAACCGGGCCCGGGCCACCCTCGACGGCCGGCGCCGCGAACTGCTCGACGTCGAGGGCCGCGCGGCGTTCGCGGCCGAGTTCGCGCTGCTGGGGCAGGCCATCACCGGGGCGCTGGCCTCGGCGGACAGCCCCGAGCGGTGCGAGGAGCAGCTGGGCCGGCTGCTGCTGCGGCTGGAGGGCCTGGAGTCCCGGTTCTCCGACTTCGACGACTTCCTCACCGAGCTGGGCTCCAAGCGCACCGACGTGTACGAGGCCTTCGCCACCCGCCGCCAGGGCCTGCTCGACGAGCGCGCCCGCCGGTCCGACCGCCTGGTCGAGTCGGCCGAGCGGATCCTCGGCAGCGTGCACCGCCGGGTCGCCGGCCTGTCCTCCCTGGACGAGGTCAACACGTACTTCGGCTCCGACCCGATGGTGGCCAAGCTGCGCACGGTGGCCGACGAGCTGCGCGCGCTCGGCGACGCGGTGCGGGCCGAGGAGCTGGAGGGCCGGGTCAAGGCCGCGCGCCAGGAGGCCGGCCGGGCCCTGCGCGACCGGCTCGACCTGTACGCGGACGGCGGCGAGACCATCCGGCTCGGCCGGCACCGGTTCGCCGTGAACACCCAGTCCATCGACCTGACCCTGGTGCCCTCCGACGGGCGGATGGCGTTCGCGATCACGGCGACGGACTACCGCTCGGCGGTGCTCGACGAAGGGTTCGAGACGACCCGGGAGTTCTGGGACCAGCTCCTGGTGTCGGAGTCCCCGGAGGTGTACCGGGCCGAGCACCTGGCCGCCTCGGTGCTCGCCGACGCGGAGGACGCCGGCACCCTGACCGCGCTGCACGAGGCGGCCGTGGTCGACGGCGGCCTGCGCGACCTGGTCCGCAAGGTCGCCGAGACCCGCTACGACGAGGGGTACGAGCGGGGCGTGCACGACCACGACGCCGCCGCGCTCCTCGACGCGATGCTCCGGCTGCACACCGGCGCTGGCCTGCTGCGCTACCCGGCGGCGGCCCGGTCGGCGGCGGCGCTGTTCTGGGCGTTCGGTTCCGACGAGGCCACCAAGGCGCTGTGGTCGCGCCGGGCGGGCTCGCTGTCCCGGGCCCGCGCCGCGTTCGGCCGGACGGGCGCGATCGGCGAACTCTGCGGCGAACTGGGCGCGGCCGTCGGGGAGTTCCTCGGCGCGGCCGGGCTCGACGACCTGGGCGGGCACGCGGCGCTCGCGGGTGAGTACCTGTTCGAGGAGCTCGCCGGCACCCCGCTCGGCTTCGTGACCAGCGCGGGGGCGCGCACGCTGCTCGACCGGTTCCGGCGGGCGCTCGGCGGGCCGGCGTCGAAGTCGGGGCTGGACTACGAGGAGGACCTGCGGGCGCTGGGCGACGACCTTGCGGCGCGGTACCAGCTGGTGACGGCCTGGTTGACGGCGTTCCTGGCCACCGGCGGGTCCGGGGACGCCAGCGCGGCGCAGGACCTCGCCGAGGCCGTCGCCATCGAGCTGTGCGGCAAGCACCTGCCCCGGCACGAGTCCTCCGCCGCCCTCACCGCCACGGTGGACGGCCTGCTCGGCTCGCACCCCCGGATCAGCTCCCGCCGGCTGGACCTCCGTCTGGACGAGACCGTCGCCCGGACCCGGAGGTTCCGCGCCGAACGGGTGCCGGCGTTCCGGGCCTACCAGCGCCGCCGCAACGAGCTGGTCGCGGCGGAACGGTCCCGGCTGCGGCTGGAGGAGTACCAGCCGAAGGTGATGAGCGCCTTCGTCCGCAACCGGCTGCTCGACGAGGTCTACCTGCCGCTGATCGGCGACAACCTCGCCCGGCAGCTCGGCGCGGCCGGGGACGCCAAGCGCACCGACCAGATGGGCCTGCTGCTGCTCATCTCGCCGCCGGGGTACGGCAAGACCACCCTGATGGAGTACGTGGCCAACCGGCTCGGTCTCGCCTTCGTGAAGGTCAACGGGCCGGCGCTCGGGCACGGGGTCACCTCGCTCGACCCGGCCGAGGCGCCCAACGCGACCGCGCGCCAGGAGGTGGAGAAGATCTCGTTCGCGCTGGAGATGGGCAGCAACGTCCTCCTCTACCTCGACGACATCCAGCACACCTCGCCGGAGCTGCTGCAGAAGTTCATCTCGCTCTGTGACGCCCAGCGCCGGATCGAGGGCGTGTGGGACGGGAAGACGCGGACGTACGACCTGCGGGGCAAGCGGTTCGCGGTGTGCATGGCCGGCAACCCGTACACCGAGTCGGGCCAGCGGTTCCGGATCCCGGACATGCTCGCCAACCGGGCCGACGTGTGGAACCTGGGCGACGTGCTGTCCGGCCGCGAGGACCTGTTCGCGCTCAGCTACGTGGAGAACGCGCTCACCTCCAACCCGGTGCTCGCGCCCCTGTCCACCCGCGACCGCGGCGACATCGAACTGCTGCTCCGGCTCGCCCGGGGCGACGACACGGCCCGCCCCGACCAGCTCAGCCACCCCTACTCGGGGCCCGAGCTGGAGCAGATCCGGGCCGTCCTGCGCAACCTGCTCCGCGCCCAGCAGGTGGTGATGGCCAACAACCGGGCCTACATCGCCTCGGCGGCGCAGTCCGACGCCTCGCGCACCGAACCGCCGTTCCAGCTCCAGGGTTCCTACCGGAACATGAACAAGCTGGCCGAACGGATCGTGCCCGTGATGAACGACGCCGAGCTGGAGGCGCTGATCGACGACCACTACCTCGGCGAGGCGCAGACCCTGACCTCCGGCGCGGAGGCCAACCTGCTCAAGCTCGCCGAGCTGCGCGGCACCCTGACCGCCGCCGGGGCCGCCCGCTGGGCCGAGGTGAAGGCCGGGTACCTGCGGGCCCGGGCCCTCGGCGGCGACTCCGACGACCCGATGAGCCGGGCGGTGGGGGCCGTGGGGCTGCTCGCCGACCGGATGGGCGGCGTGGAGTCGGCGATCGAACGGGCCGCCGAACGCCTGGCCGGCTAGCGCGGGGCCGGGACGCTTCCCGACCGGTCACCACCACGCACCGGGGCCGATCCTCACCGAGGGTCGGCCCCGGCGTGCTGAGCAGGGGTATCTCGCTGTCGCGCCCAGCCCGGGGTCGAGTGTGGACACTGCCCGTCGAGGGGTGGCGGAGGCTCCCTATAATCCTGTTATAGAGTCAGGGCACTTCAAGATCACTCGGGGGTACGGATGGCTGTCAGGTTCGCGCCCATGTCCCCGGACGACCCGCCCATGGTCGCCGGCTACCCGCTCCGTGCCCTGATCGGGGCGGGCGGCATGGGCCGGGTGTATCTGTCGTTCAGCCCCGGCGGCCGGGCCCTGGCCGTCAAGGTGGTCCGGCCGGAGTTCGCGCAGGACCCCGAGTTCCGCCGCCGCTTCGCGCAGGAGGTCGCCGCCGCCCAACGCGTCCAGGGCCTCTACACGGCGCAGGTCGTGGACGCCGACGCCCACGCGGCGCTGCCCTGGCTCGCCACGGCGTACGTGCCCGGCCCGCCCCTGCACCAGGCCGTCGCTGAGCACGGCCCGCTCCCGCTGCCGACCGTGTTCCGGCTGCTCGCCGGGGTCGCCGAGGGTCTGGCCGCGATCCACGCGTGCCGGATCACGCACCGCGACCTCAAGCCGGCCAACGTCCTGCTCGCCGACGACGGCCCGCGCGTCATCGACTTCGGCATCGCGCACGCGGCCAACGCCACCACGGTCACCCGGATCGACACCCGGGTCGGCACGCCCGCGTTCATGGCCCCCGAGCAGGTCAGGGGCCTGTCGGTCACCCCGGCCGCCGACGTGTTCGCCCTGGGCAACCTGGCCGTGTTCGCCGCGACCGGCGCGACCGCGTTCGGCGAGGGCCACCCGGACGCCCTGCTGTTCCGGATCGTCAACGAACCCGCCGACCTGTCCGCCAGCCCGCCCGAGCTGCGCGCCATCGTGGAGCGCTGCCTGGCCAAGGAGCCCGGCGACCGGCCGGACCTGACCGAGGTGATGGCGTACGCGCGGGCCCAGACCCAGGGCCAGACCATGCTGTTCGCGGGCTCCTGGCTGCCCCCGGCGGTGGTGACCTCCCTGGGGGAGTACGCGACGGCGGTGGACCCGCGGCTGGCCCCGACCTGGGCCGAGGTGACGGCACCCGTGCCGCCGGGCGGCGCCCCAGAGGCGGGTCAGGGGTCCGGGGCGGGGCCGACGCCCGCAGCTGGGCAGGGGGCCGGGGTGCCGCCGCTGCCCGGGACGACGCCCCTGCCCGGGACGACGCCGCCGCCGGTGGCCGGAACGGGCGGCGGAGCCGGGCACATGGACGACGTCACGGTCATCGGAGGGCGCGAGCCCGGAACCGGATCCGTGGTGGGGCAGGCGTTCGAGGTGGGGCCGGGCGCCGGCCGGAACCCCGGCACCGAACCTCCCGTCGGCCCGTGGCCCCACCCGGGGAGCGGGCCCCACCAGGGCGCCGCCCCCTACCCGGGCAGCGGACCGGACGCGGGCGCCACTCCCCACCCCGGCAGCGGACCCGCGAGTGGCGCCCCCTACCCCGGGAGCGGACCCGACGCGGGTGTCGGACCCTACCCCGGGACCGGCCCGCACGCCGGACCGGGACCCTACGCCCAGCCCGCCCCCGGCTGGAGCGCCCCCGCCTTCGGACCGCCGGTCGGCCCGGGCCCCGGCAGGTCCGGCAACACGGCGAAGATCCTCGCGGTCGTGGCGGCCGGCGTGGTCGTGCTGGCCCTGTGCGCCTTCGGCTCCCTGCGGGCGTACGGCATGGTCAGCAGGATGGTCGCCCACAACGCGTCCAGCTCGGACTCCGACCGGACTCCGGCGTCGACCCGCGGCACCCCCGAGGCGTCGACCAGGCCCACCTACGAACCGCCGAGCCCCACGCCGTCGTTCGACCCGGACACGATGAACGACGCGGACACGGACCGTACCCCGCAGACGTCCGACGCCCTGTTGCCGGACAGCTTCACGGACAGCAACGGCCGCCGTTTCACTCTCAAGGCGGCGGGCTCCTGGTCCTGCGTCACGACGAGCCAGACCCAGGAGGTCCAGGACCTGCTGACCCGGAACCGCTGCGTCAGCGCCATGACCGGCAGTTACATCGACGCGGACGACACGATCCTGGTCAGCGTCAAGATCCGGGCGTTGAAGGACCGGGCCACGGCCAAGACCGTGCACGACGCGTTGGCGAAGACCCCGGTGGGCGCCTCGGGCATCTACTGCCCGCAGTCCGGCCCGGGCGCGACGGTCTGCGACGGGGACTACAGCGAGACGTTCAAGCGGGCCGTGAAGAAGGGCCAGGTCGGCAGCGAGTACCGGTACGTGATCGACGCCGACGCCGTGTTCGTCGACATGCGGGAGGACACCCGGGACGGGCCGGCCCTGCAGGCCGCGGTGGAGAGGGCGATGGCCACGGCCGGCCCCCGGAACGTCACCCGCTGACAGGCCGGTGCGGTACCACGATGATCTGGTGTTCGTCCTCGTAGACGACCCGTCCGGGGTCGGCGGACTCCACCCGGACACACGGGACGGCGTGCGCGGCGAGGATGTCCAGGTACCCGTCGATCCGGTCGAGCAGGTGCGCGGCGTCCACCTTGAACCAGGCCGCGGCGCCCGGGTGCAGGTCCTCGTCGTAGACGGTCGGGTCGACGGTGCTGGGGTCGGTGTAGGCGGCGTCGTACCAGTCGTTGTTGGCGCGCCGGAACCGTTCCTGCTCCTCGGTCAGCCTGCCCTGCTTCGCGAGGGTGTTGACCAGCCCGAACACCCCGACGAACCGGCCTTTCGCGTCCGCGACGGGACTCTGGTACCGCAGAAAGATCGTCACTCTGCCACTGTCGCACGCGGTCCCGCGGCGCGGCCGAGACGGTCGGACCAGGCCCGCAGGTGCGCGGTGAACTCCGGCGGCCCCAGCACCTCGAACTCCGCCCCGGTGATCCCCAGCGCGAACAGGCCCCAGTCCAGCGAGTCGGTACCCATCGCGACCCGGCACCGCCCCGGGCCCGCCTCGGTCACCGTCGCCCACTGGCCGATCCGGGGCCGCACGTCCGCCGCTTCGGCCTCGACCAGCGCCTCGACCTGGTACCGCCCGGCGGGCCGCCCGTCCAGCCCGGCCCGGACGAACGCGGCGGCGTCGGCGGCCGGCAGGTCCCGGGGCCGGAACCGGGCCCCCGTGCCGTCGGGCGCGGTCAGCCGGTCGAGGCGGAAGCTGCGCCAGTCGTTGCGGGTCAGGTCGTAGGCGACCAGGTACCAGCGCCGGCCCAGGCAGACCAGACGGTGCGGTTCGACGTGCCGCTCGGAGGACGCGCCGCCCTGCGCGGTGTAGGAGAACCGGAGCCGCTCCTCGTCCCGGCAGGACTGGGCGACGGTGGTGAGCACGCCGGCGTCCACTGTGGGGCCGTCGTCGAGCCGTGCGGGCACCGTGACGGCGCGCAGTGCGGCCATCCGCTTCCGGAGCCGGGGCGGCATGACCTGCACGACCTTGGTGAGCGCGCTGATCGAGGACTCCTCGATGCCGGCGACCGCGCCCAGGGCCGCCGTCTGCAGGCCGATCGCGAGGGCCACGGCCTCCTCGTCGTCGACCAGCAGCGGGGGCAGGGACGCGCCGGCGGCCAGCTGGTAGCCGCCGTCCACGCCGCGTTGGGCGTCGACCGGGTAGCCGAGTTCGCGGAGCCGGTCGACGTCGCGGCGCAGGGTGCGCGGGGAGACGTCGAGCCGGTCGGCCAGTTCCGCGCCGGGCCAGTACCGGTGGGTCTGCAACAGGGACAGCAGCCGCAGGGTCCGGGAGCTCGTGTTCGCCATGGTCCCAGTGTGGCCGAGATTGCGGTCAGAAAGTGGCCGGAATGGCTCCTAGTGTGGTTTCCAGGAGATCGAAACCACGCGCAAAGGGGTACCAGCCATGACGTTTCTCGTGACCGGAGCGACCGGTACGGTCGGCCGCCAGGTGGTCGGTCAGCTCCTCCGGGCCGGCCAGCGGGTCCGCGCGCTCACCCGGAACCCGGCCACGGCCGGACTGCCCGACGGGGTCGAGGTGGTGGCCGGCGACCTGACCGACCCGGCGAGCGTCGCGCCCGCGCTGCAGGGCGTGACCGGGCTGCACCTGATCACGTTCGGCGGCGGGGGCGCGAACCCGTACGCGCCGCTGGCGACCGGTCCCGAGATCGTCGACCTGGCGGTGCGGGCCGGGGTGCGGCGGATCACGGTGCTGCTCGGCGGCGCGCCCGGCCCGCTCCAGGCGGCGGTGGAGGCCAGCGGTCTGGAGTGGACGCACCTGGCGCCGGTGGAGTTCATGGCCAACCTGCTGGAGTGGGCGCCGTCGGTGCGGTCGGAGGGCGTGGTCCGGGAGGCGTTCGCGCGCACCCGCAGCGCGCTGGTGCACGAGACCGACATCGGCGCGGTGGCGGCGACGGTGCTGGTCGAGGGCGGGTACGCCGGCCGGACCCTGACGCTGACCGGCCCCGAGGCGGTCACCCGGCCGGAGAAGGTGCGCACCATCGCCGAGGCCATCGGGCGCGAGGTGCGCTACGTCGAGTTGAGCGAGGCGGAGGCGCGGGCGCGCTGGGCGGGGGAGGGGTACCCGGCGGAGGTGATCGAGTTCTTCGTCGAGGTGCACGGGAACACCCCGGAGATCGGGTACACCGTGGTGCCGACGGTCGAGCAGGTCACGGGGCGGCCGGCGCGGTCGTTCGAGCAGTGGGCGGCGGAGCACGCGGACGCGTTCCGGGGCTGAGCGCCCGCGGTGTGCGGGTGGCACGCGACGCGCCGCCCGCACACCGGACGCGGTCACTCCGCGACCAGCACCTCCCGGTGCTTGAGCGTGCCGTCCAGGAACCGCTCCCGCGCCCCGAACGTCGGCGACAGCGGCGAGCCCACCACCCGCGGGTTCGCCCCGATCGGCGCGCCGAGGAACTCCCACATGTTCATGTCCGGGTACCGCACGGCCTGCGCGTAGTGCACGTCGGCGGTCAGCCACACCAGGTTGCGCACGTTCGCCTTCCTCCACGCGCCGAGCAGTTCGCCCAGCTCGTGCTCGTAGGCGACCCAGTCGTCGTACGGGGGCTCCGTCGAGCGCATCGTGGACACCGGGCACGAGGTGACGAGGACCTTCCAGCGGGCCGAGCTGTCCCGGACCTTGCTGAGCAGCCAGCGGAACTGCCGCTCGCCGAGCATGGTCTTGCCGGGGCCGGATCGGCAGGCCGGGCGGTCAGAAGGCCGTGATCGTGGTCGGGGCGCGTTCGGCGCGGCTGAGGGCCCGCAGCACCGCCGTCGGACCGTGCCGGCGCACCGCCAGCCGGGACAGCAGGTCCACCACCGTGTCGACCGCGCCGCCCGGCAGCTCCGGCGTCGGCACGCCCACGCTGACCGCCAGGTCGTCGGAGTGCACCGCGAGCTCCATCATCCGGGTGACGAGCAGGTCGTCGAGCGTCAACGACCACGGGCCCCAGAACGGGATCCGCACCGCCCGGTCCGGCTCCCTCGCCAGCGTCGCGTCCAGTTCCGCGATGGCGGCGTCCACCCGCGCGGCCAGGGCGTCGGGCCCGTCGGCCGCCTCCTGGTCGCCCCCGGCGCGGATCCGGACGTTGATGTCCTCGTCCGGGGCCGTGCCGACCCACGCGACCCGGCCGTAGTGCTCCAGGACCGGGATGGTGCGCTCCTCCGGCACCGGGCCGGCGAGGATCGTCGGCACGGCCAGGACCTGGTACGCCAGGTGGCCCGCCAGGCCGCCGACGCTGAACTCGGCGAGCGCGCTCGGCCCGTCCCACCGGGCGGCGACCGCCGGGTCCCGCAGCAGGCGGGCGGCGGTGCGGGCCGTGGCCAGGAAGTCGTCTCGGATGCCGGTCATCCCATACCCTCCACAGGTGCTGGTCGGTGTGCCGCTCCGACCGTATCCGGTCGCCCGGAACACCGGTCAGCGCCGGCCCACCGCGAGCCGGAACGCCCCCGGGTCCAGCGCCAGCGGCAACGGCCCCCGCACGGGCAGCCCCGCCGACAGCAGCCGGTACCGGCCCCGGTCCAGGGACCGGCCCACCAGCTCCGTGGCCATCAGCAGCCCGAGGTCCTCGCCCGTCCCGCCCGGGCCGAGGGGGAAGAACCCGGCGCCCGGGCGCGGGTCCCGGAGGTCGGGCCGGAACGCGTCGGGCTCCTCGACGGACCGCGCGCGCTCGTGGAACGCGGCCGGCACCAGGAGGGGGGTGCCCGCGGGGAGGAGCTCGCCGTCCCAGTCCAGGTCCCGGGTGGTCTCCCGGAACAGGTCGCCGGCCGGCGGCCACAGCCGCAGGGTCTCCAGGACGCACGCCCGCGCCGCCTCGGGGTCCCTGCGGGCCCGGTCGCCGAGGGCGGGTTCCCCGGCGAGCACGACGAGGGTGGTCAGGCCGGTGTCGGCGAGGATGTCGAAAGCGAGGAACCAGTGCGCGATCCGACCGACCGGGACGCCGTCGGGCCCCGCCGGGCCGTTGGACGCCGCGCCGAGGCCGCCCGCCGCCGTGGGGCCACCGGTGCCGGCCGTCGTGTCGCCGGTGCGGCGGGCCGCCATCTGGTCGCCAGCCACGAGGTCCGAGGTGGGGGCCGCCCGGCCGCCAGCCGTGGTCTCGGCGGCGAGGGCCGCGACGAGGCTGCCCGGGGCGGCGGCGTCCAGGTAGGACCGGAACCGTTCGGCGAGCCGGTCGTGCGCGGCCCGGGCCCGCTCGGTCCGCCAGGGGCGGGTGCCGAGCCAGTTCCCCTCGGACCGCAGCTCCAGGTACAGGCCCGTGACCTCGGCGTCGTCGGCCGCCGCGTCGCCGAGCACGATCCGGCGGGCCATCCGGTCCACGGAGTTCTGGAACACCGCCCGGGTCAGCACCGCCCGGGCCGCGAGCAGCCGACCGACCTCCTCGTCGATCACCCGACGGACGATCGCGGCGTGCGGGTGCCCCGGGGCGGCGGGCCCGTGCAGTACCCGGAGCAGGCCGTTCGTGCCCAGCACCAGCAGTGCCGGGCCCCGGGGATCCCCGACCCAGACGGCGTCGCCGTAGGTCGCGCGGAACCGGGCGAGCAGCGCGCCGGGCAGGCGGACGGTGTCGTCCCGGGCCGCCCACCGCCGGGGGACCAGCGCCCGCCGGAGCAGGGCCGGCACCCGGTGCCGCAGCCCGAACCGCAGGTGGTCGGCGGCCCCGACCCGGGCGAGTCCCCGGGCGGGCGGCGCGACGGGCACCCCGGCGGCGGCCTCCCGCACGGCCGTGGCGACCTCCGTCCGGGCACCCGCCCCGGATGGCGGGCGCCGGTCGAGGGTGGGGATAAGAGACATCAACCCTCCAAATAGAATATTAAAGACATTTGACCTGACTCTAACCGCACATCCGCGCGCACCCGCACCCTGGAGGTCCCCGGTATGAACGCCGCCCCACAGCCCGCCGTCGTCCTCGTCGACGGCGACGTCCTGGCCCGCGAGGAGCTCGTCGCCGGGCTCCGGGCCCGCTACCTGGACCGGTTCCGGGTGGTCGGCGCGTCCGGCCGCACCGAGGCCCTGGCCCTGGCCCGCCGGTTGCCGCAGGTCGGCTCGCCGGTCGCGCTCGTCGTCACCCAGCAGCACCTGACCGACGGCCTGGGCACCGAACTGCTCGCGACGCTCCGCGACGACCAGCCCGGCGCGAAGCGGGTCCTGCTGTGCGCGGCCACCGACGCCGACGCCGCCTTGGACGCGATCAACCGGACCGGGCTGGACCGCTACCTGGTGGCGCCGTACCTGCCCGCCGAGGAGCGGCTGTACCCGGCGCTGGACGACGTGCTGTTCGACTGGGACGCGCAGAACATGGCCGCGCACCTCGGGGTCCGGGTCACCGGCCACCGGTTCGCCGCCCGGTCGTACGAGGTCAAGGACTTCCTCGCCCGCAACGTGGTGCCCTTCGAGTGGGTCGACACCGAGGACGAGGCGGCCCCGACCACGGTCGCGCTCGGCGACGGCCGGTCGTTCACGGACCCGAGCCTCGCGGAGCTGGCCCGGGAGCTGGGCCTGACCCAGGAGGCGACCCGCGACACGTACGACCTGGTCATCGTCGGCGGCGGACCGGCCGGCCTGGCCGCCGCCGTGTACGGCGCCTGCGAGGGCTTCTCCGTGCTGATCATCGAGGACGACGCCCCGGGCGGGCAGGCCGGCAGTACGTCCACGATCGAGAACTACCTGGGCTTCCCGTCCGGCCTCACCGGCGCGGACCTGGCCCAGCGCGCCCTCGCCCAGGCCAAGAGGTTCGGGGTGGAGTGGCTGTGCACCAGCGTCGCCGCCGGGCTGCGCGCGGGCGACGACGGCGTGAACCGGGTGGTGCTCGCCGACGGGGCGGAACTGGCCGCCCGGGCCGTACTCGTCGCGACCGGCATGTCCTACCGGCGGCTGGAGGCCCCGGGCGTGGCGGACCTGCTCAACGCCGGGGTCTACTACGGAGCGTCGCTCACCGAGGCCGGCCAGACCACGGGGGAGGACGTCTACATCCTCGGGTCGGGCAACTCCGCCGGCCAGGCGGCCCTGTACTTCGCCGAGCACGCCCGCTCCGTCACCGTCCTGGTCCGGGAGAAGTCCATCCACGCCTCGGCCACCTCGAACTACCTGATCGAGCGCCTCGTCGACCACCCGGCCGTCGTGCTGCGCGAGGGCGTCGAGCTGGCCGAGGCGATCGGGCAGGGCCGGCTGGCCGCGCTGGTGCTCCGCGACGTCGCGACCGGGGAGACGGAGACCGTGCCGGCCGGCTCGCTGTACATCCTGATCGGCACCACCCCGTGCAGCTCCTGGGTGGCCGACGCGGTCGGGCTGGACGAGTTCGGCTTCGTCCTCACCGGACCGGACGTGCGGTCCCGGCCCGACCGGCTGCCCGTGCCGTGGGCGGCCGACCGGGAGCCGCTGCTGATGGAGACGTCGATGCCGGGGGTGTTCGCGGCGGGTGACGTGCGGGCCGGGTCGGTGAAGCGGGTCGGGTCGGCGGTCGGGCAGGGCGCGGTGGCGACCCAGGCGATCACCCAGTACCTGCGGGGCTGACCGAGAGCCGCCCCAGGGTTACAGCTGGCCGAGCCGCCTCGCCGCCTCGGCCAGCTCCGCCCGGTCCGCCGTCGCCGCGAACCCCAACCGCAGGCACGCCTCGGGCGGCTCGGCCGCGAAGTACCGGTCGCCGACGCTCACCGCCACCCCCACCTGGCGCGCGGCCCGGGCCTCCGCCGGGGCGTCGGCACCCGCCGGCAGCCGGATCCACAGGTGCAGCCCGCCGCCGACCGGCCGGGCCACGGTCCACCCGGGCACCTCCCGGGCCAGGGCGGCGGCCAGCTCCGCGTGCCGGTCGCGCAGCGCCGCCGCCAGGCCCCGGACGTGCCGGTCCCACCCGGGCGAGCTGACCAGCTCCAACGCCGCCTCCTGGAGCGGCCGGGGGACGAAGAAGTCGTCGACCCGGCGCAGGGCCCGCAGCCGTTCCATCACCGGGCCCCGGGCCACCAGGGCCCCGACCCGCAGGCTGGGCGCGGCGGGCTTGGTCAGCGAGGTGAGGTACACGACGGTGCCGTCCCGGTCGTCGGCGACCAGCGGCCGGGGCGTCGGGCCGCCGTGCCCGAGGTGCCGGGCGAAGTCGTCCTCGACCACGAACGCGCCGGCCGCCCGGGCCACGTCCAGCACCTGCCGGCGGCGGTCCGCGGACAGCACGGTCCCGGTCGGGTTGTGGTACGTCGGCTGGCAGTAGAACAGCCGGGCGCCGGTCATCGCGAACGCGTCGGCGAGCAGGTCGGGCCGGACCCCGTCGTCGTCCATCGGCACCGGCACAGGGCGCAGGCCGGCGGCCCGGGCGGAGGCGAGCGCCCCGGGATAGGTGGGACATTCGACGAGTACCGGGCTGCCGGGGGCGGCGACCGCGCGGAACACCATGGACAGCGCGCTCTGGCCTCCGGCCGTGACGAGGACGTCCTCCGGGGTCACCCCGCCGCCCGCGACGCCGGCGAACACGGCGCGCAGCGCGGCCAGCCCGCTGGTGGGGGCCCGGTCCCAGGCGTCGGGGCGGCGGGCGGCCCGGGCCAGGGCCGCGCCCAGGGCCCGGGTGGGCTGCAGGGACCGGTGCAGGTAGCCGCCGTCGAGCATGAGGGTGCCGGCGGGCGCGGGGCCCAGACCGTCCGTGATGGACCGGGTGTCCACGGCCCGGTCGGTGAGCGCGATCGTCTGCCAGGCGGTGTCGGCGGGGCCCTCGCCGGGCCGGGTCCGGGGCGTCGCGGCGTAGGTGCCGCTGCCCGGCCGGGTGACGACCGCGCCCTCGGCGGCCAGCTGGGCGATGGCCCGGGCGACGGTCACGGGGCTGACGTGGTGGCGCGCGATCAGTTCGCGGCTGCTGGGCAGGCGGTCGCCGGGGGACAGCCCGCGGAGCAGCGCCCGGAGGGTGGTGACCAGATCGACAGAAGTGCTACTGTCTGACATGAGTACCAAGGATAGCGCTTTTGTTTCCCCGGGGGAATCGCTACTCGACGTCGCCGCGCTGCGGGCCGACACCCCCGGCTGCGAGCGGGTCACCCACCTCAACAACGCCGGCTGCGGGCTGCTCGCCGCCCCCGTGCTGGCCACGATGCTCGACCACCTGACCCTCGAATCCCAGATCGGCGGCTACGAGGCGTCCGCCGCCCGCGCCGACGGGGTGCGCGCCTTCTACACCGAGATCGCGGCCCTGATCGGCGCCCAGCCGCACAACATCGCCTTCGCCGGCAGCGCCACCCACGCCTACGCCACCGCGCTGTCGTCGATCCCCTTCGCGGCCGGCGACGTCATCCTCACCACCCGCAACGACTTCGTCTCGAACCAGATCGCCTTCCTGTCCCTGAAGAAGCGGTTCGGGGTACGGGTCGTGCACGCCCCCGACGCGCCCGAGGGCGGGGTCGACGTCCCCGCGATGGCCGCCCTGATGCGCGAGCACCGCCCCCGGCTGGTGGCCGCCACCCACATCCCCACCAACTCCGGCCTCGTCCAACCCGTCGCCGAGATCGGCGCGCACTGCCGGGAACTGGACCTGCTGTACCTGGTGGACGCGTGCCAGTCCGTGGGGCAGTACCCCCTCGACGTGACCGCCCTCGGCTGCGACCTGCTCACCGCCACCTGCCGCAAGTTCCTCCGCGGCCCGCGCGGCTCCGGCTTCCTCTACGTGTCCGACCGGTTCCTGCACGCCGGGTACGAGCCGCTGTTCCCCGACATGCACGGCGCGAGGTGGACGGCCCCCGACGCGTACCGCCGGTCGGACACGGCCGCCCGGTTCGAGGAGTGGGAGTTCCCGTACGCGACGGTGCTGGGCTGCGCCGCCGCCACCCGGTACGCCCGCGACGTCGGCATGGAGGCGATCTCCCGGCGCACCCCGGCGCTGGCCGCCCGGCTGCGCAGCTGGCTGGAGGTCATCGACGGGGTGGGGGTCCTCGACCGGGGGCCGGAACTGGGCGCGCTGGTCACGTTCGCCGTCGAGGGGTGGCAGGCGCAGCCGTTCAAGGCCGCGCTCGACGCCCGGGGCGTGAACTCGGCGCTGAGCTTCCGCGAGTTCGCGCAGTTCGACTTCGGGGACAAGGACGTGGACTGGTGCCTGCGGCTGTCCCCGCACTACTACAACACCCACGACGAGATCGAGCGGGTCGCGGGGCTCGTGGCGGAACTGGCCGCGGCGGGCCTCCGGTGACCCCGACCCGACCCGCGACCCCGGCCGCCGCGCCGTGGCCGAACCCGGCGGTCCCGACCGGACGGAGCGCCCCGTGACCGTCCTGGACTCTCCGGCCCGGCCCGCGAGCCTGTGGCGAAACGGCGACTTCCTCAAGTTCTGGCTCGGCGAGACCCTGTCGCTGCTCGGCACCCAGGTCACGAACCTGGCCCTGCCGCTCACCGCGATCCACGCCTTCGGGGCCACCGACGCCCAGGTGGGGCTGCTGCGGTTCCTGCAGCTCGCGCCGTACCTCGGACTCGCCCTGGTCTTCGGGGTGTGGGTCGACCGGGTCCGGCGGCGACCGGTGATGCTCGGCGCGAACGTGGTCCGGCTGGTCCTGCTGGCCCTGATCCCGGCGCTGGCCGCCCTGGACGTGCTGCGGATGACCCCGCTGCTGCTGATCGCCTGCGCGATCGGCGTCGCGTCGGTGCTGTTCGACGTGAGCTGGATGTCCTATGTGCCCACCCTGGTCCGCGACCCGGAGCACTACGTGGAGGCCGGCGCCAAGATGGGGGTCAGCTCCTCGGCCGCCGACGTGGCCGGCCCGGGGCTGGCCGGTGCCCTGGTCAGCGCCGTGACCGCCCCGGTCGCGCTGATCGTCGACGCGTGTTCCTACCTGGCGTCCGTGGTCTCCCTGCTGCTGATCCGCACCCCCGAACCGCGGCCCGCACCCGCCGGGCGGCGCCGGCTCGGCCCGGAACTCCGCGAGGGACTGGCCTGGGTGTTCGGCGACCCGGTGCTGCGGGCCCTGGCCCTCGTCGGGTTCTGCTGCAACTTCTCCCTGGTCACGGTGTGGACCATGTTCCTGCTGTACGGCACGCACGACCTGGGCCTGGGCGCCGCCACCCTCGGCGGGGTGTTCGCGACCGCCTCCGTCGGCGGCCTGATCGGGGCCACCGTCTCCCGGCGGGTGATCCGGCGCTTCCCCCTGGGCCGGGTCTACCTCGTCGCCCAGTCGGCGCTGGTCCTCGGCCCCGCGCTGATCCCGCTCGCCGCCGGCCCCCGGCCGGTCATGGTGGCCCTGTTCGTGGCGTCGTTCTTCCTGACGTACCTGGGGCTCGGCGTCGCCGGGGTGATCATCGTGAGCCTGCGGCAGACCGCCACCCCGCAGTCGATGATGGGCCGGATGACGGCCGTGTTCCGGACCCTGCTGTTCGGCGGCGGCGCCCTCGGCGGACTGGCGGCCGGGCTGCTGTCCGGCGCGCTCGGGGCCCGGGGCGCGCTGACCGTCGCGGCCGTGGCGTCCGCGCTGGTGGTGATCGCGCTGGTGGTGTCGCCGGTCAGCCGGCTGCGGGAACTGCCGGAACCCCGGGGCGGGTGACGCGCGGCCGAGCGGGGGCCGGTCCGCGCGGGCGGCGACGGGGGTGTCCGCGCGGCCGGCCCGCGCACGTGCCCTCCCCGAGCCCGGCGGCGGGGTGGCGGGCGGTGGCCATACTGGGCCCGTGACGAAGCGGCGCGCGTACCGGATGGCGGACGAGGAACGGATCGACGGCACCTGGCGGCCGGTCTTCGTCCGGAACGGCGACACCTATTTCCTCACCGACCTCATCGTGTACGCCGACGGGCTCGTCGAGTGCTGGGGCCTGCTCACCCTCGACGAGCTGCGCGCGAAACTCGACTCCGGCTGGATCACGGTCACGCCCCGCGACGGCGAGCGGGCCTCAGCGTTCGAGCTGGCCACCTGGGAGTTCGCCCGCTCCGACGGGTATCTCACCGCCGACGACCTGTTCGCCGAGGTCAGCAACGAGATGGACCGGCTGGCCGGCCGGCCCACCGCCGAGTCCCGGTGCGACGAGGCCGTCGAGGAGTTCCGCCGGGTGCCCACCGAGGAGAACCGGGCCGCCCTGCGCGCGGCGTACCTGGCGGTGCCGGAACACGAGCGGATGTACCTGGGCGACATGGACGTCAAGGACTGGCCGTACCGGGCGCTGACCACCCCGGTCGGCGAACCCCTCGACGGGGACGGGGACCCGGTGACCGCCGAGGACCACGAGGAGGCGCTGGAGTTCTTCGCCGACCGGGCCCGGGCCGCCGCCGACGCGGACACCCGACGGCACGCGGACGGCCCCTCGGAGTCCGGGCACCCGACCGTCGTGCTGGACTCCGTCTTCGGGAGCTGGCCGGGGCCGCCGAGCGTGCACGTGCTGCGCGCGGAGTACCCGGCACCGGTGGAGTTCGGCGGGCACACCTACCCGACCCTCAGCCGGGCCTACCTGGCCCTGGCCGCCGCCGACCCCGGGGTGCGGGACGCGATCCGGGACGCGCGCGGCGACTGGGACGCCCGGAGACTGCTCGCGGCCGGCGGGCACCGCCCGGGGTGGACGGCGGCGCGCGAGGCGGTGGTGGCCGAACTGCACCGGGCGCGGTGCCGGCAGCATCCGGAGCTGGCGGAGGTGCTGCTGGCGACGGGCGACGCTCGGATCGAGTACCGGGGCACGGACTCCGGGTTCCTCGACGTCCGGGACCGGATGGGCCGCGTCCTCGAACAGGTCCGCGCCGAACTCGCGGCGGCCCGCGCGGGCCTGCTGTGACCGGGACCCGCCCCGCCCGGCCGTAGGCCACGGCAGGCTGTGCCCGACGCCCCGCCCTCGCCGGCCGGTGGGGACGGCGCACCCGTCCCCGGTCCTACACTGGCCGGATGCTGCGCCCCTTCCGGCAGGTCGACGTCTTCACCACCACCCCGTACCGGGGCAACCCCGTCGCCGTGGTCCTCGACGCCACCGGCCTGACCACGGACGAGATGCACCGGTTCGCGCACTGGACGAACCTGTCCGAGACGACGTTCGTGCTGCCGCCGGGCACCCCGGACGCCGACTACCGGGTGCGGATCTTCACCCCCACCGAGGAGCTGCCCTTCGCCGGGCACCCGACCCTGGGCACGTGCCACGCGTGGCTGTCGGCGGGCGGTACCCCGAAATCCGAGGTCGTGGTGCAGGAGTGCGGGGCCGGCCTGGTCCGGGTGCGCCGCACGGCCGACGGCCTGGCGTTCGCAGCGCCGCCGCTGGTGCGGTCCGGGCCGGTCGACGAGGCGCTGGTAGTGCGGATCGCGGGCCTGCTCGGCCTGGACCGGTCGGCGGTCGTGGACGCCGAGTGGGTCGACAACGGCCCCGGCTGGGTGGCGGTGCTGCTCGCCGACGCGGCGGCCGTCGCGGCGGTGCGCCCGACGGCCGTGGACCTCGACCTCGGCGTCGTCGGCCTGTATCCGCCCGGTTCGCCGGCCGCGCTGGAGGTCCGCGCGTTCTTCCCGAAGGACGGCGCGACGGTCGAGGATCCGGTGACCGGCAGCCTGAACGCCTCCGTCGCGGGGTGGCTGCTGCGCACCGGCCGGGTCACCGCGCCCTATGTCGCGAGCCAGGGCGCGGCGCTCGGCCGGGCCGGCAGGGTGCACGTCACCGTCGACGCCGACGGCGCGCTCTGGGTGGCCGGCGGCACCGTGACCTGCGTGACGGGCGAGGTCGACCTCTAGACCCGACTCTTCGGGTACGCGGGGCCTGCGGTCGGTCGTTGGTGCTGGCAGCCGCGCCCGGTGCGGTGGGGCCCCGCCCGTTCCCGCCGTGGTGTCTGCCGCCACGGGCTTCGGCGAGGGCCGGGGCGTCGGTGCTGTTCCGCGTCCCCGCGACGCTCCACGGCGCGCGCCGCCCAGCCGGCCGGGCACCGTGAGGAGGAGTACACGGGCGCCCGTAGCGTATGCCCGTGCAGATGGTGATCGCGGTGGCGCTGCTGGTGGGCGTGCTGGGCTTCGCGGTGGCCGCGCCGGCCCGGCTGCCGGAGGTGCTGGTCGCGGGCCCGGCGGCGGCCCTCGCGGTGCTCCTCGGGCTGGTGTCCCCGGGCGCCGCGTGGGCGGAGATCGTCGCGCTGGCCCCGACGGTCGGCTTCCTGGCGGCGGTCCTGGTCCTGGCGCACCTGGCCGACACGGCGGGCGTGTTCCGGTACGCGGGCGCGCTCGCGGCCCGGCTCGGCGGCGGTACCCCTCACCGGTTGCTCGGGGTGGTGTTTGTGATCGCCGCCCTGGTCACGGCGGTGCTGAGCCTGGACGCGACGGTGGTGCTGCTCACCCCGGTGGTGTTCGCGACGACGGCGGCGGTCGGGGTCCGGGCCCGCCCGCACGTGTACGCCTGCACCCACCTGGCGAACTCCGCCTCGCTCCTGCTGCCGGTGTCGAACCTGACGAACCTGCTCGCCTTCGCGGCCACCGGGCTCACGTTCGCCGGGTTCGCCGGGCTGATGGCGCTGCCGTGGCTGGCGGTGATCGGCACCGAGTACCTGGTGTTCCGCCGGTTCTTCGCCGCCGACCTGGGCACCCCCGCGCAGCCGGTGCCCGTGCCCGCCCCGCCCGCCCCGCGCTACGCCCTCGCGGTGCTGGCCCTGACCCTGGCGGGCTTCGCCGTGGCCGAGCCGCTGGGCGTGCACCCGGCCTGGACCGCCGCCGGGGGAGCGGCCCTGCTGGCCCTGCCCGAGCTGCGCCGGACCCCGCGCCGACTGGGCCGGATCCTCGCCGAGACCAACCCGGCGTTCTGCGGGTTCGTGCTGGCCCTGGGCGTGGTGGTGCTCGCGGTCCGCCGGCATGGCCTGGGCGCGCTGCTCGACGGCCTGGTCCCCGGGCGCGGCGACCTGCTGGGCCTGCTGGCGGTGGCGGCCCTCGCGGCGGTGCTGGCGAACCTGGTCAACAACCTGCCCGCCACCCTGGTCCTGGTGCCCGCCGTCGCGCACTCGCCCGGCCTGGTGCTCGCGGTCCTGATCGGCGTGAACGTCGGCCCGAACCTCACGTACGTCGGTTCGCTGGCCACCCTGCTGTGGCGGCGGATCCTGCACGCGCACGACGCCCGGCCCACGGTGGCGGAGTTCCTCCGGCTCGGCGCGCTGACCGTACCGGCGTGTCTGGCCTCGGGGGTGGTCGCCCTGTGGCTGGGGCTGCGACTGTGGGGGGTATGAGGATTCTCGTCTGGCTCACCGAGGGCACGTGGCCGGCCTGCGTCGACGCGGCGGCCGACCTGGCGCCGCCGGGAGCGGACATCACACTCCTGCACGTCACGGACCCCGGCGTGGCCGAGAGCCTGCACGGCGCGTTCCTGGGCCGGCTGGGCCGGGGCGGGCACGGTACCGATCCCGGGGACACGGTCGAGGCGGCGGTCCGGGCGGCCGAACGCACCCTGCTGAACGCGGCCGTGGCCCGGCTGGGCCGCCCGGCGCACATCGCCGCCACCTCCGGCCGGGCCGAGCGGCTGGTGGTCGAGGCGTGCGAGGCGGCGGACCTGCTGGTCCTGGCCCGGGACGGCGACCACTCCCGGCCCGGCCCGGGCAGCCTGGGGCCGGCTACCCGGTTCGTGGTGGACCACGCGCCGTGCCGGGTGCTGCTGCTGTGGCCGGACGCGGCGACCTCCCCGAGACTGCTCCCGCCGGCCGGGTAGCCCCGCCGACCGGTCCGGCGGCGGCCGCGCCCGCGCCGGCCGGGCCGCACGGCGGAACCGTCCCGCCGGGTACCCCTCTGCTCGAATTGTCGCTCTGCGTGACGACGATCTCTCCACAGTGTGTGATTGAACGCGTGGTAGTTGCCGAGAGTCACGCTCTGTCCTAGCATCGGCGTGCAGACGACCGGACCCTCGCCGCCGACGGGTGGCACCGGGAGTCACCGCCGAGTCGCACTCGCGAGCCGGGGACCCAAGGTACGTGGGGTGAATCCGCCCGGCTCCTCTGTGGAGGGCCGGCCGGTAGGGCGCTCTTCCCGCCCGAATCCGTCAGCTGACCTGGTAGGCGGGTACGGGAGAAGGGTTCTGTCTGTCTTGTCCGTCTTAGCACGTCGTGCCGCCCTGACAGTCGTCGCCGTCGCCGCCACCATGCTGGTCGCGATCACCCCGGCCCAGGCCGAGCCCGAGGGGGGTACGAAGCCGCTGCGCGACGCGCTCCGGGCCGCCTCCCAGGGGTACCAGGACGCGCGCACCGCGATCGCCAACGCCAAGAAGCGCGAGGGCGAACTGTCCGAGGAGATCCTCGCCTCCCAGGCCAAGGTGGCCGACCTGAGCGCGGCGGTGGGCCGGCTGGCCGCGGCGCAGTACCGGGGCGGCTCGTCGGCCCAGTTGCAGGCGCTGCTGTCCAGCGGGTCACCGGAGAGCTTCCTGGACACGGCGGCGACGGTGCGCTACCTGTCCGAGCGCGACGGGGCCCAGGTCACCGCGCTCAAGGCCGCCCAGGCCACCCTCGCTCGGCAGCGCAAGGACCTCGACGCGGCGATCCTCGAACAGGAGAACCAGCTCAAGGAGCTGCGCAAACGCCAGGACGAGGCGCTCAAGGCGCTGCGCTCGGCCGGCGGCGGCGACCCGACCCTCGGCTTCGGCGACCTGCCGGCCAACGCGACCCCCGCGCCGCGCAACCCCGACGGCAGCTTCCCGTCCGAGGGCTGCTCCGTGAAGGACCCGACCACCAGCGGCTGCCTGTCGCCGCGCACCCTGCACGCGTACAACGAGACGAAGAAGGCGAACTTCGACCACTACGTGTCCTGCTACCGCTCGGCCGAGGACGGCGGGGAGCACCCGCGCGGCAAGGCCTGCGACTGGTCCTCGGCAGCGAAGGGCTTCGGCGGGATGGCGGTCGGCGCGGAGAAGGACTACGGCAACAAGCTCGCCGCCTGGTACATCGCCAACGCGGACCGGCTCGGGGTGCTCTACGTCATCTGGTTCCGGCAGATCTGGATGCCGGGCACGGGCTGGCGCTCGTACTTCGGCAGCGGGGACCCGTCGTCGGAACACACGAACCACGTGCACCTGTCGATGCGCTGACGGGTGCCGGGCTTCCGGCCGGTCCGGCGCTCACGGGACCGGGCGTGCGGCCGGCTCCGCGCCGGCCGGCGGGCACCGGGTGGTGCCCGCCGCCGGGCGTCAGCCGCAGTTGGCGGTGATCGTCCTCACCACGTTCGTGGTGTCGTTGATGCTGCGGTAGGTGTTCGTGGCCGTGCCGACACACATGTAGGTGGTGGTCTCCCAGTAGCTCGACACGGTGGTCCAGGTGCCGGTGCCGGGGTTCAGTCGTTGAAGCGAGACGTAGATCTGGCGCTCCGGTTGCCCGTCGTAGCAGATCATCCAGGCCTCCGCGCCGATCGCGGTCCCGCCGTCGGTGAGGAAGTACGCGACCCTGCACGGCGGGGCGGCCTGGGCTGGTGCGGTGACGGCGAGGCTCACGCCGGTGGCGGCGAGCGTGAACGTGGCGGCCAGGGCCGTCCTGAGCAGTCGTGACATGAGCGCTTCTCCTTCGGGAGGCGGAGAGGCGACCGTAACAGTCTACTTTAGACAGTGTCTATAGATGTCGATGGCTGCCCCGCCGGGCTCCACGGGGCCAGCGTCGCGTGGATGTCCTGGCCGGGGGCCGCGTCCTGCGTGATCACCACCGAGTCCGGCGTCGGGAACCGGACCGTCACGTTCAGGCCGCCCGCCCGCCAGGCCCCGTCCCCGACGGGCCGCAGCACCACCGGCGCCTGCCCCGGCGCGGTCAACGCGAGGTCGGCGGCGTCGCCGGTCACGAGGAACTCGCCGTCGTCACCCGTGAACCGGCCGGCGACCGGCGGGCCGCCCACCGGGGCCGGGCGGGTCGGCCAGCCGAGCCCCTTCGCGAGGGCGGGCAGCAGCGCCTCGGTGATCAGCGCGTGCCCGTAGTCGCCGTTGGTCATGACGACCGCGCCCCGGCCGCCGTCGAGGAACAGCGTGGCCTGGCACTTGAAGCCCTCGTTGCCGCCGCCGTGCCCGATCGACGCGGGCAGGTCGGGCTCGGACAACTGCAGCCCCAGGCCGTAGGGGGTGGTCGGCCCGGACCGGGTGGCCATCGCGTCGGCCAGGTCCCGGGGGAGGAGCGCGCCGGGCTCGCCGGCCAGGGCGGACCGCAGGGCGAGGAAGAACCGGGCCAGGTCGGTGGGCGTGGTCCACAGGCCGGCTGCGGCCATCTCCGGGTACGTGTGCCCGACGCCCGCCAGCGCCGTCGGCCCCACCCGGTGCCCCGAGGCGGCGTCGCCGGCGAGCGCGGCGGGCAGCGGCTGGGCGAACGTGCTCCGGGTCATCCCCAGCGGGCCGAGGACCAGGTCGGTGGCCAGGTCCGGGAAGTCCCGGCCGGTCACGTCGCACACCAGCTGCTGCACGACGGTGTACCCGCCGCCGGAGTAGCCGAACCGCGTCCCCGGCACGGAGACCACCCGGACCGGGTCGCTGTTGCCCCCGCCGTCGAGCAGGGCCGGGACGGTGGGGACGGGGGCGCCGTCCGGGTACCCGAGCAGGCCCGACACCGTGGTGCCCGCCGTGTGCCCGAGCAGCTGGCGGAGCGTCACCCGGGGCTGCCAGCCGTCGTTGGCCGGCAACCGCCACGAGGTGAGCCGGTCGTTGACGTCCCCGTCGAGGTCCAGGTCCCCGGCGGCCACCAGGCGCAGCGCGCACGCGGCCGCCACGGCCTTGCTGATCGAGGCGGCCTGGAACAGCGACCGGTCGGTGACGGGGTCGGGGCCGCCGGCGCGCAGGACCCCCGAGGTCAGGGTCTCGGTGATCCGCCCGTCCTCGATCAGGGCCAGGCTCGCGCCGGGGATCTGGCAGACGGCCAGGCCCTCGGCCAGGTCGGACGGCGGGGCGGAGTGCGGGCGGCCGAGGTCGATCTCCCGCATGAGGGCGCGCAGCACGGACACGGTGACTCCTTGTGACTCCATCGTGGAGTCCGTCGGGGGCGGGGTCACTGAGAATCATGCCTCAGCCCGGGGAGCCGGGCTGCCCCTCGCCGACGGGGCGACCAGCGCCGGACGGGGCGCGACCAGGGCCGGGCGGAGCGACCAGGGCCGGGCGGGGCGACCAGGGCCGGGTGGATCGACCCGGCCCTGGTGGGGGATGACGCGACCCGCGCGGGACGCCGTTCGGTGCCATGGCGCGGGCCACAGACCCTGTCCGGGGCCGGGGCGGCGTGCTGTAATTGCCGGATGATCATCATGGCGGACCTGGTCCGACGGTGGCTGCGGGGCTGGAGCCTGGCCCGGCGGCTGCCCGCCCCCGAGCCGGTCGACGGCGGCCTGCGGGTCCGGTGGGACCAGCCCGGCCGGCAGGTCGAGGTGTTCGCGCTCCGCGCCGACGAGGAACCCGACTCGGTGGCCCGGCTGGCCGCCCGGGTCGCGGCCGCCGACCTGCGCACGTGGCTGACGGTGACCACCACCCGCCCCGAGGAGGTCGGCACCGCCCTCGCGGCCGGCGGCCTGGAGCTGCTGGACCGCCCCGAGTGGCTGATGAGCGTCGACCTGACGGCGCACCCGCGGCACGCCCCGGCGGACGGCTACCGCTCGACGGTCGAGGTCGACGGCCCGGTCGTCACGGTCTCGATCCACGACCCCTCGGGGGTACTGGCGGCCCGCGGCCAGCTCGCCGTCTCCGGTACCGACGCGGTGGCCGACCGGATCGAGACCACGCCCGAGCACCGCCGCCGGGGCCTGGCCAGCGCCGTGATGGGCGCGCTCGCCGGGGCGGCCGTGGAGCAGGGCGCGCGGACCGGGCTGCTGATCGCGAGCGCCGACGGCCAGCACCTGTACTCCCGCCTGGGCTGGAGGCGCGAGGCCGACGTCCTCATCGCCCGCCAGCCCTGACGCTCAGCCGAGGCCGGCGACCGCCCCGGCGACGGGCGTGTCCCCGCCGATCAGTTCCAGGGTGCGCCCGGCCGTGCCCGGCGCGTCGAGGAGCGCCAGCAGGACCGCCGCCACGTCGTCGCGGGTCACGTCGCCGCGCCCGGTCCGCTCCGCCAGCGTGACCAGCCCGGTGCCCGGTCCGTCGGTGAGCCGCCCCGGCCGCAGGACCGTCCAGTCGAGCCCGGCCCGGGCCCGGACGTCCTCGTCGGCCGCGCCCTTCGCGCGCAGGTAGGCGGCGAACACCGGGTCCGTACCGGCCGGGGGTTCGGTGTCGGCGCCCATGCTGGAGACCACCACGAACCGGCGGACCCCGGCCCGCTCCGCCGCGTCGGCGAACAGGGCCGCCGCGCCCCGGTCGACGCTGTCCTTGCGGTCGATGCCGCTGCCCGGGCCCGCGCCGGCCGCGAACACGGCCGCGTCCGCCCCGGCCAGGTGCGCGGCCACCTCCGCGACCGTGGCGGACTCCAGGTCGCACACCGCCGGCACGGCCCCCGCCGCGCGCAGGTCGTCGGCCTGCTCCGGGCGGCGGATCAGCCCGGTCGCGGTGTCCCCGCGCCCGGCGAGGAGCCGCTCCAGGCGCAGCGCGATCTGACCGTGGCCGCCGGCGATGACAATCCGCATGGCTTTGACCCTAGGCGGCCGGGGCGAGCTGGTGCGGCATGTTCCAGCCCTCGGCGAGCCGGGACGGGTGCACGTACCCGCCGCCGCCGAAGAACTCGCAGAACTTCATGATCAGCGGGTCCCAGCCGACCGGGTCGACGTACTGGGTGCCCGGGATCAGCAGGCTCTCCTCGACGTGCGCGCGTCGCACCGCCACCTCGAACGCCGTGGCCCGGGTGCCGAACGGGTGCGCCGAGACCACCTCGCACTCCAGCTGGACCGGGCACTCGGCCACCCGGGGCGCGCCGACCAGCTCCGAGGGCTGCGGGGTCAGCCCCGCGATCCAGAACTTGTCCGGCTCGTACCGGTACCCCTGTGCGGCCTTGTTCTCGGGCACGTCCTGGGCGCCGGTGGTCATCGCGAGCCGGTCGACGGCCTCCACCAGGTCGGACGGCACGAGGTTGAGGACGCAGCCGCCGTCGCGGAGCAGGTTGGCCGTGGTGTGTCCGCTGTTGCCCAGGCCGAGCATGCAGTTCTGGCCGAGCCACCAGGCCGAGGACATCGGGGCGAGGTTGGCGGTGCCGTCGGCGTTGCGGGAGCTGATCAGCACCACGGGGGTGCCGAAGTACAGCACCTTGAGGTCGGTGACCTTGTGCATGGAACGTCCTCCGTGAGTTCGGGTCTCCGTCGAGCCTGCCCGGGGCCGGCCGGTCGTGCTGGCGGGGAACGGACTTCGCGTTCGGGCGCGCGCCGGCCCCGCGCGCCGGCCCCGCGCGCCGGCCTCGAGCGCCGGACGCGGCGACCGCGTGGCCGCCCCGTCCGGTACCCGACGGCGGGTGTTCCGCGTGTCCCCGCCGACCCCGCGCGCCCCCGGTGCATAGTGGACCGGTGGACACCACTGGCACGTCGAGGTCCGCGTCCCGTTCGACCCGCCCGCCGTCCGTCCGTGCCGTGCCCGGCCAGGCCGCGCCGGTCGACGCGCTCACGTCCTGGGTGGCGATCGACTTCGAGACCGCCAATCCGCGGCGGGGCAGCATGTGCGCCGTCGGCATGGTCGCGGTGACCGACGGGGAGGTCACCGACGCGTTCGGCACCCTGGTGCGGCCGCCGGAGCTGGCGGCGGAGTTCAACCCGTGGAACGTGCGGGTGCACGGCATCACGGCGCGCGACGTGCGGGGCGCCCCGAGCTGCGCGGACGCGCTGGACCTGATCGACCGGTTCACGGCGGGCCGGCCCCTCGTCGCGCACAACGCCCCGTTCGACAACAGCGTGCTGACCCGCGCGCACGAGCTGGTCGGCCGCCCGGTGCCGTCGCCCCGGATGTACTGCACCCTCCAGCTGTCCCGGCAGCTCTGGCCGCACCTGGACGACCACAAGCTGCCGACGGTGGCCACCGCGACCGGTTTCCGCACCCTGGAGCACCACGCCGCGCTGTCCGACGCCCGGGCCGCCGCGCACGTGATGCTCGCCGGGCTGCGCCTGCACGACACCACCGACCTGGGGGTCCTCGCCGGTCGGGTCGGACTCCGCCACCGTAGGTAATCGCCTCTTGACGGTGAGTAAGAGTTCGGTTAGAGTCTGAGGTGAAGCCCGACCCGATCGTGAAGCAGAGATGCCGAAACGAACGAGCCGGGCTTCTCGTGTGCCCAGGGCGCGGGTCGGGTAGGAAGAACCCAACCGAGCAGAGGGGTACCACCATGTGGACGTGGCGATTCCAGAACTCCGCGGGCACCGAGGCGCCGCCGGCCGTCGCGCCGGAGGAGTTCGAGACCCAGGCCGACGCCGAGGCGTGGGTGGGGGAGGTGTGGCAGGAGCTCCGCGACGGCGGCACGGAACGCGTCGTGCTGTACCAGGAGGGCGTCGAGGTCTACGCCATGAGCCTGCTGGCCGCCGAGGCGTGACCGCACCGGGCCTGCGAGGCGTCGCGGCATCCGGCCCACCGGGGCCAAACTGCATCGATTTCTGAGGTTATGGGCGATTCGCGTACTCTGTTGCGGACGTCCAGACGCTGAAGGGATGCGGTTGTGCAAAAGAGATGGTGGCTGACTGCCGGGCTCGTGGTGGCGGGCGGACTGGCCCTGGCGGGCGGGGTGGCCAGTGCCGCGCCCTCGCTGCAGGGTCCGCTGCTGCAGTTCATGACCCCGGCCAAGCCGTCGGCCACGCCCAGCGCCGCGGTGGCGCCCAAGGTGCGGCCGTCGGCGACGAAGGCCGTGCGGCCGCCGAAGACCTCCGCCCCGGCCGCGAAGAAGCCGTCGGCCAGCCCGACGACCGTGAAGCCGCCCGCGCCGGCCCCCGCCAGCGTGGCGCCGAGCACGTCGCCGGCCGCGCACCACGGCGGTCTCGGTGGCCTGCTGGGCCGCTAGGGCGAGAGGTTCGGGCCGGGTCCATCCAGCGACGGATGGGCCCGGCCCTTCCCGTACCCCGCGCACGAAGGTTTAGGGGTTGCTTATATAAGCTGGTGCGCATACTCTTTGGGGGTGCACGCATTCGACATCCTCGGAGACCCGGTCCGCCGGCGCATCCTCGAACTCCTCGCCGACGGCGAGCGGGCCGCGGGTGACCTCGGGGCCGTGGTGCAGGCCGAGTTCGGCATCTCGCAACCGGCCGTCTCCCAGCACCTCCGGGTGCTGCGGGACGCGGGCTTCGCGACGGTGCGCGCCGAGGGGACCCGGCGGCTCTACGCCGTCGACGCCGAACCCCTCCGGCAGGTCGACGAATGGCTCGACCCCTACCGACACTTCTGGACCCAACGACTCGACGCCCTGGCCACCGAACTCGCGCGCGGCAAGCGCGAACGGCGCGGGGCGGAACCCACCACGAAAGGCACGGACACGCCATGACCGTCACCGCTGACCACCGCGACACCCAGCACGAGCTGTACCGGCGCGAGATCGCCGCCGGCGAGGCCCGCTGCGCCGTGTTCCGCCGCACCTACGACGCCGACATCGCCGACGTCTGGGACGCGTGCACCGACCCCGCCCGCCTCCGCCGGTGGTACGCGCCCGTCGAGGGCGACCTCACCGTCGGCGGTACCTTCACCCAGGGCGACTTCGGCCCCGGGAAGGTCACCCGCTGCGAGGCGCCGCACCTGCTGACCGTCGAGCTCGGCGGCGTCGACCCCGCGCCCGACGAGATCGTGCTCCGCCTCACCGCGAACCCGGACGGCACCACCGTGCTGGAGTTCGAGCACGCCACCACGATCGACACCCACGAGATCGGCGGCCAGATCTTCGACGCGGTGTACTGCATGGGTGGCGGCTACGGCCCCCGCCTGCTCACCCTCGACGAGTACCTGCGCGGCACGCTGCCCGAGGAGGTCGACGCGCGGGCCCTGCACATGGTGGAGGACTACCGCCCGGCGATCGAGTCGAGCATGGCCGCGCTCGCCGAACTCGTGGAGAAGGACAAGAACCGCTAGCCGGGTACGGGGCACCGGCAGCCCGGTGCCCCACCAGCCCCCTCGTGACCGGGTCCCTACGGAGCGTCCCGGATCCACCGTGGATGTGCGGGGTTGCGCCCGGCTGGCAAGATGGGCGCGTGTCGCAGCCCGAGGAACGTACCCATGCCGGCCCCACCGAAGCCCCCGACCGCTATGAGCTGGCCGAACGCCGGGCCGCCGGCGGCGAGGGCGAGGTCTGGCGGGCCGAGGAGTACCACGGGGGAGCCCCCTTCGCCTACGCGGTGAAGATCATCGAGGTCGCGGGCGACCGGACCGACCGTTCCCTCGAGGATCTGCGCCTGCAGGCCGCGCTCGCCACCCACCTCGAACACCCCGCCGTGGTCAAGGTCAAGGAGGTGTTCGTCGGCGCCCCGCCGCACCCGGCCGGCGCCGCCGCCAGCACCGAGGGCCAGCGGCTCTACTTCGTCATGAAGTGGATCGAGGGCCACAGCCTCCAGGAGGCCCTGGAGAGCGGCCGGATCCGCGGCCTCGACGTCCTCGCCCCGCTGGAGCCGATCGCCGAGGCCATCGACTACCTGCACAGCGGCCGCGACACCAACGGCGTCGCCGTGCTGCACCGCGACATCAAGCCGGCGAACGTGCTGCTCGCCGACGACGGCCGGGTCTACCTCGTCGACCTCGGGCTGGTCCGGTTCCAGCACGCGGCGGCCACCTCCCGGATCTTCGGCACCGCGCCGTTCATGGCCCCGGAGTCGCTGGCCCGGGGCGAGTACACCCCGGCGACCGACCGCTACACCCTCGGCGCGACGGTGTACTACGCGCTGACCGCCGAGATGCCCGTCCCCGGCGACTTCGAGGGCATGGGCGCGCGGATGACCGCCGCGCTCGGCCCCGGCCACGACCGGGTCGTGCGCGGGGTGCTGTCGATGCTCGCCGTGCGGGCCGAGGCGCGGCCGGAGAGCGCCGCCGCCTGGCTGAAGGCGATGCGCACCGCGCCGCCGGAGACGACGCTGGGCGCGCCGGCGGGGACGCCGTTCGGGCCGCCCGCCGTCGCGCCGACGTCGGCCGGGCGCCCGCTGGGGCCGCCGGCCGGGTATCCCATGCCCCCGGGCTCGCTGGACGTCCCGCCCGCCGGTCACCCCGCGCACCCGGGCTCCCCGACCGTGCCGCCGACCTCCGGCCCCGGCGCCCCCGCCGGTTACCCGATGCCGCCCGGCTCGCCCGACCGCCACCCCGCGCAGCCGGGTTCCCCCACCGTGCCGCCGACGTCCGGCCCGCGCCCGCCGGCCGGCTACCCCATGCCGCCCGGCTCGCTGCCGCCGCCCGGGCCGTCCGGGCCGCCGATGGGCCCGCCCGGCGGGTACCCGATGCCCACCGGCCTCGGCATGGCCGCCGCCGGCTACCTGGGCGGCCCGCCCCCGAAGAAGAAGGCCTCCACCGGCAAGATCATCGCCTGGGTCGCCGGGGGCCTCGTCGCCGTCCTGGTCGGGCTGTGCTGCCTGTCCTCGGTGAGCAACATGTTCGGCAAGGGCGGCACCGGCCTGGACGGCCTCGGCAAGGAGACCAGGGCCCCGGTCGACCGCAGCGTGCCCCCGCCGGACGTCACCGTCCTGGAACCGGTGCTCGTCTCCGTCGGCGACATCCTCGCGGCGACGAAGGCCCCCGAGGACGGCATCACCAAGGGCGGCGACCCCAAGGCGCTCAACGGCGGCCTCACCAAGCTGAAGATGTGCGCGGAACCGGCGGTGAACGGCGACGCGGTCGGCGCGCACATCTCCAACACGTACCTGGTGAGCATGTCCGGCTACCCGTACATCGCCTCGGCCGTCGCCGGCTTCTACGGCACGTCGGCCACCACGTTCCTCGCGGCGGCGCGCACCAGCTCCGAGCGGTGCGGCTGGAAACCGTTCGCGGTGCCGAAGATCGGCCAGGAGGCGTTCGGGGTGTACTTCTCCGAGGGCTCCGGGTACTCCGAGCGCTCCCAGGCGGCCGTGTTCGTGCGCTCCGGCCAGGTCGTGTTCATGGTGACGGCGACCAACAGCGGCGGCTACGGCGCGTACCAGTCCGACACCGTGGAGTTGGCCACCGCGATGGCCGCCCGGCTACCGAAGGGCTGAGGCGTGACCGACGCGCTCCTGATCCGGCTCCCGCACGGCGAACGCCGCTTCACCCCCGCCGACGGGGTGGTGATCATCGGGCGGGATCCGCTGTGTCCCCTGGTGGTCGACGACCCCCGGGTGTCCCGCCAGCACGTCGAGGTCGGGTACCGCGACGGGCGGTGGCGGCTCCGCGACCTGGGCAGCAGCAACGGCACGTACACGGCGGCCGGGCCGATCGGGGTGCTCGACATCGTCGGGCCGTGCGCGGTACGGCTCGGGGCCGCCGACGGGCCGACCGTGCTCTTCCGGCCCGAACTGGCGGCCGGGCCGCTGCCGCCGCCGACCCACCTGGTGCCGGACGAGGCACCGTCGGGGGCCACGCCGACCGTCCTGACCAGCCCACCGGTGCCCGCCCCGGTCCACCAGGCCCACCCGGCTGCCCAGCCCGCCGCCGGGGCCCCGCCCGGGATGCGGTTCGAGGCCGGCCGGGTGCCGTCCGCCCGCTACCAGCCCGGCACCCGGACCCGGATCGGCCGGGCCCCCGACAACGACATCGTCCTCGCCGACCTGCTCGTCTCCGGCTACCACGCGGACCTGATCCGCGACTCCTCCGGCACCCGGATCCTCGACCACGGCACCCGCAACGGCACGTTCGTCAACGGCCGCGAGGTGACCCACGCCCAGCTCCGGCCGGGGGACCTGCTGTCGTTCGGGCACCACCAGATGGTGTTCGACGGCCGGGAACTGCGCGAGTACGTGGACACGGGCCGGGTGTCCCTGCGCGCGGAGGGGCTCACGGTGACCGTGGGGGCGCGTACCCTCCTGGCGGGGGTGTCCTTCGATCTCTCCGAGTGCAGCCTGCTCGCCGTCGTCGGCCCGAGCGGGGCGGGGAAGTCCACGCTGCTCGGCGCGCTGACCGGCAACCGGCCGGCGCAGCGCGGCACGGTCACCTACGAGGGCCGCGACCTGTACGCGGAGTACGACGACCTGCGGCACCGGATCGGCCTCGTGCCCCAGGACGACATCCTGCACAGCCAGCTGACGGTCCGCCGCGCCCTGCGGTTCGCGGCGGCGCTGCGGTTCGGCCCCGACGTGACGGTCGCCGAACGCGACCAGCGCATCGACGAGGTCCTCGGCCAGCTCGCGCTCACCCCGCACGCCGACCAGCGGATCGACACCCTGTCCGGCGGCCAGCGCAAACGCACCTCGGTCGCGCTGGAACTCCTGACCGAACCCTCGCTGCTGTTCCTGGACGAGCCCACCTCGGGCCTCGACCCGGCGCTGGACCGCGACGTCATGGTCGGACTGCGCGACCTCGCCGACCGGGGCCGCACCGTCGTGGTGGTCACGCACAGCCCCCTGCACCTGAGCGTGTGCGACCGGGTGCTGGTCCTCGGTCGGGGCGGCACCGTCGCGTACTTCGGGCCGCCGGGGGAGGTGCTGGCGTTCTTCGGAGCGCGGGAGTACGCCGACGTGTTCCAGCAGGTCTACCAGGACCCGGAGGGCTGGGCGGCCCGGTTCGCGGCCACCGTCGGCCAGGCACCGGTCCCCGCCCCGCCCCGGGTGGAGCCCGGTTCGCCGGGTGCCGCGCCCCGGCCCCGGCAGGGCTGGCTGCGCCAGGTGGGGATCCTGACCCGCCGGATGTCCGCCGTGACCGTCGCCGACCGGATGTACGCGGCCCTGCTCCTCGGCCTGCCCCTGGGCCTGGCCGCGCTGCTGCACGTGATCCCCGGCGACGACGGGCTGGGCCGGCCCGCCAACGCCCTCGGCCGCAGCACCGAAGCCCAGCAACTCCTGGTGGTACTGATCGTCGGCGCCGTCTTCTTCGGCCTCGCCGGCGGCGTCCGCGAACTCGTCGGCGAACGCGCCATCTACCGCCGGGAACGCGCGGTCGGCCTGTCCCCGGGCGCGTACCTGGCCTCCAAGCTCCTGGTCTTCACCGTCGTCACCGCCGTGCAGTCCGCGCTGTTCGTGTTCCTGGGCCTGCTCGGCCGCCCCGGCGGGCGCGACGCGCTCGTCCTGGGCCTCCCCGTGCTCGAACTGTTCGTGGCCGTCTGGCTCACCGCCCTGACCTGCACGACCCTGGGCCTGCTGGTCAGCGCGTACGTGACCACCGGCGAGCAGACCATGCCCGTGCTCGTCGGCCTCGTGATGGCCCAGCTCGTCCTCAGCGGCGGGCTGTTCGAGGTCGTCGGCCGCACCGGGGTCGAGCAACTGTCCTGGCTGTCCCCGTCCCGTTGGGGCTACGCGGCCGCCGCCGGTACCGTCGACCTGCGCGGCATCATGGTGGAACCGCCCGCCGACGCGCTGTGGCGGCACCAGGTCACCGGCTGGCTGTGGGCGCTCTGGGTGCTGGTCGTCCAGGCCGTGCTGCTGACCTTCGCGACCCGGTGGGCACTCCGCCGGCACGAACCCGGCAGATGAGGGGACGGTAGGGATGGCGAAACCGGGCAACGACCCGCTCGACGCGGCGCTGAAGGACGGCTGGCTCAGCGCCTGCCGGCTGTACGAGCACCTGGCCCGGGGCGGCGAACCCCTGGCCCTCCCGCCGTCCGCGCTGCGGATGCAGCCCGACGAGGTCCGCTACGGCGACGCGGTGCTCGGCTACGCCCGGCTGTACGGCATGTCCGTGACGTACAACCAGAGCAACTCGTTCTGGTTCGGCTCCGCGTCCTTCGTGGCCATGGGCATGGCCGCCGACGCGATCGGCAACTCCGCGGCCCGCCGCAAGGCCGAGGCGATGGCCGCCGTGCAGTGGCGTGACCAGGCGCACGTGCGCACGTCCCTGACCAGCCAACGGTTCCTGTGCGACTACCAGGGCCAGTGGCTGAGCTTCTGGCACAACGGCGTCGTCGAGTTCGCGTGCGACCTGCAACGGTGGTCGTTCGTGCTCCGCTACGAGGTCGGCGAGCCGCTGATGCTGCACGGCCCGGCCGCCCCGTGGTTCGCGGTCCTCGCCGCCCGCGTGGTGTACGGGCCGCAGGGGGTGTTGCTGCCGGCGTTCGCGCCGTTGGCGGCGGCGGTCGCGGAACGGCAGCGGGCCATCACCGGGGAGATCGTGCCCCCGGCCTGAGCCGGGCCGGGCCCGGCGCCCCTGGCCCGAGCCGACCCGGGACCGGCGCCTACGGACGTGCCAGGCCGTGCGTCCGGCAGGGTGGGCCCGTGGCCGGGGCGCGCGGCCGACCGCGTCTGAGGCGGTCAGACGCCGAGGCGTGCCGCCAGCGCCGCCCGGTCGGCCCGCATGTTGCGCGTCGAGGCCTCCACGACGAACCCGACCTGCCGGTTGACGTGCAGCATCGGCCCGTTGTCGGCCGCCGAGAACGTGGCCACCCGGGTGACCTCCGGGCGGTCCCCGGCGAGCCACAGCAGGTTGTCCGCCTTCATCCACAGGCCGAGCCGGTGGCCCCGGTGCGCGGCGAGCACACAGGTGTCCTGCTGGCGGCCGACGGCGGGGGAGTGCGCGTACACCTCCAGGAGGGTCAGGCCCGCCACCGTACCCGTCGCCTCGTGCACCGCCGCCACGATCCGGGTCTCGCCGCCCCGGCCGCGGGTGGTCTCCTCGGCCTCGCGCACCCGGCGCGGATCCCACGTGGGCATCGCGAAGTCCAGGTCGCCCCGCGGAGCGTCGTGCAGGGCGTTGCGGGCGGTGGCGTAGGAGACCAGGAACTCCTCCGGCACGGTGTCCCGCCACCGGGCCAGCCGGTAGCCGGGGGCGGCCGGCGTCCGCCAGCGGGACCGGTCCACCGCGGTCAGGTCGAGCGCCTGCCGGGCGGTGCGCTGCGCCACCGCGAAGCCGTGCGCCCCGGCCCAGGCCGCGCCCGGCCCGCCCTCTGGCAGGCCCTCCAGGAAGAGGGTCGACCGGTTCCCGGCCGCTCCGACCAGGGTGCGCAGCAGTGCCGTGCCCAGGCCGCGCCGCCGGTGGTCCGGGTGCACCGTGACGTCGAGGCCGGCCAGGTCGGTGTTCTCTTCGTCGAAGAGCACGAGCATGGCGTGGCCGACGATCCGCCCGCCGTCCCGGAGTGTCCACCGTGGCAGGCGGCGCGTCGGCGTCGGCGGCGCGGTGAACCGGGTGACCGTCATGTCGCGGGTCGGCGCGGGTTCGGCGGGGCGGTCGGCGGCGGCCGCCGCGCGGTTCACCTCGACCAGGTCGTCCCAGTCCTCTTCCGTGACGGCGTCGGGCTCGAACAGCGTGATCCGCATCGGTACTCCCCGTGTCGTGGTCCGACGACCCACGATAGCCAAACCCCGCAATCGACACCGCCCCCGGAACTCACCGTTCCAGGGTGTGGCCGGGGCGCCGGTGCGGGTGCGTCCGATCGTGGGTCCGCCGGGGACCCGCTGGCCCCGCCGTGCCTCGACCCCCATGGCTCCGGGAGTGGCCTGCCCGGTCCACGGGCTCATCGGTGTGGGCTGGTGCCCGGAGCCGCCGTCCGCTAGGTTGTCTGCGCCGGTGACTCCGCCCGGCCCCCCGAACGTCCGCCGCGCGACGGCCCGCCTCGGATCCGATCCCACGGATCCGAGGCTTTTTTGTGCCCGGAACCAGGGCATCCCCGCGAGGACGAGGCGGAACGACATGATGATCAATCGGAACCACACCTGGCTGTGGGTCGGCAGGGCGGTGTCCACACTGGGCGACGTCGTGTTCGACGCCACGGTCCTGCTCTGGGTGGCCACGGTGCTGCTCGCCGACCGGCCGTCCGCACCGCTGGTCAGTGGCGCGGTGCTCGCGGTCGTCGCCGGGACCGTGGTGCTCGTCGGCCCGGTCGCCGGCGCCCTGGTCGACCGCTGGCCCGACAAGCGCCGGACCATGCTGCGCGCCGACCTGCTCCGCGCCGGGTTGATCGGGGCGTTGACCCTGGTCGCGGCCCTGCCCGACGGCACGGTCCCGCTGCCGGTCCTGCTCGGCCTCATCGGGGTACTGGTCGCCGCCAGCACCGCCGTGGCCCAGTTCTTCAACGCCGCCCGGTTCGTCCTGCTCGGCGATGTCGTGCCGACCGACCAGCGGGGGCGCGCCGCCGGTCACCACCAGGCCGTCGTCGCGTCCGCCGCCCTGGTCGGCCCGCCGCTGGCCGGTCCGTTGCTGTTCGCGGCCGGCCCCCAGTGGGCGCTGGCGGCCAACGCCGCGTCGTTCCTGGTGTCCTACGCGGCGATCCGCGCGGTCCGGGTCGCCCCGACGGCCGCGGTCCCGGCCGCGCGCCGGAGGCCGTCCTGGCGGCGGGAGTACCTGGCCGGGCTCCGGTTCGTCGCCCGCGACCGGATCCTGCGCACGGTCCTGCTCACCCGCACGGTCGCCGTCGTCGGCGCGGGAGCCGTCACGGCCCTGGACGTGTACTTCGTCGCCGAGAACCTGCACGCCGAACCCCGGATCTGGTACGGGGTGCTGAGCGCGGTCCTCGGTGTGGGCGCGCTCGCCGGTGGCCTGGTCGGCGGCCGGTGCGCGGACCGGTACGGCCCGGCCCGGGTGTACACGGCCGCGGTGCTCGCCAACGGCGCCCTGCTGCTCGGCTACTCCCGGGCGGACGCGATCGGCCCGGCGCTGGTCCTCGCGTTCTGCGAGAGCCTGACCGTGGGCGTCCTGGCCTCGGCCGCGATGCCACTGTTCCAACGGCTCGTCCCGCGCGACCACCAGGGCCGGGTCAGCGCGGTGCTGACGCTGTCGTACCACCTGCCGGCCCTGGTCTCGGCGTCGCTCGCCAGCCTGCTGGTCAGCACCGTGCTCCGCGACCCGCACCTCGCCGTGGCCGGTGTCCACCTGGGCCGGATCGACACCGTGTTCGGGGTGAGCGCCGTGCTCGTCCTGGCCGCCGGGGGCTACGCGGCCCGGAGCCTGCGCGCGGCGGACACCCCGCCCCGGACTCCGCCGATCTGACCAGTGGCGCGGAGGCCGGACCGTGCCGCCGCCGGCCCGGTCGGACCGCCGTGCGGGTCACGTCGCGTCGGGGCGGTCGAGGCGGTCCCACAGCCAGCGCGGGCCGACCGTCGCCGCGCCGAGCGCCGTGACCCGGTCGCGCAGTCCCCGGTCGGCGGTCACCACCGTGACCGACCGGCCGGGCCCGGCGGCCACCGCCCCGGCGACGAGTTCCACGATCCGGTCGTCCCCGGAGCCGGGCGCGTGCACGACCGCGACGCGTTCGTCCGCCCCGTCGGGTCCGTCGGGCGGGGCGATCCGGGCCCGGCCCTCCGTGACGAGGACGAGTTCCGCGTCCCCCGGGTACCCGCGCAGTTCCGCCAGGAGCCGTCGCGCCGCCCCGGCCCGGTCCCGCCACCAGCCGTCGGGCCGCGAGCCGACCACGTTGGCGGAGTCCACGACGACCAGCGGTCGCACCTCTCCAGCCTGCACCCGTCCAGCCTGCCAGACCCAGGCCCGTCCCGGCCCCCGACCGGGGGCGCGCGGTAGCCGGAGCCGGCGGACGACTGGCGGACACGCATCGCCCGGCGGGTGCGCGGCTCCGGGACGGCCTGACGGACGAGCGGCGCCCGCCCCCATGGCCCAGGGCGGACGCCGCTCGTTCCTTCGCACCCCCAGCTGTGACGGGCGGGATACTCGAGGACATCGAGGGTGCGGTGCAGGCGCCAGCCGCAAGGTGGTGAGCTGTTCGGAGTGGGTTGGGTTCTCCTGCGCCTGACCTGACGCTACGCCCGGTTCGGGGGCCGGCGGTTCGCCTGATCAGTCAGTTCGGACTGCCCGCCCGTGGGCCTCCGACCTGGACATCCAGCCAGGTCAGAGCCATTGTGGCCCCATCGGGGCTCGCGGGGGAGTAGCCTACGCGCCGCACTCCGGGGGCCGTCCACGGCCCGCCGACGCGGCCGGTCCGGCCCCGGTCGGACGCGGTGAATTCGGTCGCGGCGTGGCCGGGTACCCGGTGACGTCCGGGGGCCGGATCGAACCTGGAGGTCACCGTGTACCGCGACCACGACGCCGAGGCGTCCTTGTGAGCCGACCAGCAAGCGCCGCCGGGGCGACCGGGCCGCGCCCGCCCGGGCCCGGACGGCGGCCCGGGCGGACGCGGAACTGTTACCGTGCGCGACCGGGGCGCGGGGTCGGGCGGCGCGGCGCGGCGTACCCGTCGAGTGGGGTTGATCGATGGCCTCGGGGACGGTGACACCGGCGTCGATGGGGATGTCTTCGCAGGTGGGGCGGTGGTCGTAGATGGTTGACTGGGCAAATATTACCCTCGGGTAGGGGTGGGGTCACGGGGTGCGACGAACCCGGGCAGTGCTCGGAGCGGCGCGCCCCGTAGTCGACAGTGGGTAGTGATGAACATCTACTAGGTCAACGCCGTCCGGCCGGCTACATTTCCGGCCATGTGGGTGGGACTGTTGGGGACGGTCGAGGTCCGGCACGGCGGGGTGGCCCTTCCGCTGGGGTCCGCGATGCAACGGACGGTGCTGGCGCTGCTCGCGCTCGACGCCGGCCGGGTGGTCCCCGTCGACCGGCTGGTGGACGGCCTGTGGGGCGAGGCGCCGCCCGACCGCACCTCCGGCCTGATCCAGACCTACGTGTCCCGGCTGCGCGCCGTGTTCCGGCCCGCCGGGGTCGAGATCCGCCGCAGCGGCCAGGGGTACGCGTTGGAGGTCCCGCCCGCCGACGTGGACGTCCGGGCGTTCCAGGCGGCCGTCGCCGACGCCCTGACCGGCCCCGACCCGGCCCCGCTCCGGGCGGCGCTGGCCCTGTGGCGGGGCGACCCCCTCGCCGACCTGCGCGGCACGCCCCTGGTCGACCGGCTCCGCGCCGGGCTCGCCGAGGAACGGCTGGCCGCCGCCGAGGAGTGCCTCGACCGGGAGCTGCGGGCCGGCGGGCACCACGGGGCCGTCGCCGAACTCGCCCGGCTGCACGCCGAGCACCCGCTGCGCGAACGGTTCCTGAGCCTGCTGCTGCTCGCGCTGTACCGGGACGGCCGGCGGTCCGAGGCCCTGCGCCGGTACGAGGACGCGCGCCGGCAGCTCGCCGACGAGCTCGGCCTCGACCCGACCCCGGAGCTCGCCGCGCTGCACGCCCGGATCCTGCGCGACGACCCCGACCTGAACCCGGCCGCGCCGGTGGCCGCCGCCCGCAGGGTGCCCCGGCTGCTGCCGTACGACGTGCCGGACTTCACGGGGCGGGTCGCGGAGGTCGCGTATCTGATGACGCTCGCCGAGGGGGCCGCGCGCACCGTCGTCATCTCCGCGATCGACGGGATGCCCGGGATCGGCAAGACCGCGACGGCCGTGCACATCGCGCACGCCCTCGCCGACCGGTTCCCCGACGGGCAACTGTTCGTCGACCTGCACGGATACACCCCCGGACGGGCGCCCGTCGACTCCGGGGCGGCGCTGAGCCTGCTGCTGCGCGCGCTCGGCGTCCCCGAGCACCAGGTGCCCGCCGACCTCGACGAGCGGGCCGCCCTGTGGCGGGACCGGCTCGCCGGCAGACGGGTGCTGATCCTGCTGGACAACGCGGTCGACGCGCGGCAGGTCCGGCCGCTGCTGCCCGGTACCCCCGGAAATCTGGTCCTGATCACCAGCCGGCGGCGGCTCGCCACCCTCGAAGGGGCCGAGTCGCTGCTGCTGGAGGTGCTGCCGGCCGAGGACGCGCACGCCCTGTTCGTGGCCGCCGCCGGGGAGGCGGTGCTCGCCGAACCCGAGGCCGTCGCGGAGGTCCTCCGGCTGTGCGGGTACCTGCCACTGGCCGTCCGGATCGCCGCCGCCCGGATCGGGCTGCGCCGGCACCGCCCCGTCGCCCGCCTGGCGGAGCTGCTGCGCGCCGAACACCAGCGGCTCGCGGAACTGTCCCTCGACGACCGGGACGTGACCGCCGCGTTCAACCTGTCCTACGACGCGCTGCCCGCCGACCAGCGCCGCCTGTTCCGGCTCCTCGGCCTGCACCCCGGCGCGGACTTCGCCCCCGACTCGGTGGCGGCCCTCGCCGACCGCACCCCGGAGGAGACGGAGGACCTCCTGGAACGGCTCGCCGACGCGCACCTGCTGGGGCGGTCGGCCGACGACCGCTACACCTTCCACGACCTGGTCCGGGTGTACGCGGCCGCCCGCGCCGCCGAGGCCCCCGCCGACCGCGAGGAGGCCCTGGGCCGGCTGTTCGACCACTACGTGTCCACGGCCGCCGCCGCGGTCGGCCTGACGAACCTGGTCGTGCCGCCCGGCCGGTACCCCGGGCCCGTGGTCGGGCGCCCCACCCCCGTCGCGTTCGCCGGCAAGGACGCCGCGCTCGCCTGGCTGACCGCCGAACGGGCCACCCTGCTCGCCGCCGCCGAGGTGGCCCCCACCGCCGGCCGGCCCGGGCTCGGCTACGACCTGTCGACCACCCTGATGCGCTACCTCGACGCGCACGCGCACTACGCCGACTCCCTCACCCTGTACGGCCACGCCCTCCGGGCCACCGACGAGCCCGCCCGGCAGGCCGACCTGCTCCGCTTCCTCGGCCAGGTGCACTTCCGCTGGTCCGGCTACGACCTCGCCCTCGACCACGTCCACCGCGCGCTGGAGCTGCACCGCGCGGCCGGCGACCGGCAGGGCGAGGCCGGCGCGCTCGACGTCCTCGGCATGATCCACGGCCACCGGGGCGACCTCGGCCTGGCCCTCGACAACCTGCGGCAGGCCCTGGCGCTGCACCGGGCCGCCGGCCACCGGCTCGGCGAGACCATCGCGCTGAACACCCTCGGCGGCATCCACGGCCGGCTCGGCGACTACCGGCAGGCCGCCGAGCACTTCCGCCAGGCGCTGGTGGCCACCCGCGACGTCGGCAACCGGGAGGTCGAGGGCACGGCGCTGGCCAACCTGGCGACCGTGTACCACCGGCTGGGCCGGTACGAGGAGGCCCTCGACCACTGCCGGCGGGCGCTCGCCGTCACGCGGGAGACCGGCAACCGGCGCGGCGAGGCCAACACCCTGGCCAACCTGGGCCTGATCCACGGCCGGCTCGACCAGTACGACCTGGCCCTCGACCACTACGCGCGGGCCCGCCGCCTGCACCGCGAGATCGGCCACCGGTCCTCGGAGGGCTACTCGCTCACCGGCATCGGCGACGTGCACCACCGCGCCGGCGACCTGGACCTGGCCCGCGACCACCACCGCCGCGCCCTGGACCTCGCCCGCGAACTCGGCGACCGCAACCTGGAGGCGCACGCCCTCAACGGCCTGGGCGCCGCCAGCCGCGACCCGGAGGAGGTACTGCGGCTGCACGCCCTCGCCGAGGCCGTCGCGCTGGAGACCGGGGACGCCTACGCGCGGGCCAGGGCCGTCGAGGGGCTGGGGCGCGGGCACCACGGGCTCGGGGAGCTCCGGGAGGCGGTGTCCTGCTGGGAGCGGGCGCTGGGGATGTACGGGCGGCTCGGGGTGGTGGAGGAGCGGCAGCTGCGGGCGTACCTGGAGGAGTTCGCGTCGTGTGACGTGGTGGTGCGCGGGCCGGGCTAGGCGCGCCCCGGGCCCGGGCATGGTGGCCCGGGCCGGACCGGGCGTCATGGCTTGGGTCGGGCGCGGCCCTCAGGCCAGGACCACCGCCGCCACCGTCGCCACGAACCACCGCTCGAACCGTTCGGCCGGCCAGCCGCGCTGCCGGACCAGCCAGTCGTAGTTGCGGAAGTCCATCGCCAGCCAGAGCACGTCGGTGACGCCCTCGACGTCCTGATCGGCCCGGACCTGCCCGGTCCCGACCAGCTCGGCGGCGAACATGCCCATGCCGCGCCGGCGGTCCTCGACGTTGCGCCGCCAGATCTCGGCCGCCTCGGGGTCCGCCGTGGCCGCCCCGGCCAGCGCGAGCATCACGTCGGTCTGCCGGGCGTGGGTCTCGACGAGGTGCCGGGCGTACCGCGCGAGCTTCGCCCGGGCGTCCGGCAGGGCCCGGATCTCGGCGACGAACGGCCGGTCGGGCAGCGCCACGGGCTCGTCGTCCCCGGCGATCGTGACGTCGACCAGAGCGGACAGCAGCCGCTGCTTGGTGCCGAACACCGCGTAGACCGTCTGGACCGCGACACCGGCCTCGGTGGCGACGGCGGTCAGGGGGGTGGCCGCGTAGCCGGGGTCCACGAACAGCCTGCCGGCCGCGTCCAGGATCGCCCGGCGGGTCCGGCGGGCCTGTTCCTGCCGCCCGCTCGCGTCGTACCGCCTCTTGACAACCACCGGAGTAGTGTAGTGCTCTATTGGATAGAGGTTCACTCTATTGAAAGAGGTGGTGGCCGTGCCGTACGGAGTGCTGCAGGAGATGCCCGGGGTCGACGAGGCCGAGTACCGGATGGTGGAGAAGCACCTCGGGCCCGACCGGCCGCCCGGGCTGCTCGCGCACGTCGCCGGCCCCGTCGAGGGCGGTTGGCGGATCATCAACGTGTGGCGGGACGAGGACGCGTTCCGCCGGTTCCAGTCCGAGCGGCTGCTGCGGGCCGCGGGGCTGGCCGCCCAGGAGGACGGGTTCGACGCGGGCAAGGCGGCGGGGTTCCGGTCCGTCGTGGTGACCGGTGCGGAGATGCCGTTCTGATGCCCGGCCACCTGTCCGGCCCCGTCGTGGGACTGTCCGACCCGGATGTCGGCCCGTCCGGCCCGGGGTCCGGCGTGTCCGGCCCGGACCTCGACGGCCCCCGGCGTGTGGGAGAGCCGCCCGCCCGCGCGGCCGCCCGGGCCCGCAACGCCGACTTCTGGGCCGGGGCCGCTGCCGGCTGGATCCGGCACGCCGACCGCCAGGACGCGCTCGGCCGGCCGCTGGGCGCCGTGGCCGTCGACCGGCTCCGCCCGCGCCCCGGCGAACGGATCCTCGACGTCGGCTGCGGCTGCGGCGGCACCACGGCCGAGCTGGCCGCCGCCGTCGGGCCGACCGGCACGGCCGTCGGCCTGGACCTCTCCGTGGACATGGTGCGCGCCGCCGCCGAACGGTTTCCGGGGCCGCGGTTCCTCGCCGCCGACATCGAGACCGTGCCGGAGGTGCCCGGCGCGCCGTTCGACGCCGCGTACTCCCGGATGGCCCTGATGCTGTTGACCGACCCCGTCGCCGGCTGCGCGACGGTCCGCCGGGCGCTGCGGCCGGGCGGGCGGCTCGCGGCGACCGTGTTCCGCGACGGGGGCGCGAACCCGTGGCTGGCGGCGGCGCTGCTCGGGGCCGCGCCGCACGTCGGGGCGCTCCCACCGCTGCCGGTCGGCGACGAGCCGGGCCCGTTCGCGTTCGCCGACGCCGGGCGCGCCCGCCGGGTCCTGGTCGCCGCCGGGTTCGCCGAGGTCGGGGTCGAGGCGCACGACGTCGAGCTGCGCGCGCCCGACCAGCCCGAGACGGTCGCGGCGTGGCTCGTGGAGGTCGGGCCGGCGGGGGCCGCGTACCGGGCGGCGTCCCCGGCCCGGCAGGCCGCCGCGCGGGCCGGGGCGGCGAAACTCCTTTCCCGGTACCGGGAACGCGGCGTCGGGTACCGCCTGCCGGCCGGCCTCTGGCTGCTCACCGCGCGGGCGCCGGACCATTGACCCCGGTCGACGGCGCCCCTAGCCTGACTTCACTTAGGACTCTTAACTGAAGGTGGCCGCCGTGGACCGTCGTGCCGTGCTGCTGTCCGGGTTCGCGCTGGCCGGAGCGGGGGTGACCGGGGCGGGCCTGGCTCCCTCGACGGCCTCGGCGGCACCCGGAGGCCCACCCGGGGCCGCCCCGCCCGCCCCGCCCGGCGACCCGGACCGGCCCGGCGACCCGGCCGAGCCCGGCGGCCCCACCCCGCCCCGCGAGTGGCTCCCCGCCCCCACCGGCCCCCGGCCCGTCGGCACCCTGTCCACCCGCCTCGTCGACCACTCCCGACGGGACCCGTACGCCCCCGGCCAGCGCTGGCGCGAGCTGATGGTCCAGGCCTGGTACCCGGCGGCCCCGGCCCCCGGCCCCCGGGCCGCCTACCTCGCCCCGAAGGCCGTCGCGCACCTCGAGGCCGGCCTCGGCGTACCCGCCGGCTCGCTCGCCCAGCTGCGCCCGTACGCCCGCACGGGCGCCCCGCCCGCGCGCACCGGCTGCCCGGTGGTCCTGTTCTCGCACGGCTGGGGCGGCGGCCGGACCAACGCGACCACCCTCGCCGAGGACCTCGCCAGCCACGGATACCTGGTCGTGGCCGTGGACCACACCTACGACGCGGACGCGGTGGAGTTCCCGGGCGGCCGGCTGGAGACCTCCCGGCTGCCCGCCGAGCCGACCGCCGCCGACGACACCCTCAACATCGGGGTACGCGTCGCGGACCTGCGCTTCGTCGCCGACTGGTGCGCCCGCTGGCCGGTGGCGGACGTGACCCGGCTCGGCGTGCTCGGCCACTCCATGGGCGGTCCGGCGGCGGCGGACTGGATGCTGCGGGACCGCCGGGTGCGGTGCGGCGTGAACCTCGACGGCGCGTTCTTCGGCACCCGCGCGCCGGAGATCGGCCTGGACCGGCCGTTCCTGCTCGCCACGGCCGACTGGGACCACGACACGTGGCCGGTGTTCCGCGCCCGGCACCGGGGCTGGGGCCGCCACCTGGTCCTCGCCGGCTCGGGCCACTACTCCCAGGTGGACCCGCCGTGGTTCGTCGAGCCGGCCGGGCTGGCGGACCTGTGGCCGGCGGACCTGTTCGCGGTGCTGTTCGGGACCATCGCGCCCGACCGGTCCTCCCGGGTGGCCCGGACCTACCTGCGGGCCTACTTCGACCTGTGGCTGCGCGGCCGGGCGACGGAGCTGTTCGACGGGCCGGCGGCGGGGTTCCCGGAGGTGGAGGTGCGCTGGCGCGCGGGCCGGCCGCACCCGGCCCTCCGTTCCCGGGTCGCACCGGGACGGCGCGCGCTGCCGGGAGCCACCCGCACGACGTAGCCGGCCGTGCACGCGGCGCCGCCCCCCGCTCCACACGGGGGCGGCGCCGTTGGTTCCTAGTACACGCCGGGCGTGCGGTCCACGGCGCCCCACGGCCCGAGGATCGCCAGCACGTACCCCGGGGTCTGGATGTTCGCGAACAGCACCCGGGCGTCGCCGCTGAACACCGGACCGGTGAACTCGGAGTCGTTCAGCTCGTTGCGCGCCATCGCGAACGACTTGCCCTGCCGGTTCACGCCGACGAGGTGCGACACGCCGCCGCCGTCCTCGGCGAGGATCACGCCGCCGTACGGGGAGACCGTGATGTTGTCGGGGCCGTCCCAGTTCGTACCCTCGGAGTCGGGGTCGGTGTTGACGCCGAAGATGGTCTTCAGGGTGACGGTCTGGGTCGCCGGGTCGTAGTACCAGACCTGGCCGTCGTGCTCGTTGATGTGCCCGTCGGACTTGCGGGAGAAGCTGGCGACGAAGTAGACGCCGTTGTCCGCCCACCACTGGCCCTCGAGCTTCTTGCTCCGGGTCACCTGGTCGGTGGTGAACTGCTTGCGCACCGAGACGGTCTTCGCGTCGCGGTCGGGCACGTTCACCCACTTGACCGAGTACTTCGTGCCCGGCACGGTGGCCTCGGCCAGGTTGGCCACGTGGTTCATGCCGTCGTAGCAGCTCATGGCCTCCAGGGTGCCGGCCGTGTCGCCACCCTCGCTGAGGGCCAGGTCGCGCAGGGCACCCTTCCTGCCGCGCCAGCCGGCCGGCGGGGTCCAGCGGAAGTACAGGCCCAGCGGGTTGCCCGCGTCCTCGGTCTCGTAGATCTGGTGCGTGGTCGGGTCCACGGCGACGGCCTCGTGGGCGAAGCGGCCGAGGAACTTCAGCGGCACCGGGTTGAGGTTCGCGGTGTTGTCCAGCGGGTCGACCTCGAAGACGTACCCGTGGTCCTTCTTGTACGTGGCGTTGGCCTTCTGCTCGGTCTCCTCGCAGGTCAGCCACGTCTTCCACGGGGTGGTGCCGCCCGCGCAGTTGGTCAGGGTGCCGGCGAGGCTCACGTACTCGCGGATCCGGACGCCACAGCGGTCGGTCTCGATGTTGGTGGTGCCGCCCGGCGCGCCCGGGTCGTACGTCAGGCCCGGCAGGGCGGGGACCCGGTTGGCCGGGTTGCCGCTGAGCTCGTGGTTGTTGACGAGCACGGTGCCGTTCGGGCCGCGGAACCAGCCGGTGCCGTCCTGGGCGCCGGGGGTGAACTCGCCGGTCTCCAGCTTGGTGACGCCGGCCTGGGCGACGATCTCGTAGGTGAAGCCGGGCGGGAGCGCGAGCAGACCCTTCGGGTCGGCGACGAGGGCACCGTAGGTGCCGTCCGGGCGCCAGGCCTGGGCGGCGACGGGGCCGGCGATGGCTTCGATGCTTCCGGCGACGGCGATGCCGAGGCCTCCGACAGCGCTGGTGCGCAGCAGCGTGCGACGGGACAGTGGGGACGTCACGGTGGACACCTTCCAGTGGAAGCTCAGGGGTACTAGGAGCACCCAAGTCAGGGCGTCCGAACGCCCGGGCCGCAGCGGGTGAACGACAGGCGAACACGGGGCAAATCCATGGGACCATCGGGCGTATCGGGCGTCCGAGTCAGTCCCGGACGGCTGGTCAGGTGGCGGGACAACCCCCGTCCGCATCGAATTGACCTGTCCGCACGGATCACTTACCGAAACGAGGAACCATGACGACCCGATGGCAGACCGCCCGCACCCTGTTCCTTTTGTCCACAGTCGCCGCGGGGGTGCTGCTCGGCGCGGGCGCCCCGGCGGGCGCGGCCGGCACGGGGGAGGCGGGGATCCTGGTCGAGTGCACGATCACGGCGAAGGCGCCCTACCTCAACGGCGGCCGGGTGGTCGCCGAGGCCACCGCCGGCTGCCCGGGGGTGGTGACGAACCTGGGCGTGACCGTGACGCTGACCCGCGACGGCGCCCTCCCGACCAGCGCGAACAAGTCCTGCCGCGCCCTGACCTGCACCGTCACGACGTCCGCGAGCAACCCCGCCGGCAGCCAGCGGTGGTGTGTCTCGGCGAAACGCACCAGCCCCCACGTCGCCACGGCACCCCCGGTCTGCCGCGCCCTCTAGAAACCCGTTCGGAGGGGTACGCGGGGGCACGGTGCGCGCCGCGCCCCCGGGTCCCTGGCAGAATCAGCGTTCTGTCCGGAATATCCAGGCGCGCGGGTGGGTTTCGCCGGGAGCGCCCGGGGGCACGGCAACGGTGGAGAGTTCGGCGAGAGGAGACGGCATGTTCGCGGAGACCAGGGCGTTCAGCGGGTTCGCGGTCGGGGACGTGTCCCGGGCGCGACAGTTCTACGGCGACATCCTCGGCCTGCGGGTGACGGAGGAGAACGGCATGCTCACCCTGCACCTCGCGGGCGGCGGCGAGGTCGTCGTGTACCCGAAGGAGGGCCACGTCCCGGCCACCTTCACGATCCTCAACTTCCCGGTCGACGACATCGACGAGGCGGTGGACGAGCTGACGGCGCGCGGGGTGGTGTTCGAGCGCTACGAGGGCTTCCGGCAGGACGACAAGGGGGTCATGCGCGGCCACGGTCCGGACATCGCGTGGTTCACGGACCCGGCCGGCAACATCCTGTCGGTCCTCCAGCCCCGCTGACCGCTCCAGCCCCGCTGACCCCTCGGGGGCTCAGCGCGGTCGGACCGGCTCCAGGCGGAGCTGGCGGGGCGTCGACAGGAGCGCGGCGGTCACGTCCGCCGGCCACGCGACGTCGGCCGGTCCGGTGCCGAACCAGCAGTACACGTCCTCGCCGGTCCGGACGGGCAGCGCCGGGAACGTGTTCTCCGCGTGTTCGGTCCGGTGCGGGGCCAGCGGCCCGGCCCCGGCGGCCGTCAGTGCCGGGCGCAGGCGGCGCGCGAACAGGTCCGGGAACGTCGCCGGGTCGCGCGGGTGGCAGATCGTGGCCGTGACCAGCCCGGCCCCGGGCGGGGTGTCGAACCCGGGGCCGCGCAGCAGCAGTACGTCGTCGGAGTCGAGCATCGTGCCGTTGGCCGCGTCGCGGTGCTCCCGCCAGACCGGTCCGGTGTAGAACTCCGTGAGCGCGGCCGCCCGGGCGACCATGTCGGGGAACGCCCGCAGCCAGACGAACCGGTCCGGGTCGTCGAGGTCGCGGTACCGGCCGCCGACCCGGATCCCGGCCGCCTCCTGTCCGGTGACGAACTCCCGCTCGAACAGGTCGATCAGTGTGTCCCGCCGCCCGGGCCGCAGGGTGTACTGCCGCAGTTCCACGATCATCATGCCCCGGACGCTACGCCGGCCCCCCTGACATCCCCTGTCAGTGATCCCGCCCGGACCTGAGGAGTCAGGCCTCCTCGTCCGGCTCCACGAGCAGGCGCGCGTAGTTGGCCATCGAGCGCTGGTACCGGGGCAGGTGCGGGGCGAGCGCCGCCACGGCCACCGACACGGCCTCGCGCTCGCGGCCGGTGTCGGCGAGCGCCAGGGCCAGGGTCGCCGCGACCGCGTCGCTGAGGTGGTCCGTGCCGAGGGCGCGCTCGGCGGTCAGCAGCCGCACGCTCTCCTCCGCCCGGCCCAGGTTCCGCAGCGAGCTGGACATCTGGATCACGGCCCGGCGCCGGCGCTCCCCGGGCAGCCCGGCCTCCAGGGCCCGGGCGTACAGCGGCACGGCCCGGTCCGAGTGCCCCGTGGAGTCCTGGGCCGCCGCGCGCTCGAACAGGGCCAGCCCGCTGTCGGCCGGCAGGTCCGCGACCAGCTCGTCGACCAGCGCCACGAACTCCTCCTCGGTGTGCGCGTCGATCGTCGCCCACAGGGCCACGCTCCGCCGCTCCCACTCGGCGGACGGTGCGGGGGTCGGGTGCGTCATGGTGTGCTCCTCCGTGGCAGGCCCGCCGTGCCGGCGGGTGATCATGAAAGCCATCCTGCGGGTACTGCTAGGGTCGGCACCACTGATTCGGCCCTCCCCGAATCTCGCGTCCGGGATCGTCGGGTCGGAGACGCCGGTGTGCCGTGGCCCGCCCGCGTCCGGAGCCGCCCGGCCGCCGTCGACCGACCGGAAAGGAGCAGGTCATGGCCGCTTCGCTGCGGTTCGGCCCCACCGACCTGCTGCGCTGCCGGTTCGGGATGTCCGCCGTGTTCGAGACCGTGTCCGCGATCCGCCTGACGTCCCCGGAGGAGAGCCCCGGGCACCACCAGCGCTGGCTGGACGCCGCCCGCCCCCGGCTCGCGGGCCTGGACCTGCGCCCGGTCACGCTCCTGCAGCCGCGGCGCGGGTACGCCCCCGACTTCCTCGCCCCGCCGCCGACCGGCCCGCTGGTGCGGTTCGACGAGGACCTGGCCCGGATCGCGGCGACCCCGCCCGAGCGGGTCCGCGCGGAGATCGAGCTCTCGCTGCGCGACACCCCCGGCGCGGCCGACAGCGCCACGGGCCGGCTGCTGCTCGGCGACCCGGCCGAGGTGCTCCGGCTGCTGACCGGGCTGCTCCGGGAGGCGTGGCACGTCCTGGTCGAGCCGGTCTGGCCCCGGGTCCGCGCGCTGCTCGACGCCGACGTGGGCTTCCAGTCCCGCCGGCTCGCGGAGGGCGGCCTCGACCGGCTGTTCGCGGAGCTGCACCCGGCGCTGCGCTGGCAGGACAACACCCTGACCCGGGCGCGGGGCGACGACGACCACCGCGACCTGCGCGGCGAGGGCGTGCTCCTGATGCCGAGCGTCTTCAAGTGGGACCAGGTGGTCGTCGTCCTCGACCCGCCCTGGCAGCCGGCCGTGATCTACCCGGCGCGCGGGATCGGGGCCCTGTGGGAACCGGCGCACGGCACCCCCGACGCGGCCCTCGCCCGCCTGATCGGCCGGACCCGGGCCGCGCTGCTCACCGGCCTGACCGGGCCGGCGACCACGACCGCGCTGGCCCACCGGTACGCGCTCGCGGCGGGCACCGTGTCGGAGCACCTGACGATCCTGCGGGACGCGGGGTTCGTGGTGGGGGAGCGCCACCGGCACGAGATCCGCTACCGGCGCACGGCCCTCGGCGACGCGGCCAGCCAGCCGGGCCGCTGACCTGTGCCGGAGACCGGGGAAGCGGGGCGCCGGAGGCCGGTACCCCTCGAATGGGGTTAAGGAAACTAGACATCATGTCAAAGTTGCTTTACATTGATGGCATGCCGACCGAAGAGAAACGCGCATGGATCATGGTGGTGGTCTCCGCCGTCGCCTACGCGACCTACGCCGTCATCATCCTCGGCCGGGCGGGCCCTACCCCGCTCGCCGACGTGCCCTACGTGGCCACCCTGCTGTGGACGGTGGGCGCGGCGATCGTCGCCTCGATCGTGCTGACCATCCTGGCGTCGATCGCCGGCCCCCGCGAGGCGCGGCACACCGACCAGCGGGACCGCGAGATCAACCGGTTCGGCGAGTACACCGGGCAGTCCCTGGTCGTCGCCGGCGGGATCGCGGCGCTGGCCATGGCGCTGGCCGAGTGGGACCACTTCTGGATCGCCAACGTCATCTGCCTGTCGTTCTTCCTGTCGGCGATCCTCGGGTCCGTGGCGAAGATCGTGGCCTACCGGCGGGGGTTCCACTCGTGGTGAAGCCGACCAGGGTGACCAACGCGATCCGGGCGCTGCGGTTCGCGCGCGGCGAGATGACCCAGGCGGAGCTGGCGGAACGGATCGGCGTGACCCGCCAGACCGTCATCGCCATCGAGGCCGGCCGGTACTCGCCGTCGTTGGAGATGGCCTTCCAGATCGCCCGGGTGTTCGGGGTCCGGCTCGACGACGTGTTCGGCTATCCCGACGCGGAGGACGGCTCCTAGGGGGCGAGCGTGACGCGGCCGGTGGCTGGGGTGTACACCCTGCTCATCGACCCGGCGGCGGCGACCGGGACCGCGACGGCGACGGTCACGTAGGACGGGAGCCGTGCGCCCCGGGGTCCTCCGGGACGCACGGCCCTCACTGCGTGCCTAGCGCCAGCTGTTGCGGAACGGCTGCCGGGGCGCGTTCAGGTCCGGCCGGCCGATCAGCTTGTCCGACGACAGCGCGTAGATGCCGTCGTTCGTGAACACCCACACCAGGTTGCGGTCCCACTCCACGTACACGGCGTGGGTCTGGTTGCCCCGGGCGTAGTCGGGCACGTCCTTGCTGTACCCGGCCGGCACGAACTGGGCCGCGATCCTCGGCCGCTTCGGGTCGGACGTGTCGTAGAACTGCACCCCGGCGTTGTAGAACGCGTAGGGCAGCAGGCCCTGGTCCGGGTCGCCCGGCGACGTGTACGAACCGGTCCGCTTCGGCCCGAAGCTGCCGCCGCGCTGGCAGTAGTCGTCGAACTTCGCCTTCTTCGCGGGCTCCGGCCGGGGCAGGGCGCCGACGATCCGGGGCTGGGCCGGGTTCCGGGCGTCGATCTGGAACACGTCCTTGTACGGCTCGTAGCAGTCCTCACCGAGCGGGTACCCGGACACGTACACGTATCCGGTCTTCGCGTACTGCGACACGTCGACGTTGTCCGCCTCGGTGCCGCCGACGCTGGCCGGCAGGTCCACGTGCCCGACCTGCCTCATGTTCGCCGGATCGGAGATGTCCAGGATGGACATGCCGAACCCGGCGAGCGCGGCGAACGCGTACTTGCCGCCGTGCTCCACGGGCTGCGGGATGAACAGCGACATCCGCGCGCCCATCCAGGACGTCTGGTTGCCGCACCGCTGGTTCTTCGCGTAGGCCGCCGCCTCGGAGGCCAGCTGGCCCGGGTAGTGCCACTCGCCGAGCTTCTTCGGCGCCGCCGGGTTCGACATGTCCCAGGCCTGGTAGCCGGGGGAGTAGAGGTACGTGGGCACCTCGGTGTTGCTCCACGAGTCCAGCGGCGCGGTGGCGATGAACATGTACTTCTCGCCGATGTAGTACGGCGTGTCGATCGAGCCCGAGCCCTGCTGCGGCGCGCCGGTCGGGTTCGAGTTCAGCGGGTCGGCGATCGAGGCGTCCGTGCTGACCGTGGACAGCAGCTTCCAGTCCTTCTTGCGCGGCCCGTTGAGCTGGTACACCTTGAAGCCCTTGAGGCCCTTGGTCTCCCGCAGCGCGGCCACGCCCTCCGGGTTGTGGAACTTGGAGTGCTCCGGACTGTCGCCCAGCTCCCCGACCTGGCGCTTCTGCTCGAAGCTCTGCACCATGACGTAGGCCTTGAGCTTCGCGTTCCACTGGATCGTGGACGCGCCCCAGTAGTCGTAGGCCGCCCAGTCCTTCCCGGCGTACTTCTCGACGTTCTCGCCGTAGGGCACCGAGACGTCGTCGCGGCTCATGGTCTCGACGACCTTCACGTTCTTCACGTCGGTGATGTCGTACACCCGGCCGGCGCTGCGGTCGTACTGGAACATGTACCGCCGGCCGTCGAAGTCGACGATGTTCTGCCAGGTGTGGAAGTAGTCGGGGGTGAACTGGGCCCCCCGGTAGGAGGCCTCCACCTTGACGTCCCCGGACGTGTAGCTGTTCGGGTCGTAGCCGAACGTCTTCGGGAACAGCTCCTGCGCCCCGCCCGGGAACGCGCGGCGCTCCTCGTTCGCCGGGGTCAGGTCGGGGTGCCGGAAACTGCCGTCGAGCTGCATGCCGTAGCTGCCGGGGTCCGCGTCGGCCGGGCGGCGGTCGCCGCACACCGTGGGGACGCCCGGTCCGGTCGGCGCGGCCTGGACCGTCGCCGGACCCAGGCCGACGAGCAGCCCGAGTGCGGTGGCGGACGCCGCGAGAACTCTCTTGCGCATCAGTCCTTCTCTCCTGTGGTGGAACTAGACCCCCGAGTGGTGGACCAGCGCGTCGGCGGCGCGCCAGCAGTCATGGAACGTCGAGTACAGGGGCACGGGCGCGAGCCGGATCACGTCCGGGTACCGCGCGTCGGCGATCACCCCGTCCGCCTCGGCCATCCGCGCGGCCAGCTTGTCCGCGTCCCCGGGCACCCGGACGGACAGCTGACAGCCCCTGTTCTTCGGCGTGATCACGGTCAGGCCGGGGGCCTCGGCGAGCAGTCCCGCCAGGTACCCCGTCATCCGCAGGCTCTTCGCCCGCAGGGTGGCCATCCCGATCCGGTCGAACAGCCTCAGCGACGCCAGCACCGGGGCCATCGCGAGCACCGGCGGGTTCGACAGCTGCCAGGAGTCGGCGGAGGCCACCGGCTCGAACTCCGCCGGCATCCGGAACCGGGTGTCCGGATCGGTGCCCCACCAGCCCGACAGCCGCGGCAGGCTCCGGTCGGCGGTGTGCCGCTCGTGCACGAAGCAGCCGGCCACCGCCCCCGGCGCGCTGTTCAGGTACTTGTACGAGCACCAGGCCGCGAAGTCCACACCCCAGTCGTGCAGCGCGAGGGGCACGTTGCCCACGGCGTGCGCCAGGTCCCAGCCCGACACCGCGCCGGCCGCCCGGGTGGCCGCCGTGATGGCCCCGATGTCCATCAGCTCGCCGGTCAGGTAGTTCACCCCGCCGAGCAGCACCAGGGCCACGGTGTGCCCCTCGGCGGCCAGGAACGCGGTCACGTCGGCGGTGCGCAGGCACTCCTCGCCCGCCCGGGGCCGCAGCCGGACCACGGTGGCGTCCGGGTCCAGTCCATGGTGGACGGCCTGGCTGCGCACCACGTACGAGTCCGACGGGAACGCCGAGTCCTCGATCACGATCCGGGTCCGCTCGCCGGCCGGCCGGTAGAACGTGGCCATCATCAGGTGCAGGTTCACCGTGAGGGAGTTCATCACCACGGTCTCGTGCGGGAGCGCGCCGACCAGGCGGGCCGCCGGTTCGCGGAGCAGCTCGTGGTAGCGGTACCAGGGGCGCTCCGCGCGGTGGTGGCCCTCCACGCCGTACCGGCCCCAGTCGTCGAGTTCCCGGGCGATCAGGAACCGGGTCTCCCGGGGTTGCAGGCCGAGGGAGTTGCCGGCCAGGTAGGCGGCCTCCGGGTACCGGCCGCCGGGTGCCGGCGGGATGTGGAACTCGGGGCGCAGGGTCGGCAGCGGGTCGTCGGCGTCGCGGCGGAAGGCGGCGGCCTCGGTGTAGTCGGTGCTCGTCACCGGGCACCACCCGGGAGGAGACCCCCGAAGGGCGCGGCCTGGGCCGGTGCGGCCCCGGTGGCCGGCGCCGGTCGCGCGGTGGCCCCGGCGCGGGCCAGGTCCAGGGCGATGTCCACGATCATGTCCTCCTGTCCGCCGACCATGCGGCGTCGCCCGGCCTCCGCGAGGATGTCGCGGGTGTCGAGCCCGTATCGGGCGGCCGCCGCCTCGGCGTGCCGCAGGAAGCTGGAGTAGACCCCGGCGTAGCCGAGCGTCAACGTCTCCCGGTCGACCCGCACCGGGCGGTCCTGCAACGGCCGGACCAGGTCGTCGGCCGCGTCCATCAGCGCGTACAGGTCGCAGCCGTGGGTCCAGCCCATCAGGTCGGCCACGGCCACGAAAGCCTCCAGCGGGCAGTTGCCCGCGCCCGCGCCGTGCCCCGCGAGGGACGCGTCGACCCGGCGGGCGCCGTTCTCCACGGCCACCACGGAGTTCGCGACCCCGAGGCCCAGGTTGTGGTGTGCGTGGATGCCGACCTCGGTCGCGTCGTCGAGCACGTCGCGGTACGCGCGGACCCGGTCGGCGACGTCGTTCATGGTGAGCCGGCCGCCGGAGTCGGTGACGTAGACGCAGTGCGCGCCGTAGGACTCCATCAGCCGGGCCTGCCGGGCCAGTTCCATCGGCTCGGCCAGGTGCGACATCATCAGGAAGCCGGCGACGTCCATGCCGAGTTCGCGGGCGGTGGCGATGTGCTGGGCGGACACGTCGGCCTCGGTGCAGTGCGTGGCGACCCGGACGGACCGCACCCCGAGGGCGTGCGCGCGGCGCAGGTCGGCCACGGTGCCGATCCCGGGCAGCAGCAGGGTGGTGAGCACCGCGTTCCGGGTCACCGGGGCCGCAGCGGCCAGCCACTCGTCGTCGGTGTGCGCGCCGGGGCCGTAGTTCACGGAGGAGCCGGCGAGGCCGTCGCCGTGCGCGACCTCGATGCCGGCGACCCCGGCGGCGTCCAGCGCCGCGGCGATCGTGGCCACCTGGGCGGTGCTGAACCGGTGCCGGCTGGCGTGCATGCCGTCGCGGAGGGTGACGTCCTGGACGAAGACGTGCGTGCCGCCGGTCACGGCCGGGGAGTCGTGCGTGGTCATGCCTTCACCAGCCGTTCCGCCACCCGCAACGCGGCGGAGGTCATGATGTCGAGGTTCCCGGCGTACGCCGGCAGATGGTCGCCCGCGCCCTCGACCTCGAGGAACACGGACACGAGATACCCGGGTCCACCCAGGTCCGCGAGGGGGTCGCCGGCAGCGACGGCCCGGAACTGGACCTCCTGCTTGAGCCGGTACCCGGGCACGTAGGCCGCCACCTCCGCGACCATCTTCTCCACCGACGCCGTGACCTGGGCCGGGTCGCAGTCCCCGACAAGGCAGTACACGGTGTCGCGCATGATCAGGGCCGGCTCGGCCGGGTTGAGCACGATGATCGCCTTGCCCCGGGCCGCCCCGCCGACGGTGCACAGCGCCCGCCCGGTGGTCTCGGTGAACTCGTCGATGTTGGCCCGGGTACCGGGGCCCGCCGAGCGCGAGGCGATGGACGCGACGATCTCGGCGTAGGCGACCGGGGCGACCCGGTGCACGGCCGCGACGATCGGCACGGTGGCCTGCCCGCCGCAGGTGACCATGTTCAGGTTGGGCGCGTCGAGGTGCTCGTCGAGGTTGACGGCGGGCACCACGTGCGGGCCGATCGCGGCCGGGGTCAGGTCGACGAGCCGGACCCCGTACGGGCGCAGGACCTGCTCGTGGTGGCGGTGCGCGCCGGCCGAGGTGGCGTCGAACACGACCGTCACCTGGTCGAAGCCGGGCATCGCCACGAGTCCCTCGACGCCCTCGTGGGTGGTGGGCACGCCGAGCGCGCGGGCCCGGGCGAGCCCTTCGGAGTCGGGGTCGATGCCGGCCAGGGCGGCGAGTCGGAGCGCGGGGGAGCGCAGTACCTTGATCATCAGGTCGGTGCCGATGTTGCCCGAGCCGATGATCGCGACGGTGCCCGTCATCGGTTGCCTTTCAGGTCGAAGAAGCCGACGGCGTTGCCGCCGAGGATGAGGTCCCGGTCGTCGGGGGCGGCGATGCCGGCCCGGACCACGTCGCCGGGGGTCTCCTCGCCGAGCGGGAACGGGTAGTCCGAGCCGAGCAGCACCCGGTCGGCCCCCATCACCTCGACGAGCAGCCGCAGCGCGCGCGGGTCGAACACGGCGGAGTCCACGGTGAACCGGTCGAGGTAGCCCGACGGCGGCTTCGCGGAGTCCGCCCGCACCAGGTCGCGGCGGTGCCAGGCGTTGTCGGCCCGGCCGAGCAGGTAGGGGAAGCTGCCGCCGCCGTGCGCGAAGCACAGCCGCAGCGACGCCGGCAGCCGGTCGAACGCCCCGGACAGGGCCAGCCGCAACATGGTCAGCTGGGTCTCGGCGGCCATCCCGACGAGCCAGGGCAGCATGTGGCCGGCCATCCGGTCCGCGCCGAGCATGTCCCACGGGTGCACGAGCACGGGCGCGCCGAGCTGGGCGCAGTGCGTGAGGAACTCGACCATCGCGCCGTCGTCGAGGTAGTCGGTGCCGACATGGTTGCCGATGTGCACGCCGTGGTGCCCGGCCGCCACCGCCGCGGTGACCGCCTCGCAGGCGAGGTCGACATCCTGCAAGGGCACCTGGCAGAGGGGTACGAGGCGCTCGGGCGCCGCCGCGCAGTGCGCCAGGATCCGCTCGTTGACGAGCGCGCACCAGTCGGCGGCCCGGTCGGCGGGCGCGTCGTAGCCGAACATCAGGGGCGTGGACGACACGACCTGGATGTCGACCCCGGTGGCGTCCATCGCGGCCAGCCGTTCGACGGGGTCCCACAACCCGGCGGTCACCGGCCGGTACTCGGCCCCGCCGGTCATCATCATGCCCGCGCCGTCGGCGTCCCGGCGCAGCCACGGCTCGTCGGCCACGCCCAGGGCCCGGCCCTCCGCCCGGCTGATCTCGGGGAACACGTGCGCGTGGCTGTCCACCACCGGCGGCCTCACGGGCGCACCTCGACCACGGGCCGCGCGGACTCCGGCCACTGCTTCCCGGGATGGGTCGCGCCGCAGTGCGGGCACAGCCGGTCGGAGTCGTAGAACGCGGTGAACACCGGGGGTAGGTCGTCCACGATGGACGTGACCCGCACCTCGGAGCGGCGGACGAGGTGGTGGCACTCCAGGCAGTACCACTCGAAGGCGTCGAGGTGGCCCTCCGGCCGGGCGTACTCGACCACGAGGCCGATGCTGTCCGGCTCTGGGCGCTGGGGGGAGTGCCGGACGTGCGCGGGCAGCAGGTACACGTCGCCCTCGTTGAGCTGCACGTCCACCGGCGGCCGGCCCGGCTCCTCCATGATCCGCAGGACCATGTTGCCCCGGAGCTGGTAGAAGAACTCCTCCACCGGGTCGTCGTGGAAGTCGGTGCGCTGGTTGGGACCGCCGACGACGGTGACCATCAGGTCGGTGCCCTGCCAGACCTGCACGTTGCCCACGGGCGGGCGGAGCAGGTCGCGGTGCTCGTCGATCCAGCGCTGGAAGTTGAACGGTTGCCTCACTGCGGCCTCCTCGGCGCGTACGCCACACAGGCGATCTCGATCAACAGGTGCGGGTGCGGGAGCTGGTGCACGGCGACCGTGGTGCGGGCCGGCCCGGACTCGTCGAAGTACTCGGAGTAGACGGCGTCGTACCCGCCGAAGTCGTTCATGCTCACCAGGTACGTGGTCACGTTCACCACGTCGGCGAGGTCCGCGCCGGCCGCCCGGAGGATGGCCGCCACGTTGTCGAGCACGGCCGTGGTCTGCGCGCGGATGTCGAGGTCGGTGACGCCCATCGGGTCGGCGGTGGCCCCCGCGAACGTGCCGTCGGGCCGCCGCGAACTGGTACCGGACACGAAGAGCAGGTCACCGGCCCGGCGGACGTGCGGGAACCGGCCCCGGGGCGGCGCGGCCCCGGCCACGGTCAGCGCCTCGCCTCGACCGGTCACGGTCGGGGCGGCGGCATCCTCGCCGGACACTGCCGGTACGGCGTCGGCCGGACCGTCCGGGCCCGGAGCGGTCGCCGGTCGCGGGTCGTGGCCGGTCACGTCGTCACCTCCACGTGTCCCAGACCCGCCGCGACCACCCGGACGTGCGCGCCCGCCGGCAGCTCCACCGCAGCCGTCGCGGCCCCGGCCAGCACGACCCAGCCCGGCTCCAGCGCCAGACCGGCAGCCCCCGCGAGCCGGGCCGCCGCCACGAGCGACCGCAGCGGGTGCCCGAGGATCGCCGCCGAGGACCCCGCCGCCGCGACCCGGCCGTCGATCTCCAGCAGCATGCCCAGGTTCGCCAGGTCCACCGACGACGGGTCGTGCCACGGGCCGACCCCGAACGCGGCGGCCGAGGCGTTGTCGGCGATCACGTCGGGCAGCGAGAAGGAGAAGTCGGCGAACCGGGAGTCGAGCACCTCGTACGCGACCGCGACGCCGGCGACCGCGCGGGCCGCCGTGGCCGGGGTGACCGGCCCGGAGAGGGGCTCGCCGAGCAGGAACGCGAGCTCCGGTTCCACCCGGGGGTGGATCAGCGCCGCGTGGTCGAGCCGGCCGCCGTCCTCCACGACCATGGCGTCGGTGAGCAGGCCCCAGATCAGGTCCGCGACGCCCATCTGGGCCATCTTCGCCCGGCTGGTGAAGCCCATCTTCACGCCCACGAAGGTCTCGCCCCGGGCGACCCGCAGGTCGAGGGCCGCGCGCTGCACCGCGTACGCCGACGCGACGTCGAGCGGTCCGGCGCTGGTCAGCCGGGGGATCGCCCGACGGTCGCGGACGGCGTCGTCGAGCTGCCGCGCGTACCCGTCGAGGGCGCTCTGCCCCGCGTACCCGTCGAGGTGTTTCATGATTCTCCTCCGAACGCGACCCGCACCGAACCCAGACCGTCGATCCGGGCCTCCAGCACGTCCCCGGGCACCGCCGCGACCATCGGGCCGAGCGCCCCGGTGAGCACCGTGTCCCCGGCCCGCAGCGGGGTGCCCAGGGCCGAGAGGGTGTCGGCGAGCCACAGCGCGGCGTGCAGCGGATGCCCGAGGCAGGCCGCACCGAGCCCGACGGAGACCTGCTCGCCCCGGCGCTCCATGACCATGCCGGCGAGCCGCAGGTCCACGTCGGCGAGGGCCACGGGCCGGTTGCCGAGCACGTAGAGGCCCGAGGACGCGTTGTCGGCCACCGTGTCCACCAGCGTGATGTCCCAGTCCCGGATCCGGCTGCCCACGACCTCGATCGCCGGCAGCGCGAACGCGGTGGCCCGGATCAGGTCCGCCACGGTGTGCCGCCCGCGGTCGAGGTCGCGGTCGAGAACCAACGCCACCTCCGCCTCGGCCTTGGGTTGCAGCACCGCCCCGGCCGGCACCTCCGCGCCGTCGGGCAGGCACATGTCGGCGAACAGCGCGCCGAAGTCCGGCGAGTCCACCCCGAGCTGGCGCTGCACGGCCACCGAGGTCAGCCCGATCTTGCGCCCCACGAGCCGGCGGCCGTCGAGCAGCGCGCGCTCCGTGCCCAGAGCCTGGACGGCATAGGCCTCGGCGGCGGTGCCGACCAGGTCCCGGACGGGCGCGCACGGCACCCCGGTCCGCCGGGCCTCGGCGAGTCTGTCGGCTGCTTCCCGGATCACTGCTCCGCCCCGATCCCGACGCACACCGTCACCGGCTCCGAGAAGAAGTCCAGCGAGTGCGCGCCGCCCTCCCGGCCGATCCCCGAAGAACGCAGACCTCCGAAGGGGGTACGCAGATCCCGCAGGTTCCAGCAGTTCACCCACACGATGCCGGCCTCGATCCGCGCCGCGACCCGGTGCGCCCGGGACAGGTCGGTGGTCCACACGGTGGCCGCCAGCCCGTACTCCGAGTCGTTCACCCGCCCCACCACCTCGGTCTCCGTGTCGAACGGCGCCACATGGCACACCGGCCCGAAGATCTCCTCCCGCACGGTCCGAGTGTCGTCGCCGAGCCCGGTCAGCACGGTCGGTTCGACGAAGAAGCCCTGGTCCATGGCGTTGCCGCCCACCTCGACCGTCGCGCCCTCCTCCTCGGCCAGCCGGTAGTAGCCCAGAACCTTCGCGCGGTGCTCGGCGGAGATCATCGGGCCGTAGTCGACGCCCGGTCTGAGTGCCCGGGTCTGTTCGGCCAGTGCCCGGACGAAGCGGTCATAGACGGGACGCTGCACGTACACCCGCTCGGTGCACAGGCAGATCTGCCCGGCGTGCGTGAAACTCGACCGGACCGTACCGGCGACCGCCGCCTCCAGATCCGCGTCGGCGAACACCACGGCCGCGTTCTTCCCGCCCAGCTCGAACGACACCGGGGTCAGGTGCTCGGCGGCAGCCTTCATGATCGTCCGACCGGTCGCGGTGGCCCCGGTGAACGCGATCGCGTCCACCCCGGGATGCGCCACCAGCAGCGCCCCGGTCGCGGCGGCCCCGTGCACCAGGTTGAACACCCCGGCGGGTACGCCGGCCGCGTCGATCACCTCCGCGAGCAGGGTCGCCGTGCGCGGGGTCAGCTCGCTGGGCTTGGCCACCACCGTGTTGCCCATGGCCAGCGCCGGCGCGACCTTCCAGGTCAGCAGCAGGAGCGGCAGGTTCCACGGCGCGACCACCGCGACCACACCCAGCGGCCGGCGCAGCGTGTACGACAGCGCCGCGCCGGAGTTCCAACCGTGCGCCGCCGTCGGGTACGCCTCCTCGGCCCGCCCGTACAGCAGATCCGCGTACGCCCGGAAGTTGCCCACCGCGCGCGGGATGTCCACGGTCGCGGCCAGCGCGCGGGGCTTCCCGGTGTCGGCCACCTCGGCGGCCACGAACTCGTCGAACCGGGCCTCGATCCCGTCGGCGATCCGGCGCAGCACGGCCCGGCGTTCCTCGACCCCCGCGTCGCCCCACGGCCCACCCAGCGCGCGCCGGGCGGCGGCCACGGCCCGGTCCACGTGCCCGGCGGACGCCTCGGGCACCACACCGGTCGTGCGGCCGTCCGTGGGGTCCACCAGCGCGAACGTGTCGGCGGCGGACTCGAAAGCTCCGTCGATGTACAGCACCGGATCTCCTCGGGTCGGGTTGTGCCCATCACTCTGACCCCCAGAGCTATGCTTGACTAATACTGATCTGCGCCTTAGGCATAACAAGTTTGATATAGGAGACCCCGTGCCGGACCTGCTCGGCGGCAAACTCAAACTCCGCCACCTCGTCCTGGTCACCGCCATCGCCGACCACGGCAGCGTCCTCCGCGCCGCCGAACACCTCCGGCTCGCCCAACCCGCCGCCACCCGCGCCCTCCGCGAGGTCGAGGACCTCCTCGGCGTCGACCTGTTCACCCGCGGCCCGCGCGGCATGCGCCCGACCGTCTACGGCGAGGCCTTCCTGGAGCACGCCCGCGCGGTGCTCACCGAACTGCGCCGGGCCGGCGAACGGATCGTCGGCCTCGCCGACGCCGAGGTCGGCACCGTCACCATCGGCACCCTGCTCGCCGGCTCCAACGTCCTGCTGCCCCGGGCCATCGCCTCCCTGAAACGCGACCGGCCCGGCGTCACGGTCGTCGTCCGCGAGTCGACGTTCGACACGCTGGTGCCGGCGCTGCTCGCCGGGGAGGTCGACCTGATCGTGGGGCGGCTCAACCCGGTGCACACCCGTCCTGAGCTGCGCCAGGTGACCCTGTACAGCGAGCCCGTGCGTCTCGTCGTCCGCGCCGGACACCCGGCCGTCGGTCGGGCCGATCTGACGCTGGCCGACCTGATGGACTATCCGTGGATCCTGCCGCTCACCCAGACGGCGCTCCGGCAGGAGCTCGAACAGGTTCTGGCCCGGCATCACCTGGAGTTGCCCGCCGACCGGGTCGAGTGCACGTCGATCCTGACGATGCGGGCGCTGCTCGTGGAGACCGACATGATCGCGGCGCTGCCCGGGCTGGTGGTGAGTACCGATGAACGGTTGGTGGCGTTGCCGGTGGCGTTGGAGTCGGTGCGGCGGGCCGTCGGGGTGACGTTGTTGTCCGAGCGGTTGCTGACGCCCTCGGCGGGGTTGATGTTGGCGCATCTGCGGGGGCGGGCGGAGGAGCTGCGCGGGGCACTGGACACGGCCGGGCACTAAGCGACCGTGATGGGCTAGGTCAGCTACCGGGCGGCCTGAGACTACGGACAGCAGGTTGTCCGACTCGCATCAACTCAAGGCCGAACCGGACAGTTCGCTCGGTCCGCAGCAACCTCGCTCGGCTCTCTGAGCGCTTATCGGGATCTCGCGAGCCAGCCACGGCAACGCTGCAGTACCGGTGAAGAGGCATCTACCTGCGGCGGGAGACATTACGACTGGTCGACGTGCAGACTGTCGGTGTGCAGGACATTCTGGGCCTACGACGGCTGATAGAAGAGTACGGCAGACTTGCGCGGCTTGACGGCCACACGCCGCAGTCTCGCGGCCAACGCTTCAACGAGGTCATCGCTGAGATGCTGCGCTGTTGGGGCTTAGTTGCCGAGGCCTCGGTGCGGGCCAAGGGCGAGATTGATGTCGCATTCGCTGTCGATGGCATCCGGTATGTGTTGGAGGCCAAGTGGGAGAGGCCGAGAGCCGACACGGGGTACATCGCGAAGTTACAGAAGCGTGTGCGGCAGCGGCTGGCTGGTACGTACGGGGTATTTCTGTCGATGTCCGGCTATAGCGATGAGGCGCTCGCCGACGTGGCTGACGGTGACCGCCTAGAGGTGCTACTGCTCGACGTCGATCATTTCGAGGCGATGTTGAGCGGGCTGGTTCCGCCGCAGGAATTGCTTTCACGTGTACACGATCGGGCAGCCTTCCGGGGTGAGGCTCACACCACGCTCACCGACTTGATGGCGACGACAGAGGCGCCGCCAGGGCGATGGACGCAGCCGGGGGAAAGGGGCGGTCTGATCCGTTCTGGTGTACCTGGCGTGGAAGGCCAAGTGATTTTGACGGTCGACTCATCGAGGCAACTGGGACTTGCCAGTATCGACCGCGACCGTCTCCTGGTGACGACCGACCGAGGTGTTCTGGCTGCTGACCTGAAGCGCCGAACCATCGGATGGGCCGTGCCGATACCGGGGTGTCACCGCAGCCCTCTCGTTGACTCTGACGGCGGGTTCCTCTTCGCTAGAGGTTCAGGGGTCGGACGATTCCATGATGGCCGGGTTACCGTCATCGCTGGAGCGCTACCTGGGGCTACCTGCTTGCTCGCGCATCCCCAGGGTGAGGCATGGGCGTTGAGTAATGGGAGTTTGGAAGGGCGGCCGGGTCCGTCCATGGTTCAGCTCGGCAGGCGACTAGGTGACCAGCGCGGCTACGAGTTGGCGTACCCGACTGCGGTAGCCACTAACGCCGCTTGGATAAACTCACATGAGCTAGTCGTCATCGGGAACGCCGGCACGCTGATCACCGCCTTGGGAGCGGGGGACGCTCGACGGATCCCGCGAACCATGACAAACCCTATGGGGTTACTCGTCATGAACGGCGGCAGCACGATCTTAACTGCGTCAGACGCGGTGAGCCTTGGGAGCACCGACATCTTGAGCGGCGACTACCAGGAGATCGCTCAGCTTCGTCTCCGTCCATCCGTCACAGAGCTCAGTCAAGGTCCGACAGGCGATGTCTTCATCGCCTGTTATGACGAGACCGACGCCGAGCAGATGTCTGTCGCTGTGGCCCGACTCTCGATTTCGCCGCTGTCATCGATCGCGGTGACACCTGATGAATTGACTCGACTGAATGCTCGACCTGCTGCCGTGTCGGATGTTTCACCGCAGACGGACCCTCGGACCAGAATGCATGACCAGCGAACGGATGCGTCTGCGCCGACTCGCGCAGCCTCAACATCTCAACCCGCGTTGTCGAGCGCGGCCGAATCGCAACACCCGTCGCCGCCGTGGAACGTGACACGCATTGATCGCGGGAACCCCGAAGGCGGGTTCACCACCCTGGAATCACATCGCAAGGTCTATTGGTTCATCGTCGTGCTGAATACCATCCTGGCGTTGCTTCTTCTGGTCATCTCGCTGTCGTCGGAATTCTCGGGTATCGGTCGGGTGGGAGCCGTGATCGGAGTGGTCTTCCTGGCCGTGGTTACCGTCGGGTTCTTTCGGATGGCCAGATCTCCAGTCCGAATCGAGGTCGGGGTGGCCGGTCTCCAGGTCTACTCCCGCACGGAGGCAGCATGGATCCCCTGGGAGGTCATCACCAAGATTGATGTGATTAAGGTGCGAACCTATCAACACATCGTGGCGTGGACTCCCTACGCGAACTTGTTCCCCGAGTTCGACGTGTTTGGCGGCGGCCCACAGTTTCTACCCGAGCTGGGCGCCATCACCCTCGGCTCGATCAATGTGCTGCACGCACGGAGGCATGAGGTCGTTCGTGTCTTGAAGTCATACGAATCCCAGAGACACGCAGGCTCGTAAGAAGTGTGGCTGCAGCTCGCCAGAACGGTTCTCTGTGTCCTCGCTGACAAGGCAATCGGCGCTATACCTCGATCACAGGCACCATGGGGGCGAAGTACGCGCCCAGCATCTTCCGCGACCAGTCGGCTTGGTGGATGGGTCCGCGGGGGCCGAATTCGGGGAACCAGGGTTTGATGTCGAGTACGGGGCTGCCGTGGACGGCGTCGAGGTCTTCGACGTGCAGGTCGAGTCCGTCGACTTTCAGGAGTCGGCAGCGGGAGACGCCGATGCGGTTGACGCGTTTCATGTTGCGGTGGGCGAGGCTGCCGGCTTTGGGCCAGGCGGGGTTGTCGCGGGCGCTGCGGGCGCCGAGGAACAGGCCGTCGAGGTCTTGGAGGTGGAAGTGCCAGACGACTTCGAGGTGGGAGAAGTCCTCCAGGCCGAGGGTGGCGTCGGTGGGGAACATGCTCGGGTCGATGCGGATGACGCAGCGGCTGCCGCCCCAGTTGTCGTCGGTGGGTTCGGTGCGTCCGCCGATGACGTGGCCGATCACCTCGACGGGGAAGGACTCGGGCATCGCAGGGTTCCTCTCGTTGGTGGGTCAGGTGTTGTTGGCCAGGTAGTCGGCCGCGCGGGTTTCCAGGTCGGCCACGGTGCGGGTGCCCCGCGCGCGGAAAGGACTGAGGGTGGAGCGGATGTCGGCGGCGACCTGGCGGGTGCGGCCGGAGCGGATGCCGTCCATTGCGTCCAGGGACGCCGACCACGTGCCGCAGGCTTCTTCGAGATTTCCCTGACGGGCTTGGACAGCTCCGAGGTAGCCGAGGGTCACGGCGTGCGTGCGCGTGAACTTCGCGGCCTTGCGGGTCCGCACGCTGCGACGGAAATGACTGGCGGCACCGGCCAGGTCGCCGCAGTCGCGCAGGGTGCAGGCGGTCTCGTGCGCCAGGCTCGCCTCGGCGAAGAAGAACACCCGCGAAGGCTCCTCGTCCCCGGCCGTGGCTGTGGCAAGGTCATCCTCCGCACGCAGCAAGGCGACTGCGGCGTCCGACTTCCGTCCAGCGGCGGCCAACGCGCGGGCATGCACGATCTTGAGCAGCGCGCGTTCCCGGGGACTCGAGTCGGTGTACCGGCGGCCATCCACTGAGGCTTCAGCCAGGTGCAGCGCGTGCTGTGGGTGGCCTAGGTCGACGGCCTGGTGCGCCATGGCGCGAAGTACGTGGCCCGCCAGTGGTGCGTCATCGGCTTCGGCGGCGAGTTTCACCGCATTGGTGAAATAGTGCTGGGCGATGGCGTGTTCGGAGTTGTCGAACGCCATCCAGCCCGCCAGATAGGCCAGCTCCGAGGCTGCGGAGAACATGCCACGACGAACATGTTCGTCGGCGAACGCTCCGCGTAGGTAGGCCGTGACATCACGGGTGAGGTAGCCGACGACCGCGGTGTGGGCGTGGCCTCCGCCGCGGCGCTGGTCGACGGTCGAGAACATCGAAACCATGTCCCGGACCGCCTCGACATCACCGTGTCCGACCCCACGGCCGCCTACGGGATGACGACAGGCAGACGCTTCGGGCATCTGCTCCCACCAGTCCGGGGCGGGAACCGCGAGCGAGGCCAGGGAGTACGCGGCGCCCTGCATGAGGCGGCGTCGGTCTGCGTCCACGTCCACTCTCCCGAGATCGGCCAACGCCACCAGCGTATCGGCGTGCCAGTCAGGCCTTGGGGCCGATGAGTCTTTCTCGGTTCCCAGACCGATGTCCGCCAGGGTGATCTCCCTGCCGAGGCGGCGGGACAGCGACTCACACAGGATCGTCGGCGCTCGTCCGGACGGGACCGTGCCGGTCACCCAGTGCGACACGTGCGACCGGCTGACCGCCGCGAACTCCGGCGCTCCGACCTCGTCGGCCACCCGGGTGAACGCCCGCGCGATCTGGGCATGCGACAGCCCGGTCTCTGCGATAACTGCTGCTAGTCGGTCGTTGCTAGTGCGACTGTGCGCCATGTCGTACCTCTGCCGGGAAGTCGATCTTTCACCGCTTTCACCACGTCTGGGGCCTTGACAGCCTACTCACACTCCGCGAATCGCGGTTTGCTGAACGTGGCCGGTTCACCGGCCCGAGTGGACTCGAAGTCCTGCGGCCCGCTGGTTTCTCCGAGTCGCCATCGTCTCCCGCTCCGTCGCTGCTGACCCCGAGTCCGGCGGCGGAGCGGGCCTGCCCGACACGCGGCGGCACCGTGTGCCGGCTCCACGAATGAAGGGAATGACCATGAGTTCTCGAGGTGGCAACTTCCAGCCCGACGCGACCGCCCCCGACCAGTTGGACCTGTCGAGGCCGCATCTGGTCGGCATCGCCGGGGCCGGCATGAGCGCCCTGGCGGAGCTGTTGCACCAGGCGTGCTCCGTCGTGTCCGGCAGCGACGCGAATCCGGGTGTGGCGTTCGCCCGGGTGCAGGAGTTCGGCCGGGTGCACCTCGGCCACGACCCGAGGTTTGTTCCTGCGGACGCCACCTGCGTCGTCGTCACCTCCGCGATCGGCCCCGACAACCCCGAGGTGGCCGAGGCGCACAGGCGGGGTTTGCCGGTTGTGCACCGGGCCGTGGCGATGGCGCATCTGATGGCCTGGCGCTGCACGATCGCGGTCGCCGGCTGTCACGGCAAGTCCTCCACGACCACGATGCTCACCACGATCCTGCGCGGCGCGGGCATGTATCCCTCCCACATGATCGGCGCCGTACCCGCCGCCGGATTCGGCCCGGCGCACTTCAACCCGACCAGTCGGCTGTTCGTGTGCGAGGCGGATGAGTCCGACCGCTCCTTCCTGGCCCTGCGCCCCTCGATGGCGCTCATCACCAACCTCGACAACGACCACACCGAGGAGTACCCGACGCTGGAGGACCTTCTCGATGCCGCCGAACAGTTCGCCGCCTCGATCACCGACGGCGGCACGCTGATCATCAACCTCGACGACCCCGGCACCAGGCAGCTGGCCACTCGCCTGGCGGTGTCGGCACCGCAGTTGCGGATCGTCACCTACGGCCGGGCCGACACCGCGATGTGGCGCATCGACAGCGTCACCGCGCACCCGACGTCCAGCACCCTCGTCCTCGACAGTCCCCACGGCCGGATCACGATGGAACTGGACGTGCCCGGCGCGCACATGGCCCACAACGCCGTCGGCGCGCTCGCCGCCGCCGCGCACCTGGGCGTCGACACCCGCGAGGCCGTGGCAGCACTCGCCGGGTACACCGGAGTGCGGCGCCGGCTGGAACGCTCCGAGGCCGGCGGGGTGGTCATCCTCGATTCCCACGCCCACCACCCGACAGCCATCGCCGCCGACCTCGCCGCCGCGCGGCTGATGACCTGTGAGGGTGGGAAGGTCATCGCGGTGTGCGAACCCGTCGACTGGACGCGTGTCACCGCCCACGGCCCGCAGATCGGCCACGAACTCGCCACCGGCGCTGACCGGATCTTCCTCCTCGACGTCAACGCCGCCAACAGCACCGCGCCCACGGACGACGCGGGGCACGCCATCACCGCGGAGATTTTGCACAGCGGCAAACCCCTGCATCAGGTACTCGCCGTCGAGGTGCCCGACCTCGTCAGCTACACCGCCCACCCCGGCGACGTCGTCATCCTGCTCGGCTCCGACGGCCTCGCCGAGCTGCGCACCGACATCGCAGCCTGGCTGGCCACAAGGCTCGTGCCGGTCTCCTAGGCCAGACGGTGGGGCTCCGCGAGCTGGCGTGCCAGTCCCTGGAGCCCCACACCGTTGGACGCCTTTACCAACACCACATCCCCAGAACGCAGCACCGCGTCGAGCAGCTCGACAGCGGCCGGCACATCCACCGCGCGCAGCGCTTCGACCCCGGCCCGGCGTGCGCCCTCAGCCAGGGAACCGGCCTCGGGTCCGTCGCCGATCACGACGAGGACGGCCGCCTGACCGCCCGCCCCCTCGCCCACCCGCACATGTGCGGCCGGCGACTCTTCACCCAGCTCCCGCATCGCACCCAGCACCACCACCTGCCGGCGGCTCCCCGCCAACAGCGCCAACGCGTCGAGGGCTGCGCGCACGGACTCCGGGTTCGCGTTGTACGCGTCGTTGACCACCGTCACCCCGTCCGTGCGGGTGGACACCTCCATCCGACCGCCCGACAGCCGACGCGCACGCGACAGGCTCGCCGCGATCCGCCCGACCGGCACGCCGAGCGCGTGAGCTGCTCCAGCGGCGGCGAGCGCGTTGGCCACCTGGTGCACGCCGTGCAGGTCAAGCCGCACCGGGGCCTGGCCATCCGGGGCGACAAGGGTGAACGACGGACGGGCCAGCTCATCGAGCACGACCTCGACAGCCCGGACCCGCGCAGTGGCCGACCGCCCGTAGGTGACGACCTGACCGCAGGTCCGGCTGGCCATGGCCGCCACGAGGGGGTCGTCGGCGTTGAGGACCGCGAACCCGTCCGTCCCGAGGGCTTCCACCAGCTCCGCCTTGGCCTCGGCGATCTTCTCCGGACCACCGCCGAACTCACCGGCATGCGCATGCCCGACATTGGTCACCACCGCCACGGTCGGCGGGGCGATCGTCGTCAGGTACGCGATATGCCCCTTACCCCGCGCGCCCATCTCCAACACCAGGAACCGGGTCGACCCGTCAGCCCGCAACACCGTCAACGGCAAACCCAGTTCGTTGTTAAACGAACCGACCGGCGCGATCGTAGGACCCACATCGGCGAGTACCTGTCCGAGAAGGTCCTTCGTGCTCGTCTTACCCGCCGACCCGGTCACCGCCACCACCACGGCAGGCAACTCCCGCAGCACCCCGGCCGCCAGCCGCCCCAACGCCGTCTGCACATCCTCGACAACCACCGCCGGCACGCCGACCGGACGCGACGCGAGCACCGCCACGGCACCGGCGGCGACAGCGGCCCCGGCGAAGGCGTGCCCGTCGGCATGCTCGCCGTCGAACGCGCAGAACAGGCCACCCGGAGCCACCTGCCGCGAATCCATCACCACCGGACCCATCACTAACACCTGGTCATCGGCGACATCGACCAACCGGCCACCCGTCAACTCGGCCACGGTCCCCACAGTCACAGGCAACACGGAAATCCCCACATCAACGAACTATCCGGGTACGCCCGCCACCGTAACCCACCGCATCGGACGGGAGGACCAGACCCACGGGCGTGACGGGTACCGGACCCGGGAGCGCCCGCAGGTGCCGGTACCCGTCGAGATTTCGCCTGTTCACAGCTGCATTCGGAGTGGGGAGTGCTCCGGATGGCCCCCTGGGTGGGGTTTATCGTGTGCCCCATGTCCAAGTCCCGCTACGCGTTCGGCGTCGCCGCCCTCGTCGTGCTCGGCTGGTTCGTGGCCGCCGGAGTCCTCGGCCCGCTGTCCGGCAAACTGTCCGAGGTCCAGACGAACGACAACGCCGCGTTCCTGCCGGCCAGCGCCGAGGCGACCCGCGCCCAGCAGAGCGCGGCCGCCTTCACCGGTACGCCGACCACCCCGGCCGTCGTCGTCTTCGAGCGCCGTGGCGGCCTGACCGACCCGGACCGCGCCGCCATCGCGGCCGTGGTCGCCAAGGTTCCCCAGGTGCCCGGGGTCGGCGGCGCGGCCTTCGCCACGGAGAGCGACGACAAGGAGGCCGTGCAGGTCTTCGTACCGGTCACCGCCGGCGGCCAGAAGGTCGGGCCCACCGTGGCCGGGCTCCGGGAGTTGGCCCGCGACGGCGCGCCGCCCGGCCTCGTCGTGCACGTGGCCGGGCCCGCCGGGCTGGTGGCCGACCTGGTCGCGGTGTTCGGTGGCATCGACGTGCAGTTGTTGCTGGTCACGGCCGGGGTCGTGCTGGTCATCCTGCTCGTCGTGTACCGCAGCCCGGTGCTCTGGATCATCCCCATGGCCTCGGTCGGCGTGGCCTACGCGGCGGCCGCCGCCGTCGTGTACGCCCTCGCGAAGAACGACGTCGTCGACCTCAACGGGCAGGCCCAGGGCATCCTCACGGTCCTGGTGTTCGGCGCCGGTACCGACTACGCGCTGCTGCTCATCGCCCGGTACCGCGAGGAGCTCCGCCGCCACGACCGGCCCGTCGACGCGATGCTCGCGGCCCTGCGCGGCGCGGCGCCCGCGATCGTCGCCTCCGCGCTGACCGTCGCCGCGAGCATGCTGTGCCTGCTGGTCTCCGACCTCAACTCCAACCGGGCGCTCGGGCCGGTCGGGGCCGCCGGGGTGCTCGCCGCCCTGGTCGTCATGCTGACCCTGCTGCCCGCGCTGCTGCTGCTCGGCGGCCGGTGGGCGTTCTGGCCGCTCGTGCCCCGGCCGGGGCAGCCCGGGGACGACCATCCCTGGTGGACCCGGATCGCCGGGTTCGTCGGGCGCAACGCCCGGCTGGCCTGGATCGTGCCGTCCCTGCTGCTCCTCGTCCTGGCCGGCGGGCTGTTCCGGCTCGACGCCGGGGGCGTGCCGCAGAGCGAGTCGTTCACGAAGACCGTCGACTCGGTCGAGGGGCAGCAGGCGATCGGCCGGCACTTCCCGGCCGGCGCGGGCAGTCCCGCCGTCGTGATCGCCCGCGCGTCGGACCTGGACGCCGTGGTCGCTGCCGCCCGGGTGCCGGGCGTCGCCGCCGTCGTGCCCTACCCGAGCCGGCCGGGCACGCCGGCCGCACCGCCGAAGGTCGTGGACGGTCTCGTCCGGATCGACGCGACTCTGACCGATCCCGCGGACAGCGACGCCGCCGCGGAGACGGTCCGCCGGCTCCGCGAGGCGGTGCACGCGGTGCCCGACGCCTCAGCCGTGGTCGGCGGGTTCACGGCCGTGCAGCTCGACACCCGGGCGGCGTCCCGGCGGGACCTGACGGTGATCATTCCGCTGGTCCTGGCCCTGATCACGCTGATCCTTGCCCTGCTGCTGCGTTCGCTGCTGGCCCCGCTGCTGCTGATCGGCACCGTGGTGCTGTCGTTCGTCGCGACGCTGGGCCTGTGCACGCTGCTGTTCGAGTACGTGTTCGGCTTCGCCGGGGCCGACACGTCGTTCCCGTTGTTCGCGTTCGTGTTCCTGATCGCGCTCGGCATCGACTACAACATCTTCCTGATGTCCCGGGTCCGGGAGGAGTCCGGGCGGCACGGCACGCGGGAGGGCACCCTGCGGGGGCTGGCGGTCACCGGCGGGGTGATCACGTCGGCCGGGGTGGTGCTGGCGGCCACGTTCGCGGCGCTGGCGGTGCTGCCGCTGGTGGCCCTGGTCGAGGTGGGTGTGGCGGTGATGGTCGGGGTCCTGCTGGACACGATCGTGGTGCGTTCGCTGCTCGTGCCGGCGCTGGCCCACCAGTTGGGGGACCGGATCTGGTGGCCGGGGAGGATGGGGCGGCGCGACTGAACCGCCGGACGTGGCCCGGTCGCAGCGCCAGCCCAGATCGCGATGAGGCTAGGCTGCCGCTGTGACCGTCCTCATCGCCGACGCCACCCCGATGCCCGTGTCCGGCCACGGGATCCGGCGGGCGTGCGTCGAGGACTACGAACCCCTCGGCCGCCTGTACTTCTCCGCCTACGATCCGGGGGTCTCCTGGTCGACCGTGGAAGAGTCCATCCACGACATTCGGTCGAGCTTCCACGGCCAGTACGGTGCGCTCTGGCATGGAGCGTGCCTGCGCGTCGACCACGACGGTCAGCCGGTCGCCGCCGTCTACACCGTGCACCGCGCACCGTGGCCGGACACCCCTGACTGCCCGTTCGTCATCGACCTGCACGTCGCCCCGGCCCACCGACGCACCGGCCTCGCCCACCGGCTGCTGGCCACCGTACTCACCCTCGCCGCGCACACCGACCGACCCCAGGTCGCACTCCGCGTCGACCCGACCAACACGCCCGCGCTGCGCCTCTACACCGCACTCGGATTCCGCCGCCTCGACCCGACAGGTCACGAGGCGCGCTGAGCGCACGACCGCGCGGTCACGGCCGGCACCGGAGCGACCGTGGAGAGCGGGAGGCCCGGGCACGGCAGTACCGCCAGCGCCACGCGGTCACCGGCCACAGGCCGCTAGGATGCGCCGATGCGTCTGATCGTCCTCGGACCGCCCGGTAGCGAACGGGAGACCATCTCCGGTCTCCTCGCCGCGCACCTCGGCGTGCCGGTGATCACCTCGGGCGACGTCTTCCAGACCGGAACCCGGGCGGACGCCCCGTTCGTAGTCCAGGCGAGGCGGCACATGGACGCGGGCGAACCCGTGCCGGAGCAGCTGCTGGTGTCCCTGATCCGCGACCACCTGGCCCGGCTCGGCGCCGCCGGCTTCGTCCTCGACGGACTCCCGGGCCACACGGTCCCGGCGGCGGCGGTCGACGCCCTGCTCGACGAACGGGGCACCCCCGTCGACCGGGCGGTCGAACTGGTCCTGCCCGACGCCGAGGTCCTGCGTCGGCTGTCCGGGCGGCGCCTCTGCCGTGCCTGCGGTCGGGTCTGGCACCTCGAGTTCGCGCCCCCGTCACGCACGGACGTCTGCGACCAGTGCGGCGGCGAGTTGTTCCAGCGCCCCGACGACAGCGCCGAACGCGTCACCCTCGGACTGCGGTCCTACCGGCCCGCGCTCGCGTCCGCCGTCGAGCACTACCGGTCACTGAACAAACTGAGGTCGATCGACGCGACCCTCCCGCCAGCGGAGATCTGCGCCGCGGCGACAGCACCACGGCTCCCGCCGGCTGGCCCGCTCCCGTCCACGGGCCGGCCGGCGCGCCCCGCTACTGGTAGTCGGTGATGCAGCCCCCGCACCACGGCCACGCCGGCGGATCGTCGAAGCTGGTCACGCTGCCACCTCCTCCGCCGGCCCCGGCGATCGCGAGCCCGGCGACGAGTGCGAGGAGAAGAAGGGCAAGGCGGCGATGGGTACTCATCGGGGCTCCTGGGGGTGCGGGGTGGGCGGTGGTGGTGCGGGGGACCCGGAACGTCCTGGTGCGCCGGGCCGGGCGTCGGGCGCGGCCGACGGGTGCCGGGCGGCGGACCCGTCATCAGGCGCCGCACCCCGGGGCGAAGGGGCGGCGGCGACCTCGGACCAGCCCGGACGGTCCGGGAGGCGGGCCGCACGCAGGGTGCCGAGGGCCAGCCCGAGCTGGAACCGGTTCTCCACTTCCAGCCGGTCCATCAGCCCCCGGAGGATCTTGCTCACGGTGCGGAGCCCGATCTGGAGTTCCCGCGCCGCCGTCTGATCGGTGTGGCCCTGGACGAGCAGCGCGATCAGGGCCTGCTCCCGGGCCGTCAGGACGATCTGCGACACGGCGTGCTCCTCCGGGTGGGTCGCCCGCTCCCAGTGCCGTTCGAACTGGGCGAGCAGCGCCTCGACGATCGGCGGCTGGGAGATCTCCAGGAAGCCCCGGTCGTAGTCGTGCGGGACGACGGGGAACAGCGCGACCCTGCGGTCGACGACGAACAACTTGAGGGGTACGTCCAGGGTTTCGCGGCCCTCGATCCGCAGCCGGCGCAGTTCCCGGATCTCGGGGCGCAGGCTGTCGCCGTCGGCGGGCGGCGGGCCGAGGGCCCTGGTCCGCACGCCCCGGGCGAGGAGGGTCCGGTGGATCGGGATCGCGGCGCGGGCGACCTCGGCGTTGACGGTCTGCTCGGTGTTCATGGCCAGGTGTTCGTACCGCTCGACGGCCACCAGCGTGGCGAGCCGGTCCCGGGCGGCCTGCCGGCTGGGCAGGTGCCGGATGCCCGCGCCCAGGACGAGCGCCCGGTCGGGTACGAGCTGTCCCACCAGGTACTCGTGCCGGTGGGCCTGTTCGTCGTGGTCGACGAGGCGGGTCCTGCTCCGGCGGAGTTCGGCGATGACGTCGGCGGGCGGGTGCGGCCACCAGCGCCGCTGGGCGTCGGTCCGGACGGCCCCGATGGCGCACAGTTCGGCCAGGGCGTCGCGGACCCGGCGCGCCGGCAGGCCGAGGTCGGCGGCGAGCCGGGCCACGGACCGGGGGCCGCAGGTGACGAGGGTCCGGTAGACGAGGTCCGCGTCGGGGGACCGGCCCCAGCGGACGAGCGACGGCACCGGGGCGCCGGGGACGACCGGGTCCGGGTCGGCCACGTCGATCACCTCCCAGACCGTGCCGGCGCACCCACGTGCCGAGGTGTGCCGGGCCGAGCGTGAGGCCCACCATAGCGGATGACGAATGTCGATGGCATCAGCCAGATCCACGATGGACAGAGTGCGTGATCGCGCACCCGCGTACCCGTCGGATGTTCGGTGTCCTTGCTGGTTGTGGCCCGGAACGGGTGGGAGTCGGGCCCGTGCGTGATCGCGCACGGGGGTCGATATTCATTGACCGTCATCTGTGTGACCCTGACTCTGTTGCTCGGGCTGCCCGACCGGCCGCCCGACGCGACGACGGAAGGGCTGACTCATGAAGCTACGGCGATACGCGGTAGGTCTCGCACTCGTGCTGGCCGGGATACTGGCGGTTCCCATGCCCGCCCAGGCGGCCGGTGCGCCCGCCGCCGGGTCCATCGCCTGGTTGCGCGCCGACGCGGGCGTGACGGTGAACGGGTCCAGCGTGTCCAACTGGGCCGACCAGAGCGGCGGCGGCCACCACGCCGTCATGGCGACGCCGGCCCGGCAGCCCCAGCTCGTGCAGAACGCGGTGAACGGCCAGCCGGCGCTGCGGTTCAACGGCGCGCAGTCGATGTACTTCCCGTCGCCGGTGAACCCGTACACGTTCTCGGTGTTCGTCGTGGGGAAGAACAGCAAGTCCTCGGGCTACAGCATGATCCTCGGCCCGGGTGGCAACTACCCCAACAACCAGATGCGGTGGGAGAACAGCAACCAGGCGCTGTTCGTGGGGCTGGGCAACAACATGCCGGTCTGTACGAGCACGATCGGGAACAACAAGGTGTACCACGCGCTGTCGGCCCGCTACGACGGCAACACCATGCGGGTGTACCGCGACGGCGTCCTGAAGTCCAGCCACACCTTCTCCACCAACACGGGCTGGACCCTGGTGCAGATCGGCGCCTGGTTCGGGTCGTACTTCATGGTCGGCGACCTCGCCGAGGTCATCGTCTACCAGAGCGCCCTGTCGGACGCCGACCGGACCGCCACGGACAGCTACCTGCGCACGAAGTACGCGCTGCCGTAACGGCGACCGGCCCGGCCCGGGGAGGCGATCCCCGGGCCGGGCCGCGGGGGCTCAGGCCCGGACCTCCTCGCGTTCCCGGCTGGCCTCGGTCGCGGCCACCTCGGCCTCCATCTCGGTGATCGAGATCCGCAGCGCCGCCAACCGCTCGGCCAACGGGGGCGGGCCGGTCGACGGCCGCGGGTCCTCGTCGTTCTCCGCGAGTTCGATGGTGCGCGCCTCGTCGAGGGAGTTGAGCACCACGCCGAGCAGGATGTTGACCATCAGGAAGCCGGCCAGCAGCACGAACGACACGAAGTACAGCACCGTCCACGGGGACACCGCCATCCCGGCGCGCACCGTGTCCGTGAGGTTGTCGAACACCATCAGGAAGAACAGGGTGAGGACGGCCTGCCCGATCGAGCCGTACTGCTCCGGCAGCCGCTCGCTGAACAGCATCCAGCCGAGCATGCCGTACAGGAACAGCATGATCATGCCCATCACGAGCAGGCTCGCCGCCCCGGGCAGGCTCCGCCACACCGCGCGGGCCAGGATCCGCATCGTGGGGAAGATCCGGATCACCCGCAGCACCCGGGCGAGCCGGGCCAGCCGGAGCAGGGTCGCGTTCTCCCGGACGCCCGGCGTGAAGGCCAGCAGGACGACCACGAGGTCGAAGATGTTCCACGGGTTGGCGAAGAAGTCCTGTGGCCGCCGGCCGCACGCGACGAACCGGGTGGCGAGTTCGAGGACGAAGAACGTCAGGCACGCGGTGTCCAGGAACGTGAGCAGCGGGCCGATCGAGTCGACGGCCGACTGGTACGTCTCGACGGCCAGCACGACCGCGTTGAGCACGATGACGGCGGCGCTGACGGTGTGGAACCACGGGGCCTCGACCGCCTGCGCGCAGACGGCGACGATGCGACGGGTGAGCATGGCGGAGAACTTCCGATCGTCGGGGGCAGAGGGTGCGCGCCGAATACTATGGGATATTTAGTCCGGTTTCATGTGTGCGGCACGCGCGTCGCCCACAGGTGACGGCCGGCGGCGGATTCCGCTATCGGCTACCGGACGCACCCGGTACCCCACAGTGGGGGTTTCCGATGTTGGAATGGTCTGTCCCACTCTGTCTGGAGGCGGTCCATGGACGACACGACCCGCGAGCACGTCCCCGCCCGGCCCGCGACCCCCGCCCCGGACGAGGGGATCCTCGACCTCGAGGTCGACCTGGAACTGGCCGACGACGCGCACTGGCACAAGTTCACGGCCCAGCTGGTCGACACCCGGTTCCGGACCGTACTGCTGCGGCTGCCGGCCCTGCTGCGGACGGCGTTCGGCCTCGCGTGGTCGGCGAGCAGGTTCGACACCGCCGCGACCGTGGTGCTCCAGGTGGCCGCCGGCCTGATGACCGCGTTCGGGCTGCTCGCCACCCGGGGCGTCCTGGAGTCCCTGCTGTCCGCCGGCCCCACGCCGGACCGGGTCCGGGCCGCGATCCCCGCGCTGGCCTGGGTGATGGCCGCGACCGCCGCGCGCGCCACGCTGTCCACGGCGGCCGGCTGGGCCCAGGCCCGGCTGTCGCCCCGGGTCCAGACCGCCGCCGAACTGCACCTGCTCGGCGTGACCAGCCGGGTGGAACTGTCCGCCTACGACGACGACTCCTACGCCGACGACGTGCAGCGCGCCCGCAACCGGGGCCTGCACTCCCTCGGCCAGCTGGTGGACAACGCCGTCGACCTGATCACCAGCGCGGTCCGGTTCTCCGCCGTCGGCGCGGCCCTGCTGGTCATCCACCCCGTCCTGCTGCCGGTCCTGGTCGTCGCCGCGCTACCGGAGGGCTGGGGGGCGGTGCGCGCCGCCCGGGCGTCGTACCTGGGGCAGGTGCACTGGCTGGCCCGGGCCCGGCGGTCGTGGACGTTCGGGTACCTGCTGTCCGATCGCAGGCACGCCGGCGAGGTCCGCGCGTTCAACCTGTCCGGGTACCTGCTGACCCGGTACGGCCGGCTGCTGCGCGCCATCCTCGGCACCGATCTCCAGGTGGCCCGCGAGCAGACGGCCGCCCGCGCGATCGGCGGCTCCCTGTCGGGCGTCGCCACCGCCGGCGTGTACGTGCTCCTCGGCGCCCTGCTCATCTCCGGCAACCTGGAACTGGCCGCCGCCGGCACCGCCGTGTTCGCCCTCCAGGCCGGCTCCGGCGCCCTGTCCATGCTGATCTTCAACATCAACGGGGTGTACGAGAACGGCCTCTACGTCCACGACTACGCCGAGGTCCGCGACACCACGGCCCGCCGCGCCGAACGCGTCAGCGACCGGCACGCGCCCGCCCCGAAGGAGATCGCCCTCGACGCGGTCACGCTCACCTACCCCGGCGCGGACTCCCCGGCCCTGTCGGAGGTGTCGCTGACCGTCCGGACCGGGGAGACCATCGCCCTGGTCGGGGCCAACGGCGGCGGCAAGTCCACGATCTCCAAACTGCTCGGCTGCACCTACGAACCGACCGGCGGCCGGGTGCTGTGGGACGGCGTCGACATCGCCGGCTACGGCGCCGCCCAGCTCCGCGAGCACGTGTCCGTGATCAGCCAGGACTTCGCGCACTGGCCCTTCACCGCCGGCGAGGACATCCGGATCGGGGACCAGTCCCGGACCGCCACCCGGGCCGATCTGGAGTCCGCCGCGCGCGCCGCCGAGGCGCACGACATGATCACGGACCTGCCCGACGGGTACCGCACCCTGCTGGACCGCAGCTTCAAGGGCGGCCAGGAACTGTCCCAGGGCCAGTGGCAACGGGTGGCCGCCGCCCGGGGCTTCTTCCGCGACGCGCCCCTGCTGATCTGCGACGAACCGTCCGCCGCGCTCGACCCGCGCGCCGAACACGCGCTCTTCCAGGAACTCCGCGCCACCGCCGCCGACCGGATGACCGTCCTGATCACCCACCGGCTCGCCAACGTCCGGCACGCCGACCGGATCTACGTCCTCGACCACGGCCGGATCACCGAGTCCGGCAGCCACGAGGAGCTGATGGGACGCCCCGACGGCCTGTACCGCGAGCTGTTCGTCCTCCAGGCGGCCGGCTACGGCGACGCCTGACCACCGCCTGACCACCGCCGGTCATGGCGCCGCCCGAGTTCCGTCGGCTACGGCGCCGCCCGCGCCCCGGCGACGAGTGCGGGGTCGGTTCTGGCCGGCAGCTCGCGCAGGGTCCGCAGCGGCGACAGGAACGTCGGCAGGAACGTCAACGTCATCCCGGCCGCCGCGATCCACAACGCGGCCGTCGCCCCGAACGCGGCACCGGCGGCGCCACCCAGGAGGCCGCCCACCGGCATGCCGCCCCACGCCACGAACCGCGAGGTGGCGCTCATCCGCCCCAGGAGCTGGTCGGGCGTGACGGCCTGCTGGACCCCGGCCTGGGTGACCAGCCGGACCACGCCGCCCGCGGACAGCAGCATCAGTCCGGCGGCGGCCGGCACCACGCTCCACCCGGGACCGGCCAGGGGCATCAGGGCGGTCAGCGGACAGGTGAGCAGGGGCGCCAGCCACAGGATCCGGCCGCGGCCGACCCGGGCGGCGACCCGGCGGGCGGTGAGCGCGCCGAGGAGTCCGCCACAGCCCATGGTGGACAGTACGAGGCCGATCCCGAAGGAGTCGAGGTGCAGCTCCCGGGCGAGGAACACCATCAACATGGTCTGGTACATGATCAGGGACAGGCAGAACATCCCGTCGGCGACCACGATCGGCCGGAGCATCGGGTGCCCGAGGACGAACCGGAGCCCCTCCGCGATCTCCCGGCCCAGGTGCGCCCGCTCCCGCGCCTCCGGTACCGGTTCGCGGCGGCGGATCCTGGTGACATGGAGGGCCGACACGGCCATCCCCAGTGAGCTCGCCACCAGCGCGACCGGCGCGCCCAGCAGGCCCACCAGCGGACCGGCGAGGCCCGGACCGCCCACGCTGACCGCCGAGCGCACCGCCGCCAGCTTCGCGTTGCCCTCGACCAGGTTGTCCCGCCCGACCAGGTGCGGCAGGTAGCTGACGTAGGCGACGTCGAAGAAGACGGTGAGTACGCCGTGCAGCACGGCCACCGCGTACAGCAGCCAGATCGTGAGCAGCCCGGCCCACCAGGCGACGGGGACCGCCAGGAGCAGCACGGCGCGGGCGAGGTCGACGGTGATCAGCACGGGGCGCCTGCGCAGCCGGTCGACCCAGGCCCCGGCGGGCAGCCCGACCAGCAGCGAGCCCGCCATCGTCGCGGCGGTCAACAGCCCCACCTGGAACTCGTCGACCCGTAGCACGACGATCGCGACCAGGGGCAACGCGACGAACACCACCCGGTCGCCGAGCTGGCCGGCGGCCGTGGCGGCGAACAGGTGCCGGAAGTCGCGGTCGCGGAACAGGCCGAAGCGGGGTGTGGGGCGCACGCCGGAGTCCTAGCGGTGGGCGACGGGTGAGCCGCCAGCGTAGGCGAACCCGGGGCCGCCTGGGGGGCCGTCGTCGCGTGCCGGGCTGTGCGGTGGCGTGCCGGGGACGGCCGGCGGGGGCCGTCCCCGGCAGCGGAACCGGGCGGCCACCCGGTTCCGGCGGTGGAGACCTGGAAACCACCTGGTCCCGGCCGTGGCGCGGGGGCATCCCGCTCCTGCGGTGGAGCTCCGGCCGGTGCGCGGAGCTCAGCCGGCCGAGCGGCGGATCCGGCCGGCGTAGCGCGCCTCGGCGGCCGCGTTGCGGGTGTCACCGCCGGCGACGTTCATCGACAGGTACACGTCGGGGGCGATGCCCTTCGCGAGCAGCCGGATCACGACCTCGGCGGTGATCAGCTGACTGATCAGCGCGTTGGCCACCGAGGACACCGCGCACACCGACCCGCCGTCGGGCAGCGGGAGGACCGCGTCGCCGTGCGGGGCGCCGTTGTCGATCACCACGTCGGCGAGTTCGAACAGCCGCTGGCCGCTCGGGTGCCGGGAGACGATGCCCGTGGAGTGCGGCAGGGAGGTGATCGCGACCACCGGGTGGCCCTGCTCCCGGGCGATCCGGGCCATCTCCACGACGGAGCCGTTGCCGCCGGACTGCGAGGTGATCACGAAGACGTCGCCGGGTTCCGTGCGGGCCAGGTCGTAGACCCGGCGGGCGAGGGCCGGGTCGCGTTCGGCGAACGGGTCCGCGAGGGTGTCGGCCGGTTCGCCGCCGTACAGGATGACGTCGCGCAGCGCGAGCTTGTTGGTGGCGACCAGGCCACCGGCGCGGCCGGCGAGTTCCATGGAGGCAGCCTCGGAGTGCCCCGAACCGAAGGCCTGCAGCACCCCGCCGTCGGCGAGCGAGGCGGCGATCAGGTCGGCGGCGGCGGCGATGGCCGGGGTCTGGGTGTCGACGATGTGCGCGGTCATCGCCCGCACGGCGTCCAGGTAGCTGGCGGAGCTGAGGGTGGTGGACATGGGACTCCTGTTCGACGGGTACTAGCGGTGCCGCGGCCCGCCGGTGCGGTGGCTCGCGATGGCCCGGGTGGCCGCCTGCAGGGCGGCCTCGGTGGCGGCCCGGTCCCGCTGGGCCAGCGCCGCGTACACGCAGTCCAGGACGGTGGTCTGCGGGTGCACGCCGGACAGGTCGCCGGGGCGGAAGGTGCCCTCCCGGACGGCCGTGGTCAGCACGAGGTCGGCGACCTCGGCGAGCGGGGAGCGCGGGAAGTTGGTCAGGGCCACCGTGGTCGCGCCGGCCGACCGGGCGGTGTCCAACGCCTCGATCACCTCCACGGTCCGGCCGCTGTGCGAGACGCCGAGCGCCACCGCGCCGGGCCGCAGCAGCGCGGCGGCGGTGACCGCCGTGTGCACGTCCGACCAGGCCCAGCAGGGGATGCCGGTGTAGGCCATCCGGGCCTGGAAGCCGGCGGCCGGCTGGGCGCTGCCGCCGACGGCGAAGACGTCGACCCGGTACGCCCCCGCCATCGCGTCCACCACGGCGGCCAGCGCGTCGAGGTCGAGCTGGGCGGCGGTCTCGGCGATGGCCCGGACATCGGCCCCGGCGACGGCGGCGACGATCTCGGCCAGCCGGTCGTTCGGGTCGATCCCGCCGTCAGCGCCGGTCGACAGCCGCGGCTCGGCGGCCCGGGCGACCTCGGCGGTGAGGGCGTGCTGGAGCGCGCGGTACCCGTGCAGGTCCAGCGCCTTGCAGAACCGGAGCACCGTCGACGTCGACGTGTCGCTGGCGGCCGCGAGCTCGCCGATCGTCAGCCCCGCGACGGCCGCCGGGTCGGCCAGCACCAGGCCGGCCACGCGCTGTTCCGTGCCGGTGAGCTCCGGCATCAGCGCCCTGATCCGGACCCCGAGTGGCGTGTTCTGCGTGACCATGGCAACAGATTACGCAGATCTTCGAAATCGCGTCAACCATTGCCAGAATCGGAGCGTGCTGCCGGACGGCGTACCCGTCGAAAGGGTTGTGGTCTGTTGCGCGCGGCTAGCCGTGCACCGTCGTGTCGACCACGAGGTCCGCGCGTTCCCGGGCGCCGTCCGCCAGGAAGAACGCGTCCTCCTCGACCATCCACCGGTCCCACAGCTCGCGGACGGGCCGGGTGGTCCGGGCCAGCCCCCGGGCGAGGCGCAGGGCCGGGGGAGCCTCCACCCACGCGGCGTAGGCGAGCCGGCCCACGGTGGCCCGCCGGGTGCAGGTCACGCCCTCCACGATCACCGTCGGCGTCCACGGCAGCGTCCGCCAGCCGCCGAGCGAGGCGCCCTCGAAGTCGTTCTGCCAGTCCCTGACCTGGTAGTGCGCGTCCCGGCCGGCGAGGAGCGGCGTGAGCACCTGCTCCTCGAAGCGCGGCCACCAGCCGGCGAAGTCGGCCCAGGACACGAAGTCGTCCACCTCGACGACCGGCGCGGCCAGCACGGCGGCGAGCTCACCGGCCAGCACGCTCTTGCCGGAGCCGCTCGGCCCGTCCACGCCGATGATCCGGATCCCGTTGACCGGCTCGCGGCGGAGGACCTCGGCCGCGATCGCCTCGGCGACATGTGTTCCCATCCGGCCCATGATGCCGGCTCGGCCCGCCGCTGTCAGACCCGGAACCCTGCTGGTTCGGCCGCCCCTGTCCGACTGGAACCCTAGGCTGGGGGCCATGGACGACGACCTGCCGGCGATCGGCGCGCCGGCCCGCCGGGCGCTCGCCCTCGCCGGCTACGTACGCCTCGACCAGCTGACCGCGGTCACGGAGAAGGAACTGGGCGCGCTGCACGGCGTCGGGCCGAAGGCGTTGCGCATCCTGCGCGCGGCGCTGGGGGAGCGCGGCGCGTCGTTCGCGGACTGACCGGCGGCGGTCACCTCCCCGAGCGCTAGCCCTGGGTGTCCAGGTACAGCCGCGCCCGGTGGTACTGCCCGCCCGGCCCCAGATCCAGGTGCGCGGCCCAGCCCGGGTCGTACTCGTTGCGCAGCCACGCGTACCGGGCCAGCGCGTACCCGTACATCGGCTCGGTCAGGTACCCCACCCGGACGATCCGCAGCCCGCCCCCGTTCGCGGAGATCTGGGTCCGGTTGTTGGCCTGGATCACCCCGAAGCCGAGGAAGACGGCCAGCAGGTCGGTGAGCTGCTCGTGGTCCTCCCGCAGGGGGCGTTCGATCCGGCCCTCCCCGATCAGCCGGTCGTGGCACAGTTCGTGCGCGATCGTGGCGATCACGGCGCCGGACCGTTCCAGCTGGCCGCGCTCGATGGAGATCACCGGCCGGCCGTGGCGCAGCTGGTAGTGGCCCGCCGTGCCCGGGGCCTGCTCCGCCGAGTAGACCTCCAGGTCGATCCTGCGCGACTCGACGCCGAGGAGGCCGGCGACCCGGTCGAGCAGCCGGGCCGCGTCCTCGATGCCGCCGTGGTACGGCTCGGGGAAGAACTCCGCCGTGGGCAGCACCACCGGGCCCTGGAACGCCTGCGGGCCGAACTCGTCGGCGAGCCAGATCAGGTGCTCGTCGATCCAGACCCGGTCGGCGTCGGGGACCGGGCACCCGAACGCCTCGGGCATGCCCGTCCGGGCCAGTGCGGTGAACCTGTTCCGCCATCGGGACATGCCGGCCATTGTGGCCGCCGGACGCCCACCTCGACAACCACGGGACACCGACGACTGTGACGGCGCGGCCACCGACCTGGCCCTTCGTGACACACGGCTGTTACTGAGGTGTTCTTAAGCCACATTTCACATGCCCTTGATCACTCTGCGTTTAGGCTCCCGCCCTCACCCCTCAAGGAACGGGACCCCTCTCATGATCAGGAAACACGTCGCGCGCAGGGGCGGGGCCGGGCTCGCCTCGGCCGCACTGCTCGTCGCCGCGCTGGGCGTCTCCAGCCTCCCGGCCCACGCGCAGCCCTCCGCCGAGGAGGGCGCGCCGATCCGGCTGGTCGCCGGCACCTTCGTACCCGGCAAGGCCGCGCCCGCCAAGCTCCCGGGGCTGTCCAGCCTCGCGCTCGGCGAGCAGCGCGCCGGCACGTACCTGGTGCAGTTCGACGGCCCCGTGCGCGAGGAGTGGAAACGCTCCGTGACGGCGGCCGGCGGCGACCTGCTGGAGTACCTGCCCGACTTCGCGTTCAAGCTCCGGGCCACCCCGGCAGTGGCGCGCGCCATCGGGGAACTCGGCGGCGTGTCCTCCGTGACCCGGTTCGACCCGTCGTGGAAGGTCGCGCCCTCGGCGAAGGACAAGCTGGCCGCGGGCAGGCCGGCCGTGTACCGGTTGAGCGTCGAGCCCCGCGCCAACGGGGCGGCGATCCACGACGCGGCGGCCCGGGCGGGTGCCGTCGTGGTCCGCGAGTCCGGGGCGACCGTGCTGGTGGCCGGTACCCCGGAGCAGGTCAAGGGTCTGGTGAACCTGGACGAGACCGGCTGGATCGAGAAGTTCCAGGTCCCGGAGAAGCACAACGAGTCCGCCGGCGCGCTGATCCGGATCCCGGCCGCCGACGCGCGCGGCTACGACGGGTCCACCCAGATCGCGGCGGTGGCCGACACCGGCCTCGGCGGCGGCACGGCGGCCACGGCGCACGCGGACATCCCCGCCGCGCGGATCACGGCGATCCGGAGCTGGACCAAGCCCGACGCGGCCGGCTGCTACGACGTGGTCGGCAACGGCGCCGCCGACGTCGACAGCGGCCACGGTACCCACGTCGCGGTGTCCGTCGTCGGTGACGGCGACGCGAACGGGGTCGGCAAGGCCGGCGCCCCCGCCGCGCGCCTGGTCTTCCAGGCCGTCGAGGAGTACGTGGACATGCAGGGCCAGTGCGAGACCGAGGACCAGCAGGACGGGTACTACCTGTTCGGCCTGCCCGACGCGCTCGGCGACCTGTTCCAGGAGGCCTACGACCTGGGCGCCCGCGTGCACGCCAACTCGTGGGGCGCGGCGGTCGCCGGGGCCTACAACGAGAACGCCCGGGAGGCCGACGCGTTCGTCAACGGCCACCGGGACATGGCGGTCACCTTCTCCGCCGGCAACTCGGGCACGGACGCCAACCGCGACGGGGTGATCGACAACGACTCGATCGGCTCCCCGGGCACGGCGAAGAACGTGATCACGGTGGGCGCGTCGGAGAACGAGCGGGCGAGCTACCCGTGCGACCGCAACCTGCAGTACCTGCCGACCTCCGCCAACGAGATCAACACCACGGGCAACCGGTCGTGCGCGCAGCTCAACGGTGAGAACCCGATGCCGAGCTGGGGCGACTGGTGGCCGGCGAAGTACCCGGTCGCGCCGTTGAACGCCGACCCGCAGGCCAACAACGACCAGCAGATGGCGGCCTTCTCCAGCCGTGGCCCCACGGACGACGGCCGGATCAAGCCCGACATCGTCGCGCCCGGTTCGTGGATCGTGTCCGGCTACTCCGACCAGTACCAGCAGGGCTACGACGCGGCCGCCAACCCGCGCGGCAACGCCTGGCAGCACGACGGGTACGGCTTCCCGGTCAGCAACCAGTACAAGTACTTCAGCGGCACCTCGATGTCCAACCCGATCGCGGCCAGCGGCGCGGTGATCGTGCGCGACTTCTACAACAAGCACCACCAGCACGCCGCCGCCAGCGCCGCGCTGGTCAAGGCCACGCTGATCAACAGCGCCGACGATCTGCTCGACGAGAACAACGACGGCGCCGACGACAACGACTTCCCGATCCCGAACAGCCACGAGGGCTGGGGCCGGATCAACCTCGACCGGGCCACGGCGGGTACCGCCAAGTACGTGGACGAGGGCGCCGGCCTGGCGACGAACGGCGTGCGCGAGGTCCAGTACCAGGTCGCGGCCGGCCAGCCGCTGCGGGTCAGCATGGCCTACACCGACCGCGAGGGCGCCGTCGCCGCGGCGGTCAGCCTGGTCAACGACCTCGACCTGGAAGTGGTCGCCCCGAACGGCACCGTGTACCGGGGCAACGTGTTCGCCAACGGCTGGACCCCGGCCGGCGGCAACGCGGACCGGCGCAACAACGTCGAGAACGTCTACCTCCAGAACCCGGCCGCGGGCACCTGGACGGTCCGGGTGCGCGGCTTCAACGTCCCCAACGGCCCGCAGACGTACGCGCTGGTCACCAGCGGTTCCGTCGCCGACCCGGCCCCGGCGCCGGCCGGCGGCTGCACGGTCACCAACGCGAACGACGTGAACATCGCGGACAACACGACGGTGGAGAGCTCCGTGGTCGTGGCCGGCTGCGCGGGCAACGCCTCGGCGACCTCGACCGCGGAGGTGCACATCGTGCACTCCTACCAGGGTGACCTGGTGGTGAACCTGGTCGCGCCGGACGGCACCGCCTACCTGCTGCACAACAAGGCGGGTGCCGGCACGAAGGACATCAACAAGACGTACACGGTGAACGTGTCGGGCGAGGTGGCCAACGGGACGTGGAAGCTCCGCGTCCAGGACACCGCGAACGGTGACGTCGGCCGGATCGACACCTGGACCCTCGCCCTGGGGGCCGCCGTGGCCGGCCCGGCACCGTGCACGGGCACCAACGGCACCGACGTGGCGGTCCCCGACAACACGACGGTGACCAGCACGATCACCCTGGCCGGGTGCGCCGGGAACGCGTCGGCCACCTCGACGGCGGAGGTGCACATCGTGCACTCCTACCAGGGTGACCTGGTGGTGAACCTGGTCGCGCCGGACGGCACCGCCTACCTGCTGCACAACAAGGCCGGCGGCAACACGCAGAACATCGACAGGACGTACACCGTCGACGCGTCGGCGGAGGTCCGCAACGGCACCTGGACCCTGCGGGTGCAGGACACGGCGGGCGGCGACGTCGGCAGGATCGACACCTGGACCCTGACCCTGTAGAAACCCGGGAAGGACCCTTTCGCGGGTACGCGAGGGGGTCCTTCCCGGCGGGGAGGGTGTCGACTGTCACGGCCCTTTCGGGGCTGATCTGGCCAGCTTCGCCGTCGATTTTCCAGGTTCGTGCTACGGTTTTCCTATTGCAGTTGAGGGTGAAAGATCTTCCGAAGCACCTGTGATCATCACGGGTGCTTTTTCTTTCGGCCTCAGCCGCGACGGGAGCCACGCAATGTGGCGCCCACATCAGTACAGAGGAAACGAAAATGGCTGTTCAGGGCACTGTCAAGTGGTTCAATGCCGAAAAGGGCTTCGGCTTCATCTCCCCGGACGACGGCGGCGCTGACGTCTTCGCCCACTTCTCGGCGATCGCGTCCAGCGGCTACCGGAGCCTCGAAGAGAACCAGCGGGTCGAGTTCGACATCACCGCTGGCCAGAAGGGCCCGCAGGCGGAGAACATCCGTCCGATCTAAGCTTCACCACAGGCTTGCGACAGGCCGGCAGCCCCACGCGGGGCTGCCGGCCTGTCTGCTGTCCACCCCCGGGCGCGGGCTGCGGCCGGGCCCGGGGACGGCGCGGTCCGGACCGTTCGGCGGCCCCGCGTGCACGACCGTGCGCGCGGCCGTCGACCTCTCGGGTGGGTCCAGCGGCGGGCACCGTCGTCGACGCTGCCCGCGTGCGCCTTCCCGGGGACCGGCGGTCCGTCCCGAGGGAAGGACCCAGATCGATGTTCACCAGCACTGTCACCGGTTATCCGCGGATCGGCGGAGACCGGGAACTCAAGAGAGCCGTCGAGGGGTACTGGGCCGGCAGGCTCGACGCCGACGCCCTGCGCCACACCGCCCGGGGGCTGCGCGCCGAGGTGTGGACCACCCTGCGCGGCGCCGGCCTGGACGCCGTGCCCTCCGGCACCTTCTCCCTGTACGACCAGGTGCTCGACGCGGCCGTGGCCGTGGACGCCGTGCCGCCCCGGTTCGCCGCGCTGGGCCTGGACCCGCTGGACACGTACTTCGCGATGGCCCGGGGCACCGCCGACGTGGCGCCGCTGGAACTGACCAAGTGGTTCGACACCAACTACCACTACCTGGTGCCCGAACTCGGCCCCGACACCGCGTTCACGGCCCGCCCGGACAAGGCCGTCGACGAGTACCGCGAGGCCCTGGCCCTAGGCGTGGACACCCGCCCCGTACTCCTCGGCCCGGTCACGTTCCTGCTGCTGGCCAAGCCGTCGGCGGACGCCCCGGACCGGTTCGGCACCCTGGAACTGCTCGACTCCCTGTTGGACTGCTACGCCCGCCTGTTGTCCGCGCTCGCCGAGGCCGGCGCCGGCTGGGTGCAGCTGGACGAGCCGGCGTTCACCGCCGACCGCACCGAGGCCGAGCTGCGCGCCCTGGACCGCGCGTACCGCCGGCTCGCCGATGTCCCCGGCCGGCCGAAGCTGCTGGTCACCGGCTCCTACGGCGAACTCGGCCCGGCGCTCGACGTCCTGCTGGCCACCCCGGTCGACGGCCTCGGCGTGGACCTGGTGTCCGGGCCCGCCGACGCCGCCCGCCTCACCCGGCACGCCCCGGTGGCCCCGCTGATCGTCGCCGGGGTCGTCGACGGACGCAACGTGTGGCGGACGGACCTGGCGGCGGCCGACGACCTGTTGGCCACGGTGCGCGCCGCCGCCGGCCGGGTCGCCGTCGGCACCTCCTGCTCCCTGCTGCACGTACCCGTCGACCTCGACGCCGAGGCCGACCTGGAGCCGGCGCTGCGGGGGCGGCTGGCGTTCGCCCGGCAGAAGGTCGACGAGGTCGTCACCCTGGCGGCCGGCCTGCGCGACGGCGCCGTGGCACCTTCGAGGGCCGCCCGACCGCAGCCGCCCGCCGGCTGGCACCACCCGACGGTCCGGGCCCGGCTGGCCGCGCTGCGGTACGGCAACGGCCGCGCGCCCTACGCCGACCGGGCCCGCGCCCGGGCCGCCGGCCTCGCCCTGCCCGTCCTGCCGACGACGACGATCGGCTCGTTCCCGCAGACCCGGGAGGTACGCGCCGCCCGCGCGGACCTCGTCGCGGCCCGGATCGACGACGCCACCTACCGGGAGCGGATGCGCGCCGAGATCGCCGCGGTGATCCGGCTACAGGAGAAGCTGGGCCTCGACGTCCTCGTGCACGGCGAGCCGGAACGCAACGACATGGTGCAGTACTTCGCCGAACAGCTCGACGGGTTCGCCGCCACCACCCGGGGCTGGGTGCAGTCCTACGGCTCGCGCTGCGTGCGCCCGCCGATCCTGTACGGCGACGTCACCCGCCCCGAGCCGATGACCGTGGAGTGGACGTCCTACGCCCAGTCGCTCACCGACCTGCCGGTCAAGGGCATGCTCACCGGGCCCGTCACCATCCTGGCCTGGTCCTTCGTCCGCACCGACCAGCCCCTGGCCGACACCGCCGCGCAGGTGGCCCTGGCCCTGCGCGACGAGGTGGCCGACCTGGAGGCGGCCGGTACCGCGATCATCCAGGTCGACGAGCCGGCGCTCCGGGAACTGCTGCCGCCGCGCCGCCGGGACCACCCGGAGTACCTGGACTGGGCGGTCGCCGCGTTCCGGCTGGCCACCGGCGGGGCGGCACCGGCCACCTCGATCCACACCCACCTGTGCTACTCGGAGTTCGGCGAGGTCATCGACGCCATCGCCGACCTCGACGCGGACGCCACCAGCATCGAGGCGTCCCGGTCGCAGATGGAGGTCCTGGCCGACCTGGCCGCCGCCGGCTACGCCCGGGGAGTCGGCCCCGGCGTGTACGACATCCACTCGCCCCGGATCCCCGAGGTGGAGGAGATGGTGGCGGCGCTGCGGGCGGCCGTGCGGGCGGTACCCGCCGAACGGGTGTGGGTCAATCCCGACTGCGGCCTGAAGACGCGGGGCTACGCCGAGGTCGGACCGGCCCTGGCCGCCCTGGTCGCCGCCGCCCGGGTGGTCCGCGCCGAGCTCTCCGCCTGAACCGCCGGCCGGGAACGGGGCCACGGCCCCGTTCCCGGCCGGGTGTCACACCCCCGTCGTACAGTGTCGGTCGTGCATCCTCGCGTCCTGTGTGTGCCCGGTCCCGACGGCGACCTGTACGGCCTGATCGACCCCGCCGGCCGGCTGCTGCGCGCCCCCGACCTGATGGCGGTGGGCACCTTCGAACCCGACGGCGCCGGCGGCTGGGCGGCCCCGGCGCAGGCCCCCGACGGCCGGTGGGGCTACGTCGGCTCCGACGGCCGGTGGCTCGTGGAGCCCACGCTGCTGGACGCGATGCGCCTGGCCGACGGATACGCCCGGTTCCGGACCGACTCCGGCTGGGGGTTCGTTGACGGGCGGGGCGCGGTGGCGGTCGAGCCGACGTACCCCGAGGTCGGGTTCTTCAGCGAGGGCCTCGCGGCCGTGCGCACGGGCGACAGGTTCCGCTACATCGACACGACCGGCACCACGGTGATCGAGGGACCGTTCCACCGGGCGGACGCGTTCACGTCGGGGCTGGCCGCGGTGCGGACCGGTGCAGGATCCCCGGTCGGCTTCATCGACCGGTCGGGTGCGACGGTGATCGGGCCGAGGTTCCAGCAGGCGCACCCCTTCTCCGCCGACGGCGCGGCCCCGGTGCGGCTCGACGGCCGGTGGGGCCTGGTCGACCGGGCCGGCGGCTGGATCGTCGAGCCCCGGTTCGAGGCCATGGAACCGTTCAACGAGGACGGCCTCGCGTTCTGCTCCGAGCCGGACTCCTGGGAGAACGGCCACCGCTACCTCGACTCCACCGGCGCGGCCGTGGTGGTCGGCCGGCGGCACCTGTCCAGCACGATGACCTGCGGCCTGGCCCGCGACGACCTGACCGGGCTCGGTTTCGTCGGCCGGTCCCGGATCAGCGGCCCGTTCGCGTGGGCGGACGACTTCGACCGGTGCGGCGCGGCCGTGGCGCTGTCCGGGGACCGGTGGGGGGTGCTCCGCGCCGACGGGACGTTCCTGCCCGGCCTCCGCGAACCGGGCACCGACGACGGCGGCTGGGTGCTGGGTTTCGACGCGGGCCAGGGTCTCGCGCCGTTCCTCGACGACCACGGCCACTGGGTGTACCTGGACACCCACGCCCGCCCGGTCGCCCGCCTGGAGGTCTCCGACGGCCGGGCCAGGCTCACCGACCCGGACGGCGCGACCCTGTGGGCGAGCGATCCGGCGGCCGGGGTGTTCAGCCTGCCGCCGGTGCTGTTCGACAAGGGGCCTGGCGACCTGGACGACCTGCGGGGCGACGTGGTCGCGGTGGCCGAGGGCCTGCTGGCCGCCGAGCCCGTGCCGGTGCGGTCGTTCACCCCGGAGGACGGCGGCTCCCTGGACCCGTCCGAACTCGAGGAGAACGAGGGCTCCCGCGGCGCCGCGCTCCCACTGGCCGGCGACCACGTCGACGAGGAACAGTACGGGGAGTACCACTTCCTGGCCGAGCAGCGCGGGGCCGCGTTCGGGGCGCTCCTCGCGGGCTGGGAGAAGCAGCTGACGGCGCGGTTCGGGACGCCGGAGGTGGACACCGTGTGCCTGCACTACTCCGACGACACCAGCACCCGGGTGTGGACGGCCGGGGAGCGGCGACTGGTCCTGGAACTGTCCGTCCACTACGGAGACGGGGACTTCCAACACGAGGTGTGGCTGGCGGCGCTGGCATGACGGGCGCCGGGGACACCGAACGGTGGGAACGGTACCTGTACGAGCGGCACTCCCGGGCGGCCCTGGCGACGTGGGCGCCGACCCTGCGCTACTTCCGGTACTGCCGGGCGGCCGGCGGCCACGCGAACGACAGCGACCAGCTCCTGGTGGCCCTGCTCGACCGGCTGGGCATCCCGGTGGTCACGCTGCCCCCGGACGAGCCGCGGCCGGTCCCCGGACAGGCCTACACCGCCGCCGGGTACGCGGCGTTCCGGCAGCCCGTCGCCGAACACCCCGACGTCGCGCAGCCCGGCTGGCTGACACTCGGCGGGGTCCGGGCCCACGCGTGGGTGGGACGGGGGCGCCTCGACCTCGCCCTCTTCGACGAGACCGACCCGTACTACGACGTCACGGACCGCACCATCGCCGGGGCCCGCCGGATCGAACCACTCCTCGAACCCGTGGCCGACCTGGTGATCGACCCGCCCCGGGACACCAGGAACTGCGTCTGCCCGAAGTACCACCCGAACCTGTGGCCTGACGCCCGTGGGCCGGGGCCGAATTCCTGAGAGGAATGCCGTGTCGCAGGAGGAGAGAGACGCCCGTCTGGGCCTGACAGGGCTGACGCCGGAGCAGCGCCGGCAGCGGATCGAGGAGCTCGAACGCCAGATCGCCGAGTCGACGGCGGTCGCGCGGGCGGCGTTGGAGCGGGTCCGCTCGGAGCGTGCGGCGGCAGACGGGCCGGCGGACCCGGCCGCCGGGTAGCGGTCAGGGCGGTCAGGCGGGCGCACGCCATCGGTGACGACGCCACGGCCTCCCGGGCACGGGCCGCTCAGCCCGTCCGGCTCAGGGTGCCCTCCGAACGGGAGACGCCCGGAGCCGCGTCGGTGAGGTACAGCAGCGTGCCGTTCGCCTGGAGCCGGAACCGCAGCTGGGCGACCGCGACGCATCTCCCGTTGTTGCGGACGATGTTCTCGGTCACGTCCAGCTCCTCCTCGCTCGCGGCGGTCACCGTCAGGCTCCCCGAACAGGGCAGCCCCGGATACTCCGAGGTCCCGGCCACCTTCCCGAGTTCGATCACGCCGAGCTTGAGGACCACCTGGTACGCGGGGTTGTCGTCGGCCTGTTTCACCGACCCGTTCCACGTGCCCTCGTAGCCCTGGAGTGGTCTCGGCGGCGCGCTCAGCATGACCTGCACGTCCGGGGAGGACGCGACCGCACGCGCCTCAGACGTCGCGCGGGTCGGGCCGCCGCCCCGCCGGTCACTGACGTCATGGAAGGGGCCGATGCCGGACAGGGCGCAGACGCCCATGGTCAGGGCGGTCATCGCCGCCGCGAGGATGCCGCCAGCCATGACACGCTGATCCCGGGTCCATCGCCGCATCGTCTCGCCCACAGCCTCACCTGGTATCGACCGCTGGCCGGCAGCCGCGCGGTGCGTCCGTCCATTGTAGTCTGACGCACGGGCGCCCCGGCCGTCCGACTAGAGGTCAACCCGATGTCGGGGCGGGCTGGTGGCGGGCGCTGCCGGGCGGTATCCCGAAAGAGCGTTTGAAGGCTCTGCAGAACGCCGCCTCGGACTGGTAGCCGAACCGGTGCGCGACCGCCGACAGCGGCTCCGTGGACTGCCGCAGGTGGGTGCGGGCGAGCTGCATGCGCCACTCCGCCAGGTACCGCATCGCCGGCTCGCCCACCAGCTCCGTGAACCGCGCCGCGAACGCCGACCGGGACATCCCCGCCTCCCGGGCCAGCGCTGCGACCGTCCACGACAGCCCGGACGAGCGGTGCATCGAGGACAGCGCCCGACCGATCTGCGGATCGCGCAACGCCGCCAGCCAGCCCTGCCGGGCCTCGGGCGCCGAGTCGAGCCAGGACCGGATCGCCTGGATGACCAGGATGTCGGCGAGCCGGGTGATCACCGCCTCCCCGCCGGGGCGCAGGGTCAGGGCCTCGCGGGTGATGAACCGCAGCGTGCTGTGCAGCCAGCTGGCGTCGTCCTCGTCCCACGTGTCCACGTGCAGCACGGCCGGGAGCTGGGCGACGAGGCGCTGGGCGGTCACGTGGTCGAAGGTCATCGCCCCGTAGGTGATGTGGGTGAACTCCCCGCCGCCGCCGTGCCGCATGATCTCGTACCGCTCGCTGATCTGCTCCACCGGCAGGTCGAACAGGGGCAGGGTGGCCGCGTCGGGGGCGCTGCGCATCCGGTGCGGGGTGCCGTGCGGGATCAGCGCCAGGCTGCCCTGCCGCAGCAGGAGCGGCTCCGCGCCGTCGACGTCCAGCCAGCACGCGCCCGCCGTGACGATCTGGAACGTCATCAGGCCGGGCAGGGTCGGCACGGCCACGCCCCAGGGGGCGGTGAGTTCCGCCCGGCAGTACAGCGTGCCGGTGAGGCGGAGCAGGTGCAGCGCCTCACCGAGGAGGTCGGCGGGCGGCGGGACCGTACGGGGAGCACCGGGCATGGCAGCCATCGTGACACCGGTCGTCCCGGTGCGTCCACGATCCTGGACGAACGGCAAAGAAACCCGGATTCCTGAGCATTGAGAGTCCAGATCATGCCCACCAGGCTGGACTCCATCACCTACTGAAGGAGTTCCCATGCGACCCACCCTCGTCATCGGTGCCACCGGCAAGGTCGGCCGGCGCGTCCTCGACCTGCTCGCCGGGCAGGGCCTCCCGACCCGGGCCGGCTCCCGGCGCTCCGACCCCGCCTTCGACTGGGACAGCCCCGGGACCTGGGCGGACGCGCTGGCGGGCGTCGGCAACCTCTGCGTCTCCTACTTCCCCGACCTCGCCGCCCCCGGCGCGCCCGCCGCCATCGAGGCCCTCACCGCCGCAGCCGTCGAGGCGGGCGTCGGTCGGTTCGTGCTGCTGTCCGGGCGGGGCGAGCGCAACGCGCAGCTCTGCGAGCGGATCGTCCAGGAGTCCGGGCTGGACCACACCCTGCTGCGGGCCAGCTGGTTCGCGCAGAACTTCAGCGAGGGACACCTGCTGGAGCCGGTCCTCGGGGGCGTGGTCGCGCTGCCGGCCGGCCAGGTGGCCGAGCCGTTCGTGGACGTCGACGACATCGCCGAGGTCGCCCTCGCCGCGCTGACCGACGACCGGCACTCCGGCAAGCTGTACGAACTCACCGGACCGCGCCTGCTGACCTTCGCCGAGGCCGCCGCCGAGATCTCCGCCGCCGCCGGGCGCCAGGTCAGCTACGTCCCGGTGACCTCCGAGGAGTTCCGGGCCGCGCTCACCGAGGCCGCCGGCCCCGAGTACGCCGACCTGCTCACCGGGCTGTGCGCCGAGGTGCTCGACGGGCGCAACGCGTCGGTGGCCCACGGCGTGCGGGAGGCGCTCGGCCGCGGGCCCCGCGACTTCGGGGACTTCTGCCGGGCGGCGGCGGAGACCGGGGCGTGGAAGAGCTAGCCGGGTACCGGCGCCGGCCGGTTCCGCGGGCCGCCGGCGTGCCGTAGGTTCGAGGGCCGGGGCCCGGGTCCGGGGTGGACGGTGGCCGCGACGAAAGGCGGTACCCGTGTCGGAAGCGACCTTCTCAGGGATCCACCACCTCGCGCTGAACGTGCGCGACCTCGACGCCTCCGTGCGCTGGTACTCCGAGGTCCTGGACTTCGCGCCCTGGTTCCCGTGGGACACCGAGGACTTCGACCGCCGCCTGATGCGGCACCCGAGCGGGGTCGTGATCGCCCTGACCCGGCACCGGCACCCGGAGGCCGGCACGGCGTTCAGCGAGCACCGCACCGGCCTCGACCACCTGGCGTTCGGGGTGGACACGATGGCGGCGCTGGAGGCGTGGGTCCGGCGGCTGACCGACGCCGGGGTCACGCACTCCGGCATCGCGGTCACGCCGGCCACGGGCTTCACGCTGGTCGCGTTCCGGGACCCGGACGACATCCAGCTGGAGCTGTATCTCGCCGCGCGCTGAGGCTCCACAGTGGGCCACACCGCGCGGTGCGGTGACCGGGTGGCGGCGTCCGGCGGCAGCGTGCTCGGGCCGGGGACGCCGGCGCGGCGGGGCCGCCCCGGGGCACCCTGCCGAACGGCACTCCCGCCCCGGGCGCGTCCGCGATACCGTCGAGGCATGCGTATCGTGCTGGCGGGTCTCCTGGTGCTGGTCCTCGGCGGGTGCACGGCGGCCCCCGCCGGGACCACCGCCCCGGGGCCCGGGTCCGGGCCGACCACGGTGTCGGCGTCCCGGCAGACCGCGTCCGAGGCCGACGCCACCCTCGCGAGCCTGCGCAAGGTCGACGACCTCCCGCTCTACGAGATGAACTACGTCGGCGACTACGACGAGCTGACCGGCGTGCCCATGGTCCCGACGGCCAGCCCGTTCGGCTGTTCGCTCTTCGTGGCCTCCGGCGGCCCGGCCCCCGTCTTCGGCCGCAACTTCGACTGGGACCCGCACGCCGCCATGGTCCTGCACACCGCACCCCCGGACGGGTACGCGGCGGTGTCGGTCGTCGACCTGTCCTACCTCGGGGTCGCGAAGGGCGACGACCTGACCACCGCCCCGAAGACCCGCCGGGAGCTGCTCAACGCCCCGCTGCTGCCCTTCGACGGGCTGAACGAGCGGGGCCTCGCGGTGGGCCTGGCGGCGGACAACTCCGGCCGGGCGGGGAAGAACCCGGCCCTGCCGACCGTGGGGGGCGTGCGGATCCAGCGGATCATCCTGGACCACGCGGCGACCGTGGACCAGGCGGTGGAGCTGCTGGGCCGGTACAACCTCGACTTCACCGACGGGCCGGCGCTGCACTACCTGCTCGCGGACTCCTCCGGCGCCTCGGCCGTGGTGGAGTTCGTGGACGGCCGGATGGAGGTCCTCCGGGGCGGCCCGCCGTGGCAGGCGCTCACCAACATCCGCCTGACCGGCGCGGACGAGGCGACCCGCCGCGCCGACCGGCGGTACGAGACCCTGCGGGCCCGGCTCACCCGCGCCGGGGGAGTGCTGACGCCCGAGTCCGCGATGGGGCTGCTCCGCGACGTGGCCCAGTCGCACACCCGGTGGTCGGTCACCTACCAGCTGGACAGCCACGACGTGCGGGTCACCACCGCCGGCCGTTGGGAGAAGGTGCACACCTTCCCGCTGCGGCGGCCCTAGGCCAGCGCGGGCAGCAGCACCCGCCCCAGGACCGTCATCGGGGTCCGCCACTGCTCCGGCTGGTCGTAGTTGCCGGCGGTGACGGCCACGGAGAGGTCCAGCTCGGGCAGGACGAACAGGCGCTGGCCACCGTTGCCGAACCCGGCGACCATCCGGAGCCCGTCGACGGACTCGAGATACCACTGATAGCCGTACCGGCCGCCCCAGTCGGTCTCCAGGCGGGGCCGGAGCATCGCGTCCAGCCAGTCGGCCGGCACGACCGGGTGACCGTCCCACCCGCCGCCGGCCAGCACCAGCTCGCCGATCCGGGCCAGGGCGCGCGGCGTGAGGCGCAGCCCCGACGCGGCGGAGGCGACACCGTCCTCGCCCGCCATCCACTCCACGTCGTCGATGCCCAGCGGGGAGAAGAGCACGGCCTGCGCGTACTCCGGCAGCGACCGGCCGGTGCCCTCGGCGATCAGGTGCCCGAGCAGGGCCGTCGCGCCGCCGCAGTAGGTCCACCGGGTGCCCGGAGGCTCGACGACCGGCCGTTCCAGGACATACCGGTAGCGGTCCGGCGCGAGCTCCATCGCGATCTCGGCGTTGTCCGGACTGTCGTAGGGCACATCCTCGCTCCACTCCAGACCGAGCGACATCGTCAGCGCGTGTTCCACGGTGAGCCGGGCGCGCGCGGGATCGACCGCCAACGCCGGATAGCGCGGGAACGAGCGCAGGAGCGGCTCGTGCGGCCTGGGGACCAGGCCTTCGCCGAGCGCGATCCCGTACACCAGGGCCGTGACGCTCTTGGTGACCGACCGGATGTCGTGCCGCCGCCCGGCGTCGAACGCGACCTCACCCAGCGCGTCGCCCCAGCGGAAGTCCTCGCCGACGCCGTAGTGCTCCAGGATCGTCCGGCCGCCGCGCACCGCCACCACGGCGTGCAGTCCGGGCAGCTGACCGGCTCGGGCCAGCTCGGCGAGCCGTTCGCCGGGGGTTGTCTTCACGGGCGCTCCTTCGACAGGTTTCCCGTTCTACCAGGAATTTCGGGGGTCCGTCCACGCGGGTCGGAGGGTGGGGGGCTCGGCCGCGACGGTGGTGTGGGAGCGACCGGACCGGGGGATCCGGGTCGGGGGACTCCGGGGCGGGTGGTGTCCGGGGCAGGCGGTGCCTGGGCGGGGTGGTGCCCGGGCCGGGTGGTGCCCAGGCCCGGTGGTGCCTGGGTCGCGGGGTGGGGTGGTGTGCAGGCCGGGTGGTGTCCGGGGCTGGGCGAGGTGCTGTCCAGGCCGGGTGGCGTCCGGGCCGCGGGGCCGAGTGGTGTCCGGGCCGTGTCCGGGCCGGGTGGTGTCCGGGGCGGCGAGCATGCCGACCGCTCAGGCGGTACCGGTCACGGCGCCACCGAGCATCCCTCGGCCCTGTCGTCGTGTTCGACGTCCCGGAATCGGATCGCAGGCCCGGCGGTAGGGCTAGCCTGGACGGCGGCCGGTGACACGGGATCGGGCCCACACACGTAGGGATACACGGGATGAGCAGAGCCAGGGCGTTCATACGTCGACACGCCGTGCTGCTGGGGGTCGTGGTCGTGGCGGCGTGGATCGTGGCCATCGTGGTGATGATCATCGAGAACCCGGTGCCGGGCGGCGGCAGCCCGGTCTGACCGCGCACCGGGGCGGCGGGCCGGACTCCGTGGCCATGCCGGAGGGCCCGCCGCGCGTCACCCGGGGGATGACGCGCGGCCGGGCAGGCGACGATCCCGCCGGGCGGGCGCCCGGCCTGCCCAGGCGGCCCGCCGCCCCGCTGACCGGCCCACCCACAGCTCAGCGGCCCACCGCCCGGCCCACCCACAGCTCAGGGACCCACCACCAGGCAGTGGGCCCACGGTCCAGCTGGGCGGCGCACCCTCCAGCGCAGTGGCACATCGCCCAGCCGGGTGGCCCGGTGGCTAGGTGGTCGGTCGGTGGGCGACCCGCTCCGACCGGTACACCAGGAACACGCTCGCGGCCAGGACCAGCAACGGCCCGGCGACCAGCAGCACCCAGTGCCCCGGCCCCACAGCCCAGCTGGGCTGTGGGGCCGCCCAGTGCGGCGGTGCACCACCCGGCCCGGTGGGCTACGTGGTCGGTCGGTGGGCGACCCGCTCCGACCGGTACACCAGGAACACGCTCGCGGCCAGGACCAGCACCGGCCCGACGACCAGCAGCACCCAGTGCCCCGGCCCCCACACCAGGGCCATCGGGAACATCCCGCCGAACGGCCGCTCCGACCCGACCTGCGCGACGCCCCACAACGTGACCGCCGGCGCGCACAGCGCCAGCGCCCTGCGCCGGACCGGCGGGTCCAGTGTCACCACCATCCACACCGTGAGCGCCAGGACGGCCGTGCCCGAGGACGCCGCCTCCGCGCGGAACCACCGCTCGTCCAGCCCGACGGAGTCCCCGAGCCGGAGCACGGTGATCACACCCACCGTGGTCAGCGCCGGCACGACCAGCGGCGCCACCGCGAGCAGCACCCCGGCCGCCGCGCACAACGCCGCCCCCCGCCGACGGAGCACGGCGACGCCCCGGCGCGCGCCGCCGGGGACGCTCAATGCCACCGCGACGATCACGGCCAGGCCGACCGGCCAGGCCAGGGCCAGTGGAGGCAGATCCGGGTAGGCCGGGCGGATCACGAGGGAGACCAGCTCGCCCAGCGCCGCCAGCCACGCCCCGGCCGCCGCCAGCCGCCGGCCGCGGCACAGCACCGCGACGACGATCGCCGCCCAGAACGCCACCCGGAGCCAGTGGACGGCCGGCAGGGCGGGGAGCGGGTGGCCCGCCATGACGGCCCAGCCCCCGGAGATGCTGAACGGCCGCAGGTGCCGACCCAGCATCAGCAGCGTGGCCAGCACGCCCACCGCCGCCAACGCGTCGCCCCACCACGTGTCGGGACTGCCGGACCTGGCCTGGCGCAGGCGTCGCCAGCCCGCGGACCACACCAGGCTCATCGTCTCGCCGAGGGCCGGGAACCGCCGGTCCGGCGTCGAACCGGCGAGCAGGACGCCGAGCATCTCCTCCTCGTACGCGGCCCGGTAGTCCGCCGGATACAGGGCGAGCAGTCGCCGGTACCGACCCTCGAGGGCCGCGCTCACGCCGCACCCGGCCCGAACGCCAGCCCGACCTGCCGCAGCCGCTGCCCCGCCGCGTCGGCGTGCCGGCGGAGCCGCGCGGTCTCGGCGACGAGGCGTTGGGCGCCCGCGCCGGTCAGCCGGTAGTACCGGCGGAGGCGGGACTGCACGATCTCCTCGCGCTCCACCTCGATGAGTCCGTCCGAACGCAGCCGGTCCAGCACGGCGTAGAGCGTGCCGGTGTGCAGCTTGACCTGGCCGTCGGAGATGCGCAGCACGTCCTCGATCACGCCGTAGCCGTGCTGGGGCTCGGCGGCCAGCGCGGTGAGGATGAGGAACGCGGGTTCCCGCAGGGGTCCGTCTGTCATGCCGTCAAGCATATACGTGTTCGCTACGTATGCAACCAACCCCGATATGGGTACCGGCCGAGGCGTGGTCGTTCCGGGGCGACCACGGTGGTGGTCGCCCCGTCCGGTGCCGGCGACGGAGAACGGCGACGACGACCGCCGGCGCGGACCGTACGTATTCCGGCTGTGCCGCCCGCCGACGGTGACTAGGCTCGGAGGTCATGATCACGGAGTACACAGTGCCTGGTGGGGCGGTCTTCCCCGAGGGGATCACCGGGGACCCCGACGGGAGCACGTTCTATGTGTCCAGCTCGCGGGACGGCACGATCTTCCGGGGCCGGATCGACGCGCCCGAACTGGAGGTCTGGCAGCCGGCGGGCGCCGACGGTCGCACGAGCGCGCTCGGCATGGCCGTGGACGGCTCCGGGCGGCTGCTGGTCTGCGGCTCGGAGACCGGGTACGTGTTCGGCTACGACACGGCCACCGGCGCGCTGGTCGACCGGGTCCGGGTGCCGACCGACGAAGGTACCCTGCTCAACGACGTGTGTGTCGTCGGCGGCCACGCCTTCGTCACGGACTCCCAGCGGCCCGTGGTGTGGCGGTGCGCGCTCGGGGACCGGCTCGGTGAGCCCGAGGAGTGGGTCGACCTGGGGGACGCGGACCGGACGCCGTTCCTGAACGGGATCGTCGCCGTGCACGACGGCGCGACCCTGCTGGTCGCCGCGCAGGGTACCGAGGTGCTGTGGCGGGTGGACGTGGCGACCCGGGCGGCCGAACGGGTGGACCTGGGCGGGCTCGCGCTGTCCGCCGACGGGATGGTGCTGGTCGACGGCCTGCTGTACACGTGCGACAACGTCGAGGAGCCCGACGGTGCGGTCCGGTTCTTCCTGAGCGCGTTCCGGTTGGCGGCCGACGCCCGTAGCGGGGAACTGGTCGGCCGGCTGGAACGGTCGGCGGCGGACACCCCGACGACGGTGGCGTACCTGGCGGACCGGTTCTACCTGGTGAACTCCCAGCTGATGGCGGACCGGTCCGGCCAGGCCGGACCGCCGTTCACGATCAGCGCGGTGACCCCGGGCGACGCCGCCGCGCCCTGACCCCGACCGCGCGGACTACCGCCGCCGGGTGGTGCGGGGCGCCGGCGGCTGCGGCGGGCGGCTGTACGTCGTCTGCCTGACGGTGGTCGTCGCTCCGCCGCGGCCGGGCGGGGTCGGAGTGGCCGTCGGATAGGTCGGCGACGGGGTGGGCGACGGCGTGCTGACCACGGTGGACGTCGGTTGGGTCGGCACAGCGGTGTACGTCTCGGTGTAGCCCTCCGGCACGGACACCGGCCGCCTGGACGACGGGGCGGGATCGGCGCCGCAGCCGGCCAGGGTCAGGACGGCTCCGGCGAGGAGTACGAGGCGCCACGCGGTCATGCACGCTCCAGATCATCGGGGGTACGTGCCCTGATGATCGCCGACCCGCGCAAGTGTTCTGTCCGCCGGGCCCCGCACCGGCCGGCCGGACCCGCCTAGGAACCGCCCCCGTGGACCTCACCGTGCACGGTGCACAACGCGACCGCGCCGGAACTGACCGACACCCGCACGGTCTCCGGTGCGGCGCCGGTGACCCGCAGATAGTTCTCCAGCACCCCGGCGGCCAGGCGTTGGGGGTGGGTGTCCCCGCTGGTCAGGGAACTGTAGGCCGGGCGCCACAGCCGGTACTCCGACGGCACTCCCCGCCTGACCTCGGCGAGTTCGCAGCGCTCGATCGTGTAGTACATGACGCCTCCCGCGCGACGAACGTCGACTGCATCCTGGGAACGGTCCGTATTGGGAATGTTACACAGTGAGGCAGGGTCCGGCCCCCCGCCGCGAGGGGGAATCCTCGGCCCCGGACCCGTCCACGTCGTCCCGACCGGGCGGCCCCGACCGGCCCCGGGTGTGATCCGTCCCGCGCGGGCTGGGGCCCGGCGCGCGTCACCCGGTAGGGTCGGTCCAGCGAAGGGGAGTAGCCCCCACACGTGCGGTCGACATACTGGCGGATCCTCGCCCGGTCGCACGGCCCGGTCGGTGACCGGGTGGGCGAGACCTTCGACTCAGGCAGTTCGCTGCCGGGTCGGAGTCTCGCGTGTCTCCGGTCCGGTCGACCGGAAGGAACCATCCACGTGTTCACCGCCCTCGCCCTGTCCTTCGGCGCGATCTTCCTCGCCGAGATGGGCGACAAGAGTCAACTGACCGCGATGGCGTTCGCCGCCCGGTACCGGGCCTGGCCCGTGCTCGGCGCGATCGCCGCCGCCACCGCCTGCGTGCACGCCGTCTCCGTCGGGGTCGGCTACGGCCTCGGCCTGGCCCTGCCCACGGCGTGGATCTCGCTGGCCGGGGGCCTGGCGTTCCTCGGGTTCGCGGCCTGGTCGCTGCGCCCGGAGCCCGACGGCGAGGAGGAGGCCCGGCCGCTGGGCCGCCGGGTGCTGCTGGGCGTGGCCACCACGTTCTTCCTGTCCGAGCTGGGCGACAAGACGATGCTGGCCTCCCTGACCCTCGCGGCGGGCGAGAACCCGGTGGCGGTGTGGGCGGGGGCCACGGCCGGCATGATCACGGCGGACGGCCTGGCGATCCTGATCGGGTACCACCTGGGCCGCCGCCTCCCGCAACGCACCATCCAGCTCGGCGCGGCGGCCCTGTTCGCGATCTTCGGCACGGTCCTCCTGATCCGCGCGGCCACGGCCCTCCTCTGACCCCACCCCGGAACCCCTTCTCCGGGTACGCCGCGCACGGCCCGCCCCGGGTCGGTCTCCGACTCCGGGGTGGGCCGTGGCCTACTCGACCTCCGACAGCAGCCCCGTCACCAGCTCGCGGGGCAGGCCGTGCGTGTCGTGCAGGTAGTGGAAGTCCTCCTCCCGCAGCCGCCCGCGCGACCGCTGCCGGTCCACCACGGGCCGCCCCCGACGGAGCAGCTCCCGGAACCGCCGCTCCTCGTCGAGCAGGACGTCCCGGACGGGTCCCACCCCCACCTCCTGCCCGAAGTGGTCGAGGGTGTGGCCGATCAGCACGTCCGGCAGGTCGGACAGTGTCCGGGACCCGTCGCCGCGCCACAGCCGGGTGAGCACCCGGCGCACGAGCCGGCGGAGCACGTACCCCTGGCCGGTGTTCGACGGCCGGATCCCGTCGCCGAGCACGACGATCCCGGAGCGCAGGTGGTCGCAGACGATCCGCAGCGACTCCCCGTCGAGGTCCCAGATTGGGGGGATCCGGGTCATCCACGGCTCGAACCCGTCGGACCCGTACACGGACCGGTGGCCCTGGAGCACGGTGACCATCCGTTCCAGGCCCATGCCGGTGTCCACGTTGCGCCGCACGAGGGGTTCGAGGCTGCCGTCGGGGTGCCGGCGGTACCGCATCATCACGTGGTTCCACACCTCCACCCAGCGCGGATCGCCGGTCGGGGTGCCCTCGGGCGGGCCGTCCCCGGTCCACACGAAGATCTCGGAGTCCGGCCCGCACGGACCGGTCGGCCCGTTGGACCACCAGTTGTCGTCGCTGGTCAGTTCGACGGGTACGCCGAGCTCCGTCCACACGTCGAGGGACTCCGTGTCGGGGCCGACCTGGTCGTCGCCGCCGAACACGGTGACGTGCATCCGCCCCGGGTCGACGCAGAACCCGTACCGGAGCAGGTCGTGGCCCCAGCGCAGGCTCGTCGGGCCGTCGTAGTCGCCGAGCGACCAGGTGCCGAGCATCTCGAAGACCGTCAGGTGGGTGTCGTCGCCCACCTCGTCGAGGTCCGTGGTGCGCAGGCAGCGTTGCACGTTGACCAGTCGGGTACCGCCGGGATGCGGGCGGCCCTCCAGGTACGGGGTGAGCGGGTGCATCCCCGACGTCGTGAACAGGACGGGGTCGCCGGGCGGCGGGCGCAGGGTGCTGCCGGTGAGGCGGTGGTGGCCGTGCTCGCGGTAGTACCCGATGAAGGTGTCGAGGGTTTCCTGGGTGTTCATGGCGGTGGGCCTTCCGGTGGCGGGCAACCGGAAGGGACCGCTGGCACGGCCGTGAACAGGTCAGGGGGCGCCGGCGAACCGCTTCCGGTCGCCGGGGATGGTGAGGGTCAGGCAGCGACGACCGACGAGCTGGTAGCTCGTGCGGCCGCGGTGACGTGACTTCTCATCCCCCGACTCTACGGCGGCGCCCCGCCACCCGCCGAGTGATTTCGGGAGCACCTCCTGTGGGGCGCTAGAGTCGGGCGCACCATCGCGATCTCAGGGAAGTTCTGTGCCACATCTGCTGGATGACCTCGACGGCCTGACCGGACGGGCTCAGGACCTGCTGCGACGGACCGGGCGGCGCGATCCGCCCGACGCGTTTCGGATCCCCACCGACGTCCTCCGGGTGCGGAACGCCGAGGGACGGCTCGTCCCGGCTCCGATCGAGCTGGTGGTCCGTCGCGAGACCTTCCTGGCCAGGTACGGCGGGCTGCGCTACGACGTCCGGGGAAGCGTGCTCATCGGCGGGGTCCGCCACGACCACACCCGGTCGTGGGACTTCCACGTGGACGACGACGGCCTGACCGGCGACCGTCGTGGGTGGTGCTTCTCCTGGCTGGGGCCACACGTGTCGTGTCCGGTGCGGTTCCTCGCGCACAGCGACGGACGGGTGGGGGTCAGCGACGGCGGGCCGTTCCTGGAGATCGCCGCCTCCGTGCCGCACCTGATCGAGACCCACGCGATGACGGACATGGTGGCGTCGTGGGACCCGGCTCCCGGAGCCCTGGAACCGTGGGTCGGCAGTGACCTCGGCATGGACGTGGTCGACAGGCTGGAGGGGCTCGAACCCGTCCCGGAGGCATCGGGCGCTGTCGAGACCTGGCGGCTGTCGGCCACGGTTGCGGTCAGGGACTACCGGACGTGGGCGGACACGAGCCCCCGGGGGCGCGGTGTCCAGATCTGGACGCGGGGACCCGAGGGCGCGCGCCAGGTCACCTCCGCGCGCCGCATCGCGGGACGCGAAGCTGCGGCTGACCGGGCTTCCGGGCTGAGCGATCCGGCGGACGGGGAGGTCAGGCCTTGGCAGCGATCAGCGCCAGCACATCCTTGATCATCTTGGTGACCGCGGCAGCCGAAAGCTTGTTGCCCTGGATCAGGGTGACGTCGACCAGCTGCCCCTTCACCTGCACGCCCCCGGCCGCCTGCACCGACTCGCTCGGGATCGCCTTCCCCCTGCCGACCACGACGTAGGCCGCCTCGCCGACCCCGGACAGCGTCTCCGCCTTCCCGTCGATCGTGCCCTCCGCGCCGAGCTTCGAGCTGGCGATGCCGCCGCCCTGGTCCGCGGGCATGGCCTTGGTGATCCCGAAGGACGGTGCGCGCGGGTCCTCCTGGTCGAACTGGCAGCCGCCGCCGGGCGTCTCCTTCATCGTCACCGGGCCGCCCAGGATCGCGCCCACGTCGGCCACGGTCAGCACTTTGCACGGGTCGAACGCGGCGGCCGGCGCGGCGGAGTCCGGGCCGGTCTTCGCGGACGCGCTGACCGTCGGGTCGCCCGCCGGATCGCCCTCGCAGCCGGCCAGTGCGGGCAGGGCGAGCAGGCCGGCGGCGAGCACGGTCAGGAGGGAGCGGCAGGAGGGAAGCATCGGGTCTCCAAGCGGTGAGAGGCCACCGCAGCCTCGGTCACCGACGCACGCCTGTCAATGTCGCGGGGTCGGGCTTTGTCGGCTTTCGCGTGCGGATCCCGGTCCGGCTGTCGCATTGTCGACCCCGCAGTAGGCGAGGATCGCGGCGAGGCACTCCCCGGAGTCCCGGGCCGCGTCGACGGTCAGGCGGGGTTCCGACCACGGCTCGTAGGCCAGGGCGCGCACGTCCGCCCAGTCGGGGGTGCCGGCTGGTCGGGCTCCGGGGCGCGGCCCTCGATCCGTCGGCGGTGCTCGGCCGGGTCGGAACAGACCACTTCCACGACCTTGAGGGGTACGCCGTGCGCCGCCGCCAGGTCGCGCCAGCCCCGCCGGGCGGCCTCGACGGGGTTCACCGCGTCCACCACGACGCCGAGTCCCAGGCCGATCTGGACTCCGGCGACGCTGTTGGCCACGACGTACGCGCCCAGGCCCGTCGGGTGCGCCCGGTCGATCCCCGCCCGCCACAGCGCGGCCTCGATGGCGTCGATCCGCAGCCAGGTCATCGCCAGCCGCTCGGCGACCGCCCGGCTCAGGCCGGTCTTCCCGACCCCGGGCAACCCTCCGAAGACCACCAGCATCGCGCCAGTCTCCCAGAGCGCCGTCCGCCGGGCCGCCCCGCCGGCTCGTCCGTGGCCCCTCCTGCGAGGGAGGGCCGGCGGGGATCCGTGCACCGCCCGACGGCACCCGGTGGGGAAGCCCCGGGCGGCGCGACGGCTTCCGGGGCGGGTCGCGTCAGGCCGATCACGCGGCACCGGCCCGGAAGCCGTCGTCGCCCGGCCGGTGAGGGGTGGTCGGCCGGGTGGGTGGGTCAGTCGAGGACGTACAGGGTCCAGCGGGTGGGGGAGGTGGCGCGGAGTTCGTACACCGTGCCGGGTCGGAGGGTGACCCGGCCGTGCGGGGCCGTGGGCAGCGCGCCGACCGGCAGTCCGGCGCGGCGCAGCCGGTAGGTCCGGCCCGGCGTGAACCATGCGCCGCCGGTCACGGCCCAGTCGACGCCGTCGTGCTCGATCCGGTAGGTCTCGCCCGCGGTCATCCAGTACACGAATGCCCCACCACCGTCCAGACGCAGACAACTGACCCGGAACCGATCGGCGGCGCTCAGGGTGGCGAGCGTACCGAGGGCGGTAGCGGTGAGTTGGGCGATGGGCATGGCGAGCCTCCTATGTAATGACTAGGTCAGGGTGCCACGTCGCCTACGTTCTGTGATATCCCGATCGGGTATAACGTTGATCTTATGGAGCTGGATCTTCGGCACCTTCGGGTGTTGTGCCAGGTCGCAGAGTCCGGGAGCGTCTCCCGGGCTGCCGTCGCGCTGGGAGTTTCCCAGCCCGCGCTCACCGCCAAACTCGGCCGGATCGAAACGGCCCTGGGGGGCAGGCTCTTCGAGCGCGGGCCACAGGGCGTGGAACCGACCGCGCTCGGACAGTTCGTGCTGAAAAGGGCGCGGGGCATCCTGTCCGAGATGGGGGAGCTCGTCGCCGGCGGCCGTCCCGGGAACGTCGGCGCGTTGCGGCTGGGCGCCCTGCGCAGCAGCTTCATCGGTACGTTGCTCGTCCGGCTCCAGCAGGACCTCCCCGGTCGCGACGTCACGACCCGGGTCGACTCCTCCGGCACCGTCGTCGCGCAGCTGCTCGCCAACGACCTCGCCGACGTGGTGGTGATCGGCGCGCACAAGGGCCACCTGCCGGCCTGCCCGCCCGGCGTCCTCGAACGGATCATCGTCGACCCCGAGCCGCTGTACGTGGTGCTGGCCGCCGACCACCGGATGGCCTGCCTCGACATGATCGAACTGGCCGACCTGGCGAAGGACTGGTGGATCGGGCCGCCCGGCGGGGACGACGGCACCCTGGCGGTGTTCCGGGAGGCGTGCGAGGCGGCGGGGTTCTCGCCCCGGCTGCGGTACACGAGCCTGGAGGCGATGGACGCCGAGCAGCTGGTCGCCACGGGGCAGGGCGCGATGATGTGCGCGCCGACGTACCCGGGCCGGCGCGAGGTCGTCGTCCTGCCGCTCGCCGGCCAGCCGCTCCAGGGCCACCGGGTGCTCCGCTGGCGGCCGGACGCGGTGTCGGCCGCCGAGGTGGACGTGATCCACCGCGCGACCATCGACGTGTACTCCGACGCGCTGCGCCGCAACACGACCACCCTGCCCTGGTGGGAACGCCATCCGGAGACCCACCCGGTGATGTGGCCCCCGGACGTCCCGCAGGCTCCGGCCCAGCCCCCGGCCCCGGACCAGCGGCGCGCGTCCTAGCCGGACCCGGGCCCCACAGCCGGCGGCACCGGTCGCGGGCCGCCTGCGGTGGGGTTCGTCGGCCCCGGACACGGGAAGGGGCGGGCACCCGGAGATGCCCGCCCCCTACTCAGAGCCGGATCAGCTGACGTTCAGCGTCACGTCGTCGATGACGAAGTTCGTGACCAGGCTGGAGTCCTCGGTACCGGTGAACGTCAGGGTGACGGTCTGGCCGGCGTACGCGGACAGGTTGAAGGTCTTCTGGCTGTAGCCCGTTGCCTTGTTCAGGTTGCTGTAGCTGGCCAGGGTGGTCGAGCCGACCTTCACCGTGAGCTTGTCGTACTGCGTGGAGGTGGTGGTCTCCTTGGTGTCGATGTGCAGCCAGTACGACAGGGTGTAGGTGGAGCAGCCCGCCGGGACGGCCACCGACTGCGACACGGAGGTCGTGTTGGTGCTGCCCTTGCCGCCGAGCAGCGCGAGCTTGGTGCCGCCGTGCGCCGGCTGGGTCGTCGTGCCGGCCCGGATGACGCCGGTCGAGGCGGTCCACGGCGTGGCGGTGGTGGCCTCGAAGCCCGAGTTGCCGATCACCTGCGCGGCCGTGCAGCCGCCCGTACCGCTGACGGTCCACGTGAAGCTGGTCGTACCCGTCGCGTTGGTGGTGTCCTTGGCCGTGACCGTGACGTTCGAGGTGCCGGTCGCGGTCGGGGTGCCCGAGATCAGGCCCGTCGAGGCGTTGATCGTCAGGCCGGCCGGCAGGCCCGTGGCCGAGTAGGTCAGGGTCTGGCCGGAGCCCGAGGAGGACGCCTGGATCTGCACGCTGTCGGCCACGTTGACCGTGGACGTCTGGTTGCCCGGGTTGGTGACCGTGACCGTGTTGCCCGGGGTGCTGGCCCCGGTGAGCAGGCAGCCGGGGACCGTGAGGTCGAGCACCCGCGCCGAGGTCAGGCACGTGGTGAACCAGTAGGTCTGCTGGCCGTAGCTCTGGTCCCGGTACGCGTGGGTGGTGCCGTCGGGGTCCACCTCGCACGGGTTGTTCAGGGTGCACATCGCGCCGTCCTCGTTACCGGTGTTGTTGACACCGATGACGTTGCGGGCGCTGTCCAGGATCGGGGAGCCGGACGTGCCGCCGATCGTGGCGCACGGCTCCGTGTACTTGATGGAGTCGTGCCACGTCCACGCGTCCTCGCGCAGGGTGGGCACGTACCCGGTGATCCCGCAGTTGTAGGTCGTCTTCCAGTAGCCCGACGGGATCGTGATCGCGATGCCGCTCACCGGGTGGGTGGGCGCGATCGTCATCGCCGTCACGCCGAAGCTGGTCTTGATCGAGGCGAAGGTCGTGTTCAGCTGGTACAGCGCGACGTCGGTGTTCGTCATCGTCGCGTAGATCAGCTTGTCGGCGCGGACCGTCCCCAGGCCGGTACCCGCGTCGTTGAGCAGCGTCCCGGAACGGGTGCTGGTCTTGTTCTGCAGCACCACGCCCGCGCCGGGCATGCCGCCCTCGTAGCAGTGGCCGTTCGTCAGCATCAGGGCCCGGTCGGAGTCCACCGAGTCCGGGTACCGCACGAGCGACGCCGAGCAATTGTTCAGCGCGATGGTCGCGTTGAGTCCGGTGGCCAGGACGCCCGGGGTCGCCGGGGCGGCCGTGGCGGGGGTGGCGGCGCCGCCGGCGATCACAGCCGCCGCGAGCAGGACCGCACCGAACCCGGTGACGAGTCGTTTGCGCATGGAAACTCCATGTGAGAGGGGTGACAGTAGACGGTCGACCACCAGGTGATAGTCCACCGTCGATGGCACTGTACTACTTAGCGAGCGTTCAGGGGACGCCCCTGGCAGGCCGACCTGCGTGGACACCGGGCGGACACCGGGCCGGGCGGCCGGCGGCGGCGCGGTGACCGGCCGTCCGGTCCGGGCAGGTGGCGGTCGCCCGGTCCGGTGCGTGCGGCGGTCGCCCGGCCGCCCGCCCTCAGGCCGCGATCCCGGACCGCAACCGGGCCAGGGAACGCTTCAGCAACCGCGACACCTGCATCTGCGAGATCCCGATCTCGGCGGCGATGCTGCTCTGGCTCATCTCGCCGGAGTACCGCATCCGCAGGATGCGCCGCTCCCGCGCCGGCAGCGCCTCGACCAGCGGCCCGAGGGCCAACCGGTCGTCCACCCCGGCGAAGCGCGGATCGACCTCGCCGAGCACCTCGCCGAGGTCGCCGTGCGCGTGGCCCGGGTGTGGCACGTCCAGGGAGGCCAGCCGGTAGGAGTGCGTCGCACCGAGGGCCGCGGCCACGGTGGGGACGTCGACCCGCAGGTGCGCGGCCAGTTCCCCGGGCGTGGGCTGCCGGCCCAGCCGCTGGCCGAGGTCGGCGGTCGCGGTTAGCACGTGCCGGGACAGCTCCTGGACGGACCGGGGCACCCGGATGTCCCAGCAGGAGTCCCGGAAGTGCCGCTTGAGCGCGCCGAGGACGCAGGGCACGGCGTACCCGAGGAAGGGCACCTCCCGGTCCGGGTCGTACCCGTCGACCGCTCTGACCAGGGCGAGCGCGGCCACCTGGGCCAGGTCGTCACCGGGCTCGCCCCGGCCGGAGTAGCGCCGGGCCAGCTGGTGGGCCATCGGCAGGTTCTTCTCGATCACCCGGGCCCGCAGGGCCGCGCGGCGCGGGTCCCCCTCGGGCAGGCCGGCCCGTTCGGCGAGCAGGAGCTCGGAGGTCTGGCGGGTGGGGAACAGTCGGGTACTCATGAGGATCAACGCCCTTACGGGACACGCCGCGGTCTGGTACGGCACCGTGGAAGGGTGCCGTCGGAGCGACCGCGGGGTCCGGGCGGCGACGCGCCCGCGCGGAGAGCCTGTGTGTACCCTACGCCGGAAAGCGCCCCCCGAACCGGATCGCCGGCCGCTTTCAGAGAACGGTCACGCCGTCGACCACCGAGCGGGCGAGATCGGACAGCCCGAGGTTGCCGGACCGGGCCGTGTCCCGCAGCAGGGTGAACGCCTGGTCCATGTCCAACCCCCGGCGCTCGGCGATGACACCCTTGGCCTGCTCGATGACGACCCGGCTGTTGAGCGCGGTCTGCAACTGCTCGGCGAGGGTCTCGCGGTGCCGGATCGCGCGGGCCTGCAACAGCCCGATGGTGGCCACGTCGGCCAGGGCCTGACCGAGCCGGATCGTCTCCGGGCTGAGGGCGCCGGGCTCCGCGTCGAACAGGTTGAGCGTCCCGATCACGTCGGCGCGCAGCCGCATCGGCAGCGCGTGCACGGCGGCGAACCCGACGGCGCGGGCCTCGGCCGCGAACCGGGGCCACCGGTCGGCGACGGCGGACACGTCGGGCACGGCGATCGGCCGGCCGGTGTGGAAACACTCCGGGCACGGGCCCTCGTCGGTCTGGATCTGGAGCAGCTCCAGCATCCGGGTCCGCTCCGTGGACGCCGCCACCACCCGCAGCGCGCCGCGCTGGTCGGTGAGCAGCACCCCGGCCGCCGCGACCCCCAGCACCTGGGCGCAGCGCACCGTCACCTGGTGCAGGAAGTCGAGGACGTCGAAGTCGTCGACCAGGGTGTCCGCGAGCTCGACGAACGTCTCGGCCAGCAGGTGCTCAGTCATCGTCGCCCACCTCGGTAGCCCTCTCGACGCAACGCCTCACCGTTCGTTCTGGACCTCCGGGGGCGGTTCCGGCCCGCACCGCGGCACGCGTCCGACGGCGTCGCGGGCCACGTCCCGGCGCGGCGCGCCCACCGGTCACGGGGCTCCCGGTACTCCGCGACCCACGGCGTGCAGGTGGCCCAGCGCCTGGCGGTAGGAGTCGACGATCCCGGTCTCCGCGTACGGGACGCCCAGCTCCCCGCAGTACGCCCGGACGATCGGCCGGGCCCGGCGCAGCGCACCGCGCGGCATGCTGGGGAACAGGTGGTGCTCGATCTGGTAGTTCAGCCCGCCGAACAGCGCGTCGACCAGCCGGCCGCCCCGCACGTTGCGCGCGGTGAGCACCTGGCGGCGAAGGAAGTCCGTGTCGTCGTCCGCCGACAGGATCGGCATGCCCTTGTGGTTGGGGGCGAACGCGCAGCCCAGGTACACCCCGAACAGCCCTTGTTGCACGGCGGCGAAGGCCAGCGCCTTGCCCGGGGGCAGGACGAGGACGAGCGCGCCGACGTAGGCGACCGCGTGCAGGGCGAGCAGCCCCGCCTCCAGCCCCCGCTGCCGGTAGCTCTTCTGGAGCACCGCGCGGACACTGGCCACGTGCAGGGCCAGGCCCTCCAGGAGCAGCATGGGGAAGAACAGATGCGCCTGGTACCGGGCGATCCGCAGCCCCGCCCCGCGCCGCCCCCGGGCCTGCGCCTCGGTGAACACGATGGCCTCGCCGCTGATGTCGGGGTCGTGGCCCTCCTGGTTGGGGTGCGCGTGGTGCCGGTGGTGCTTGTCCACCCACCAGCCGAACGCGAGCCCGATCGCCAGGTTGCCGTGCGTCAGCCCCACGAGCTGGTTGGCCCGCCTGGACCGGAAGATCTGCCGGTGCCCCGCCTCGTGCCCGAGGAAACCGGACTGGGTGAACACGAACGCCAGGAACACGGCGACGACGAGCTGCCACCACGAGTCGCCGAGCAGCGCGAACGCCGTCCAGCCGGCGACCATCAGCGCGGCGTTGACGGCGATCCGGACCGCGTACGGGCCGGTGCGGCGGTCGAGGAGGCCGGCGGCGCGGACCCGGTTCATCAGCTCGGCGTAGTCGCTGCCGGCGGGGCGGCGGGGGGAGGGGACCCGCTGTGCGGCGCCGGGGGCGGCCTGCTGGGGCGTCCGGCCCGCGGCGGTCCTGCTGTCGGCGGCCCGGCTCGCGGGGGCGTGCGGGACCGCCTGGCCCGGAGCGGCCTGGTCTGTGGTGTTCATGGGGAGCCGCCCTGCTGGAAAGTGGTGCGCCTCCGCACGCGCGGAATGCAGCCACCGGGGTCTAGGGCGACACCCAGAGTGTAGCCCCCGCCACCCGGCGCGCACCCGTGCCCCGGGAGCACCGGCGGACCTGCTCCGTTTCCACACCTCGTGACAGAAACTGCGGTTGCCTGGCACAAGACGGTTGAAAGGGGCTGTTCGCGGAGGTTTCCCCGACCATAGTCTCGCGCCACCACCCCGCCAAGGACATGGAAGGAGAACGGTGAGCACATCAACACGCTTCAGCGCCCTGCTCGGCCTCGCGGTCGTCGCGGCGCTGGTACCCCTCTCGGCGCTCGGTGCCGCACCCGCCGTCGGTGACGCGGTCACACCGGAGTCCCAGTACGTGACGCAAGGGCCCGGGATCGTCGGAGGTACGGAGGCGCACGTCGCCGACTACCCGTACGTCATCGTCGGCACCCGGGCGGGCGGCCCCCGACCCCAGGGCGCCTCCTGTACCGGGTCGGTCGTCGCCCCGCGCAAGATCCTGATCGCCGCGCACTGCAAGTACGCCGACGGGGAGAAGCGGTTCCTCTACGGGCTCGACAACTTCTCCAACCCCGCCGGCGGCACCTGGGTCGAGGTCCTCGACTACAAGGCGCACCCGAACTACAACTCCAACAACGGCTGGCAGACCGGCTGGGACGTCGCGGTCGTCACCGTGGACCGGGACATCCCGGTGCCGGCGGGGTACAAGTACCCCCGGGTGGCGGGTTCGGGCGACACCGCGCTCACCGAGGTCGGCAAGACGATCCACTTCGTCGGGTACGGCCGGATCGCGCTCGACGAGAACACCAGCAGCATCCTCAAGCAGGCCGACTTCCCGATCCTGGCGGCCAGCCCGTGCAAGTCGATCCTGGGGACCTACAACGCGGAGTACATGGTCTGCGCCGGCTACTCCGACGGCCACGACAGCATCTGCCAGGGCGACAGCGGGGGAGGCGCGCTCGTGGACGGCGTGATCGTGGGGGTGTCCTCGTTCGTCAAGTCCGGGTGCAACGGGGTGGCGGGCTTCGGCCGGCTCACCAACGCCATGGGTGACTGGGCCAACCGGGAGATCAGCGGCACCGGCCCCGGCCCGTCGCCGACCCCGACCGCCCCGACACCGACCCCCACGAAGCCGACCCCGACCCCGACGGGCGGCCCCGGCCAGTCGCCGACCGCGAGCATCTTCGCGTTCTGCCAGCAGTCGGCGTGCCAGTTCGACGGGCAGTACTCCCGGGACCCCGACGGCACGATCGTCGGCTACGCCTGGGACTTCGGCGACGGGACGACCGGCTCCGGCCGCCAGGTGAACCACGGCTATCCGGCGCGCGCCGGTACCTACACGGCGCGGCTGACCGTGACCGACAACTCGGGGCGGACCGGCACGGCCACCCGCGCCATCAGCTGCCAGCAGGTCGGGACGTTCCTGTTCTGCAACTGACCGACCAGGCCCGGAGGATGTCCCCCCGTCCTCCGGGCCGCCCGGCGGGCGGTGGGCCCGCCGACCGGCGGGGGACCGGCACCGCCGGGGCGGGTGAGACTGCCGGACGGCGCACGCGGACGTGTGCTCTCCCGCCCACGTCAGGAGAACGGCGACATGCGACACCCCACCCCGCCGGCCACGCCGCCCCGGCCCCACGATCGGGTCACCACGCCGTGGTGCTCCGCGCCGCCGGCTGCCGGATCGACCGCGAACCCGGCTCGGGCGACGAGGTCGTCACCGGCTGGCGGGTCGAGACGACCATCGTGCTGCCCGACGACGGCCGGGTCCGCACGGCGCTGCTGACGGCGCTGCGGACCGTCGGCGGCGCCCGGGTCCGGGCCGTGGAGACGCTCCAGGTCGAGGGCACGATCCAGATCAGGGCCGATCTGACGGGTACCGCCGACGCGGGCCCCGCCCTCGACGCCGTCCTGTCCGGCGTCGCCCGCGACCCCACGGTGACGGGCACCTCGTGTCGACACCTCGCCGACGAGCCGTGACACCGGCCGGCCCGCGCCAGGTCCGACCCGCTCCCGGTCCGCCGAGGACACCACGTCAGCCAGCGGGCCTGCTCACGGAACCCGGCCGTCGGCGCGGCGACCGGTGCGGGTCCGTTCAGAGCACCAGGTCGTCGTGCTCGTCGAAGATCCAGCCGTCCTCGTACAGGACCTCGAACAGGTGGCCGTCGGGGTCCGTGAAGTAACCGTTGTGGCCCCAGGCGTTGGCCCCCGCCGGCCGGGTCACCGTTGCGCCCAGCTCCTCGGCGCGCGCCATCACCTGGTAGACCTCGTCGGCGCTGCGGGCCACGTACGCGAGCGCGAACCCGGCGAACCCGCCCGCCCCGTGGTCGGTGAGCCGGGCGTCGGCGGCGAACGCCTCCCGGGACTGGAACGCGACCGCGACCCCGCCCAGCTCGAACAGCGCGAACTCGTCGGAACCGGCGGCCGCGCGCTTCCAGCCCAGGGCCTCGTAGAACGCCACGGAGCCCAGCACGTCGCGGACGCCGAGCAGGATCAGGTTCAGTCGTCGGCGCATGGTGCTTCTCCTGGTCGCGGTGGCGGGAGGGTCATCCTGCCACGGTCCCCCAACGGGAGCGCGAGCCGGATGACGTAGCCGTCCCCGGTCGGGCCGGCCACCAGCCGGCCGCCGAGCAGCGCGGCCCGCTCCCGCAGCCCCAGCAGCCCGTGCCCACCCCCGGGCAACTCCTCGGCCCCGGACTGCCGCCCGCCCCCGGGCCCGTCGGAGTCGACGTCCCATCCGAACGGCCCGTGCATGCTCCCGTCCCACCCGGTCTGCCCGTGCCTGCTCCCGTCCATGCCGGTCGGCCCGCGCTGGTTCCCTTCGCACCCGGTCGGCCCTTGCGTCGCGGCTCCGCCGGTGGGCGGCCTGGCCGATCCGGGTGTCCGGGATCCGTTGGGGCGGCGCTCCACCCCGGGCGGCCCTGGGACCCGGTGGGGCGTGGGGGAGGTGTTGGCGACCATGACGTGGAGTTCGTCGGCCGTGGTGGACACCGAGACGGTCGTCGCGGCCCCAGGCGCGTGCTTGCGGACATTGGTCAGGGCCTCCTGGACCGTCCGGTACGCGGCCCGCTGCTGCGCCTCGGGGACCCCCGCCGCGTCGGGCAGCCCGGTGAGCACGGCCCCCTCGTGCTCGCCGACCAGCGCGGGCACGTCCGCGAGCCCCGCCTGCGGCACCGGCCCGGGGGTCAACGGCGCGGACGGGCAGGCGCGCAGGACGCCGACCATGTGCCGCAGCTCCACCAGGGTGCGGGCCGCCCGGCGGCGGATCTCCTCGGCGGCCGCCCGGCCCGCGTCGTCGGCGGCACCGACCCGCCACGCGCCGGCCGTCACGGCGATGAGGCTGACCTGGTGGGACACCACGTCGTGCATCTCGCGGGCGAGCCGGGCGCGCTCGGCGGCCAGTACCCGCTGGGTGGTCCATTCCTGTTCGCGGGCCCGGCGTTCGGCCAGTTCGTCCGGCGGCTGGGTGGACAGTTCGGCCACGGGCCACGGCAGGATCGCGCCGACGGCGACGACGCCCGTGGCCGCGTACAGCCACCGGCGGCGGTGCTCGGTGGCCGCGACGGCGTAGAGGGCGAACACGGCGGCGAGGACGGCCACGCCGGCGAACAGCCCGGGCAGGACCAGCAGCAGGGTGGTCCGGGGCCACCGGCGCCGCAGCGGCAGGGCGGCGGCGGCCAGCAGCGAACAGGTGTAGACGGGGTGTCCGCCGGTCGGGGCGGTGAGCAGCACGTCCGTCGCGGCGGTCGCGACCAGGGCCGCGTCGACCAGCCCGCGCCGCACCGCCGGACCGGGACGGACTCCGGACACCCGCCTGAACGGCCGCCACGGGCCGGGTCCGGGCCGGGAGGGCCTCCGCACGCCGGGGGCCGGTCGACGCTGTCGCCACAGGCCGGGTGTCGGCCGGGAGGGCCGCCCCAGGTCGGGTGTCGGTCCGCCGAGCCACCACGGGCCGGACACCCGCCGGAACGGCCACCGCACACCGGACGGTCGCCCTGGGCCCCGCGACCCGGGCGTCCCGGACGGGCGGCCGATCACGCCCCGCCGTGGTCGACGACGACCCCGGCCTTGTGCGCGATGCCGGCGGCCTGCACCCGGTTGACGGCGCGCAGCTTGACCAGCAGGGCGCTCACGTGGTCCTTGACCGTGCCGGACGCCAGGTACAGCCGGTCGGCGATCTCCGCGTTGGACAGGCCGGTGGCCAGCAGCGCCAGCACGTCGAGTTCCCTGCCGGACAGTTCCGCGACCCGGGCGCGCGCGGCGGGGCAGGGGCCCGACCGCAGGTACCCGTCGACCACCAGTGTCGCGACCTGCGGCGACAGCACCGTGCCCCCGGCGGCGAGCGCCCGGACGGCCGCGATCAGCTCGGCGGGCTCGGTGTCCTTCAGCAGGAAGCCGGACGCCCCGGACCGCAGCGCCTCGTGCACGTGCGCGTCCATGTCGAACGTGGTCAGCATCGCGACCGCGACCGGGGTGGTCAGCGCGCGCAGCCTGCGCAGCAGGGTCAGGCCGTCCACATCGGGCATCCGGATGTCGACCAGCGCCACCCGGGGCCGGTGCCGCCGGGTCACCTCCACGGCCTCGGCGCCGGTCGCGGTCAGAACCTCGAAGTCGCCGGCCGACCCGAGGATCGCGCCGAGGCCCGAACGTACCAATGCCTCGTCGTCGACCACAAGCACTCGCACCACGTGTACCCCCTCAAGACACCTGATCATGTCGAGTGTCGGTCGTCGGGGGCCAGAGTCTGGGCTGTACAAGAGGCGCGAATCACACCGAACCGGCGGGTAGCCGCCCGCCGGTCGGGGGAAGCCGGCCGCCGCTAGTCGACGACGAACAGCCGGGCCCCCGTCGCCGTGCTCGACCGGTGCGCCTCGGTGTCGTCGCCCACCTGGTAGCTGCTTCCGGCCTCCAGGGTGACCGTGCCGCCGCCCGCGAGTTCGGTGGTCAGCGTGCCCTCCAGCACCAGCAGGACGTGCCCCTTGTCGCACCAGTGGTCGGCGAGGTAGCCCGGGCTGTAGTCGACCATCCGGACCCGCACGTCGCCGAACTGCCGGGTCCGCCAGGTCGCGGTGCCGGTCGTGCCGGGGTGCTCGGTGACGGGCACCCGCGCCCAGTCGGTCGTGCCGAACGGGACCGAGGTGATCATCATCCGGCCACCGTAGCGCGGGGGCCGCACCGTAGAGTCCGGTCGTGGCTCACAAACTCGTCGTCGTGGTGCGGACCGACCTCGCCATGGGCAAGGGCAAGATCGCGGCCCAGGCGGCGCACGCGGCGGTGGGCGCGGTACTGCGCAACCTGGACTCGCCCGTGCTGATGGACTGGCTGCGCGACGGCCAGCCGAAGGTCGTCCTGCGGGTGTCGGGCGCGGAGCAGCTGGCCGAGGTGTGCGCGGCGGCGGAGGCGGCAGGGCTGCCCGTCGAGGTGATCCACGACGCCGGCCGGACCCAGGTGGACCCGGGGACGGCGACCTGCTGCGCCATCGGACCGGCGACGATCGCCGACATCGACGCGGTGGCCGGCACCCTCTCCCTGCTCTGACCGCCGCCCCGGCCGGTCGAACCGCTCGGCCCTAGCGACCGCGACGCGACTCCGCCCCGTCCGGTCGCAGCGACCACGAAGCGACTCAGACCCGCCCGGTCGCGGCGACGACGCGCGAGCCCGCCCCGACCGTGGCACTGACGCACCGATCCACGCCCGGCGCCGATCCACCGAGGACCCGCATCCCGTCCGGGCAGGTGGGACACGCGCCGCCCATCCCGTGGGACGGAAGACGTCCAGAGTGGTCCGTGGGGCGGATGGGGCATCCATCGGCGTCGGTCGACTGTCCGACCGATCGGACGCCTTTGTCACGCTCCGTGGCCGAATCCTGGGGAAACGCGGGGTGAACGTAACTCCACGGAGTTGGTGAGCGTCAATGTGTTTCACCTGTCTTTACTCAGGTTACGTGCGCTGTTATACATGCCCTCGTGACGCACGTCACGAACCCCTCAGTGAATGGGAGGCTCCGGTGAACAGATCTGTCGCCGCGGTGGGAACCGTGGTCTTGATCGCCGGAATGGCAGCAGGGGTCGCTTCGCTTGCGAACGCGACACCGTCAATACCCAGTCAGAGCACGGCCATCGCGCAGGCGAACGCCGCCCTCGCGGCGAACCGTGACGCGATCCGTGGAGCGGACGGCGACGCGTACGCCGTCAACCGCACCATCATCGACAAGAACACCGGCGCGACGCACACGCGCTACACCCGGACCTACAAGGGGCTCGAGGTGCTCGGCGGTGACTTCGTCGTGCACAACGCGCCGGGTGGCTCGTTCTCCAGCGCGACGGTCGGGCTGAGCGCCGCGCTGCGGATCAGCACGACCCCGGGGATCACCGCGGACGCCGCGGCCTCCTCGGCGACCCGCGCGTTCTCGGGCAAGCTGGAGAAGGTGGCGACGCCGACCCTCGTGGTGGACGCCTCCGGTGACGGCGCGGCCGTCCTCGCGTACGAGGTCGAGATGTCGGGCGTCAAGGCCGACCAGACCCCGAGCAACCTGCACGTGGTCGTCGACGCCAACACGGGCGCGATCCGTGGCGCGTCCGACGACGTCAAGCACGTCACGGGCACGGGCAACAGCCTGTACCTCGGCCAGGTTCCGATCGACACGACCCAGTCGGGTAGCACGTACTCGATGGTCGACCCGGTCCGTGGCAACGGCACCACCTGTGACATGAACAACGGTTCGAGCACGTGTACGACGTTCACCGACCCCGACAACACCTGGGGCACGGGCGCGAACTCGAACCGGCAGTCGGCGGGTGTCGACGCGCACTACGGTGCCGCCGAGACGTTCGACTACTTCAAGAACGTGCACGGCCGCAACGGCATCTTCGGCAACGGCGCGGGCGTCAAGAGCCGGGTGCACTACGGCAACAACTACGTGAACGCGTTCTGGGACGGCACCCAGATGACGTACGGTGACGGCAACGGCAAGCCGCTGGTGTCCATCGACGTCGCGGGCCACGAGATGGGCCACGGCATCACCGAGAGCATCATCCCCGGTGGTCTGACCTACTCGGGCGAGTCCGGCGGTCTGAACGAGTCCGCCTCGGACATCTGGGGCAACATGGTGGAGTTCTACGCCGCCAACGCCTCGGACCCGGGCGACTACAACGTCGGTGAGAAGATCGACATCAACGGCAACGGCACCCCGCTGCGCTACATGTACGACCCGAAGAAGGACGGCTCGTCGAAGAACTGCTGGTACTCCGGTCTCGGCAGCATCGACGTGCACTACTCCTCGGGCGTCGGCAACCTGGCGTACTTCCTGCTGGCCGAGGGCAACGACTCCACCGAGTACGGTGTCGCCACGACCTGCAACGGCACCACGCTGGCCGGTATCGGTCGGTCCAAGGCCGAGAAGATCTGGTACCGGGCCATGGACGTCTACTTCACCAGCTCCACGAAGTACGTCGCCTCCGGCACCAACGACGTCCGCGCCGCGACCCTCTCGGCGGCCACCGACCTGCACGGGCTGTGCTCCCCGGAGTACAAGGCCGTCCAGGCTGTGTGGACCGGTGTGACCGTCGCCGGTGAGGACGCCCCGTGTGGCGGCACCCCGACCGCCAGCCCGACCGCGACCTCGTCGCCGACCGGTGGCCCGACCTGTGCCGCCGTCACCAACGGCACCGACGTCGCGATCCCGGACAACACCACGGTGTACAGCAACGTCACCGTCGCCGGCTGCGCCGGCAACGCCTCGGCCACCTCCAAGGTCGCGGTGAACATCGTGCACACCTACATCGGTGACCTGGTCGTCAGCCTCGTCGCTCCGGACGGTTCGGCATACGTGCTGCACAACCGCGCCGGCGGCAGCACTGACAACATCAACACGACCTACACCGTGAACCTGTCCAGCGAGGCCAAGAACGGCACCTGGCGCCTGCGCGTCCAGGACGCTGCCTCGATCGACACCGGCAAGATCGACACCTGGACGCTCACGCTCTAGGTATCGCGTTCGTCGAGGGGCCGGTCGCCGTCAGGCGGCCGGCCCCTCCCGTGCGCGCGGCAGTGGCGCCGGTACCCCTCGAGGTCGGGGTTTCGGGGGTCTGTCAGGCAGGTCGGGGGCCGTGCGCGCGCCACTCGATGGCCGGGCAGCGGTCCATCACCACGGTGAGTCCCGCGGCCCGGGCCCGGTCGGCCGCCGCCTCGTCGATCACGCCGAGTTGCAGCCACACCACCTTCGCGCCGATCGCGATCGCCTCGTCCACGTGCGCCCGGCCTCGGTGGAACGACGGAAGATGTCCACCACATCGACGGGTACCGGGATGTCCGCCAGCTTCTCGAACCCCTGCCGCCCGTGCACCGCCTCGCCGGCGGGGTTGACCGGGATCACCTCGCGGCCGTGGTCGAGCAGGAAGCGGGCCACCCCGTGCGCGGGGCGGTGCGGGTGGTCGGTGAGGCCGACGACGGCCCAGGTCTTCAGAGCGAGAATCTCGGCGATCTCCATCGCACCATTGTGCTCCGCCCCGGTGCCGGGCCGCCGCGACCGCCCAGCGGCCGACCCCGGCTCCGGATCGCCGTGACCGACCCGGCACCGGCCGTCTGGCACGACCGGCACGGACCGCCCGCACCCGGCCGGGCTCCCGCCGGGGCCGGACGCCCCGGACGCCGCCGCGTCGGCCCGGCCGCCCCGCCCGGCGGGGAACCCGATCGACGGTGGGGCGGGGGCTGGCTATCCTCGGTGCCGTGACGCTCCGTTATGACGAGGCCGGTACCGGCCCGACCCTGGTCCTGCTGCACTCCGGCGTGTGCGACCGACGGATGTGGGCCCCGGAGTGGGAGCCCCTCCTCGACGCCGGCTTCCGCGTGGTCCGCGTCGACCTGCCCGGCTTCGGCGACTCCCCGGCCCTGCCGCCCGGATACAACGAGGCCGAGGAGGTCACCGCGCTGCTCGACGCGCTCGGGGTGGCGGACGCCGCGCTGGTCGGCTCGTCCTACGGCGGCCGGATCGCCCAGGAGGTCGCCGCGCGCTGGCCGGACCGGGTGACCGCCCTGGCCCTGCTGTGCGCCGCCCGGGCCGGTCGCGCGCCGTCACCGCGGCTGCGGGCGTTCTACGACGCGGAGGAGGCCGCCCTCGCGGCGGGCGACCTCGACGCGGCTGTCGAGTGCAACATGGCCACCTGGGTCGGCCCGGACGCCGACGACGCGACCCGCGCGCTGGTCCGGACGATGTGCCGGCACGGCCTGTCCCGGGAACTGGCGGCGGGGGAGTACCAGCCCCGGGCCGAGCCCGTCGACGTCACCGCGATCACGGCCCGGACCCTGGTGGTCTCCGGCGGCCACGACGTCGTCGACTTCCAGGAGATCGCCACCGAACTGGCCGGGCTCGTCCCGGACGCGGAGCACGTCGCGCTGCCGTGGGCCGGGCACTTCCCGAGCCTGGAGCGCCCGGCGGAGACCACGGCACTCCTGCTGGACTTCCTGCGCGCGTCCTGACCGGGACACGCGCGTCCCGACCGCTGGATCAGCGCGTCCTGACACAGGATGTCAGGGGAGCCGGGCATGCTGGGCCGATGAGCATTCTCGAGATCCGCGGGTACCAGCTGCGCCCCGGCCTCCGCGACACCTTCGACCGGGTCTTCCGGGAACGGATCCGACCCGTGTCCGACGGGTACGGGATCGACGTCGTCCGCGCGGGCCCGTCCCTGGACGACGCGGACGGGTACGTGCTGATCCGCGCGTTCGCGTCCCTGGAGGCGCGCGCGAAACAGAAGGACGCGTTCTACGGCGGACCGGAGTGGCTCGGCGGCCTGGAGGACGAGGTGATGGCCATGATCGCGTCGTACCACACGACGGTGATCGAGGTGGACCGCGCCGAGGACCTCCGGGGCTGAGCCACCCGCACGGGCCACCCGGGGTCGCCCGGGCCGGACCGGCGACCTCGGGCCGCGCCGTCACCGCTTGGCGTACTCGGCGATCTCCCCGAAGTCGAGCATCACGCACGCACCGTCACCGAGCACCTCGGCGTCGTGCCCCGGCGGGATCGCGACGACGTGGCCGGGCGTCAGGTCGTACTCGCTGCCGTCGTCCATGAAGATCCGCATCCGGCCCTCCAGGACGTAGCCCAGGTGCGAGACCTGACAGGACTCGGTCTTCGCGATCGGCTTGACGTCGTTCGACCAGCGCCACCCCGGCTCGAACTGGCCGCGCGCCACCGGACGGTCACCCATCATCAGGACGTCCGCGTGCCCGTGCCCCTCGAACATCCGGGTCTCGTCGGGCTTGTCGAAGCTCTTGTTCAGCAGTTCGGACATGATGACCACCTCTTCCACGCTGAGCGCAGGCGCGTTCCTCCTGAGCGTAGGCACGCGGCCCCGCCCGGTGCCGGGCTTTGCCGAGCCCGCACAGCGGACAACGGGCGCGGCCGGGCGATCTCCCCGCAGGGCGCCGCGGTTCGGGGCGGTCGGTGCCGTTCCGCACCCGGGCGCCGGGCGTCCCGCAGGGCCCCGGCGCCTCCTCCGTTCCCCGGCGGGCCGGGGGTGCGCGTCATAGGATCCGGTACGGAGCGGCCGTGCGGCGTGCTGGAGGAAGCCATGTCTTTCGTGCAGATCATCACGTTCAGTACCGACCGGGTGGACGAGTTCCGCCGGCTCGAGGCCGGGTGGTGGGCGGCCACCGAGGGCAGGCGCACCCTGCTGCGGGACGAGCTGTACGCCGACCGGGACGTCCCGGGCCGCTACGTCGCCGTCAACGAGTTCGCCTCGTACGCGTCGGCCATGGTCAACTCCGCCCTCCCCGAGACGGACGACGCCGCGCGCCGGCTCGCCGAGCTGTGTACCGGCCCGGTCACGTTCACCAACCTCGAACGGGTCGAGGGCCGGCACCGCCCGAACCTGGCGGACCTGACCTTCCTGCACGAGCTGTGCGACGCGACGGGCCTGGTCGACCGGCTCGCCGCGTACCTGGAGACCAACGCGGCCCGCCCCGGACTGTTCGCGCCCGACGCCGCCCTGGACGTGCACCTGCCCCGGGCGCACCGCCCGCCGACCGGCGTCGCGGACCTGACCGGGCTGCTCGTCGAGGACGCGCCCGCCGGCCGGCACGTGACGGAACGGCACTGGACCCCGACCGCGGACGGGTTCGTGCTCCGCTGGGCCGGGCGGACCGCCGACGCGCCGGGCCGGCCGGGGCACGAGGAGAACGGCATGCTGCTGGCGGAGGTCCGCGACGGCGGGATCGGCCGCCTGACCGGCTACTTCTCCGGGGATGCCGAGGCACGGAGCGCCGCCGAGATGGCCGGCACCGCGCGCCCGTAGGCCCCGGGGAAAGTAGTAGCCGGGCCGGGGTCGAGGCCGTGGAACCGGTCGCTCAGGTGCGGCGGACGCGTCGCCACACCCTGCCGTCGGCGTCGGTCGTCAGCCACGACCCGTCGCCGACGAGTTCGAGGTCGTAGGGGTCGCTGGACCCGGCCGCCAGGTCCCCGAGCACGGCTCCGGTGTCCGGGTCGAGCAGCGTGTGCCGGTGCCAGTCCTCGCCGTCCTCCGTCTCGCCGACCAGGGTCACGACGGCGGTCCCCGGTTCGAGATAGCCGCCGCTCCACTCCATGGCGGCCTCCTCGTCGCCGAGGTCGGCGACCGTGACCCGGACCAGGACCTCGCCGTCGGGGTGCGCGTGGAAGGCGACGTCCTGCTGGCTGTGGTCGACGGTCATGCCCCGCCGCCCGTCGGGCGCCAACCCCGTCAGAACGCGATCACTCCACGGGTACTCCGTCAGCGCGAGCGTCCCTCCGTCCAGCCTGCCCCGGTACACGACGGTGCCGTCCTGGCCCTCGCCCACGTCGAGGAGCATGTGGACGCCGTCGGGGTCGGGTACCTGGTGACCGCCCTGGCCGGTGGTGTCCAGGGCGGCCCGGGCGAGGACGGCCCCGGACCGGGGGTCCAGGACGAGCCACTGGTCCGTGTCCCCGCGCCCGGCCATGATGTCCGGCAGGTAGACCCAGACCGTGGCGCCGTCGGGGGAGTACCGGCAGGTCGACCACGCGGTGTGGTGGGTCGCCGGGCCGGCACCGAGGTCGAGCCGCCAGACCGGGTGGCCGTCGGGGGCGAGGCACACCACGGCGTCGGAGGTCGCGTACACGGCGGCGCCCAGGTCCGGGGCCACCGACGGGCCCTGGGGCCGGTCGCCGTCGGGCACGACGAACGTCACGTCCGGTGCGAGGACCGCGTCCTCCCCGGCCGGGCCGGACACGTCGAAGCCGAGAATCCGCCCGCCCACACTCCGGGTCACCACCCGCGAAACCACATCCATGCCGCCAGACTCTAGGCGACCGGCGACCGGCGACCGGCGACCGGCGACCGGCGACCGGCGACCGGCGCCGTGCGCCCCGGCCGTGGCGGCGGAACCGACCGCTCCCCGCCGGTACCCGTCGGAGGGTGTCGACCGTGGGTGCTATCCGGACCGCAGCACCGAGAACTCCGCGTCCTGCGGGTCCACCAGCACCGCCACCCGCCCCACCCCGGGCACGTCCTCCGGCTCCCGCACGACCTGGCCGCCGGCCCGGACCACCGCCGCGGCCGTCGCGTCCGGGTCGGTGACCGCGAAGTACACCGCCCAGCGCGGCGCGCCCCCGCCCTGCCGCAGGCCCGCCACGGCCCGGTCGGCGACGGTGAACACCCGGTAGTCGGGCCGGTCGGTCACCGGCTCCACGGCGATCCCGAACGCGTCGGCGTAGAACGGCGCGGCGGCCCCCGCGTCGGGGGTGTCCAGCTCGTTCCACGTCCACGCGCCGGGCTCGTTGACGATGCCCGCGCCGAAGAAGTCGTCCGCCTGCCACACGCCGAACACGCCGCCGGTCGGGTCGGCGGCGAGGAACATCCGGCCCGCGGTCGGCACGTCGGTCGGCGGCACCAGCACCTGCCCGCCGGCCCCCGGGATCCGGCCCGCGACGGCGTCGGCCGCGTCGGTGGCCAGGTAGGTGGCCCAGAACGGGGGCGGCTGGCGGGGCACCGTGACGCCGATGCCGGCGACGGGCCGGCCGTCGAGGAGCATCATCGTGTACCCGCCGTACTCCGCCGGCCCGGGCTCCCCGGTCCAGCCGAACACGTCCCGGTAGAACCCGAGGGCGGCCCGCTGGTCGGTGGGGGCCATCAGCTCGACCCAGCAGGGCGTGCCCTGCGCGTACGGCGCGTCGACCTTCACGCGCCCCATTCTGCCGGGCTCACGACCCCTTCGGAACGATTCTGCGGGTACTGCGCCACCGCCGCCGCCTCCGGGGTCGCCCCGGCCCGCGCGAGGATCGCGTACGCCTCCCGCCAGCACTCCGCCGGGTCGGCCCCGTCCAGCCCGGCCCGGGCATGGCCGAGGGCGACGAGCGCGCGGGCGTACCCGAGCCGGTACCCGCCCGCCCGGTGCACCTCGGCGGCCCGTTCGGCGTGCCCGGCGGCCTCCGCGTGCCGGCCCAGCCCGACCAGCGCGTCGGCGAGCGCCACCCCGGCCCGGGCCCGCAGTTCGCTGCCCTCCTCGTCGGTGGCCAGCACCAGGGCCCGGCGGGCGTCCTCGCAGGCCTCCGCCGCCCGGCCCTGGGCCAGGTGCACCGCGCTCTGCCCGACGAGCGCCCCGCCCTCGGCCGGCCGGTGGCCGCTCTGCCGGGCCAGCCGCAGCCCGGTGGCGAACTCGGCGGCGGCCTCGTCGAGCCGGCCGCCGCGCAGGGCCACGAACGCGACCGTGTTGTGCACGTACGCGGCCAGGTTCTGCTGCGGGACCTGCGGGGTCAGTTCCAGGGCGGCCCGCGCGTACCCGTCGGCCCGGTCCTGGTCCCCGACATCCAGATAGGCGAGCGCGGCGCTGTCCAGGACGGCCCACTCGGCGGTGCGGTCGCCCAGCTCGCGGGCCAGGTCCAGGGCGGCGGTCAGGTGCTCGACGGCGGCGGCCAGCCGGCCGAGCGCGTGGTAGGCCATCCCGAGCCGGTTGCGCGCGTGCGCCTCGCCGTTGCGCTGCCCGGCCCGGCGGAACGTGTCGATCGCCCGGCGCTGGTGCTCGACGGACAGCTCCGGTCGGCCGAGTTCCATGTAGGCCAGGCCCATCTCGGTCAGGTTCACCGCGGCGCCGGTCACCCGGCCGATCTCCTCGTTGAGGGTGAGGGCCCGCTGGTAGTGGTCGATGGCCGCCGGCCACTCGCCGCGCATGGCGTGGCCGGACCCGACGCTGGTCAGCGCGGTGGCGGTCAGCTCGGGCCACTCGGCCTTGTCGCCGAGCTCGATGGCGATGCCGAAGTGGTGGTTGGCCTCGTCGTGCCGGCCGACGCAGCTGTGCGCGCTGGCCAGGCTCAGGTGCGCGGCGGCCTGGGCGCGCAGGTCCCCGGTGCCGGTCGCGGCGGCCAGGCCCGCGTCGGCGACCGTGAACCAGTCCAGCGGGTGCGGCCGGGTGGAGAAGTAGCCGCGCAGCGCGTCGGCGAGCAGGGCCGCGTCGGCCAGCGCGCCCCGGTCCACGGCGGCGGTGACCATGGCGACCAGGTTGGCCAGTTCGGCCTCCAGCCAGGCCGAGGCGTCCGACCGCCCGGCCAGCGGGCCGCCCTCCGGTTCCGCCGGGTCCGTCTCGGGGGCCAGCCGGATCTTGTTCGGGTACAGCAGCCGGGCCGCCGCGTCCGCCGTCCCCAGGTAGTACCGGGTGAGCCGGTCCAGGGCGTCGGCGCGCTCGGCGGGGGAGTCCTCCCGCTCGGCCCGCTCGACCGCGTACAGCCGGAGCAGGTCGTGGCAGCCGTACCGGTCCGGGCCGGCGCTCACCAGGTGCGCCGCCGCGAGCTGGTCGAGCAGCCGGGTGGCCTCCGCGACCCCGATCCCGGCGACGGCCGCCGCCGAGGCGGGACTGATGTCCGTGCCCGGGGCCAGGCCGACCAGCCGGAACAGCCGGCGCGCGTCGGACCCGAGCCGCGCGTACGACAGGTCGAACGTGGCGCGCGCGGCGGCCTGCCCGTCCCCGCTGATCTCCAGCGCGTCGAGCCCCCGGCCGCCGGACAGTTCCGCCACGTACCCGGCGAGGGTCCGGTCCGGGTGGTCGGCGAGCACGGCGGCGGCGACCCGCAGCGCGAGGGGCAGCGCCGCGCACAGCCGGATCAGCGCGTCGACCTCGGCGGGCTCCGCGTCGAGCCGCCCGGCGCCCAGCACCCGGGCCAGCAGGGCCCGCGCCTCGGCAGGGGTCAGCGCGCCCAGGGTCAGCCGGTGCGCGCCGTCCACGGCGACCAGCCCCGACAGCCGGTCCCGGCTGGTCACCACCGTCAGGCAGCTGTTCCCGCCGGGCAGCAGCGGCCGGACCTGCTCCGCCGACGCCGCGTTGTCCAGGAGCACCAGCACCCGGCGGCCCGCGAGCAGGGTGCGGAACATGCCGGCCGCCTCGTGCACGTCGGTGGGCACCCGCTCGGCGGGCACCCCGAGCGCGCGGAGGAACCCGGCGAGCGCCTCGGCGGGGCGCAGCGGGCGGGCCGGCGGCGGGGCGTGGCCGCGCAGGTCCACGTACAGCTGGCCGTCGGGGAACCGGGCGGCGGCGCGCTGGGCCCAGTACACGGAGAGGGTGGTCTTGCCGACCCCGCCGCCGCCGACGATGGCCGCGACGGTGACATCGCCGGGCAGCCCGTCCAGGGTGGCCAGGTGCTCCTCCCGGCCGGTGAACGCCGACCCGGACGCCGGGAGCTGCCGGGGCCGGGGGGCGGTCGAGGTGGCCGGCGCGTCCAGTTCGGGGTCGGTGGCCAGGATCCGGGCGTGCAGCCGGCGCAGCTCCGCCCCCGGCTCGACGCCGAACTCGGCCGTGATCAGCCGGTAGAACTCCCGGTAGGCGGCCAGGGCCTCGGTCTGGCGGCCCGAGCGGTACAGGGCGAGCATCAGCTGGCTCCACAACCGCTCGCGCTGCGGGTACCGGCGGGTGAGGATCCGTAGCTCGGCGGCCGCCTCGTCGTGCCGGCCCAGGCCCAGCATCGCCGCCATCGCGTCCTCGGCGGCCACCTGGCGCAGGTCCTCCCACCGGCTGGCCTCGGGCCAGTCCAGCTCCGGCAGGTCCTCCAGGACGTCGCCCCGCCACAGGTCCAGCGCGGCGGCCAGCTGCTCGCCCGCCTCGTCGTGCTCGCCCCGGTCGAGGGCCGCCCGGCCGAGCGCGTGCCGCTCCGTGAACGCGTGCGTGTCCAGCTCGGAGTCGTCGACCCGGATCAGGTAGCCGCCGTTCTGGTGCGGCAGCCGGTCCCGGCCGAGGAGCCGGCGCAGGTCGGACACGTAGGACTGCAGGTTCGCGCCCGCGGAGTCCGGCGGGTCGCCCGCCCACAGCTCGTCCACGAGCCGGGCGGCGGACACCTGCTGGTTGGGGCGGGTCAGGAGGATCGCGAGGAGGAGGCGCTGCCGCCGCCGGGCCGGTTGCCGTACCGTTCCGTCGTCGGCCCGGATCTCCAACGGACCCAGGATTCGAAACTCCACCAAGATCCCCTTGTCTCGCCCAAGCCCACACAATACGCACAGTGACGGTCGCCTGGGAAGGGTGCCGCCGCCGGGCGGGGGCCCGGCGGGGGCGCGGCGGCGGCGCGTTCCTAGCAGTACGGCAGGGTCTCCCAGCCCACGGCCTTGACGAGGTTCCCGCTCACCCAGCCGCTGACGTCCGTCGTGACGTCGGTGATCCGCACCCAGTAGCCGTTGGTGGTGCTCGGCCGGCAGTGCGCGGTCACGGAGTGCGGCGCGTAGCACAGCCCGACGACCGCGCCGTCCGGCGGCGAGGACCGGATCCGGGTGCCGTCCACGCACCGGGCCGAGATCGACGCGGCGGCGGGTTCGGCGGGATCGGCGTGGGCCGGCGCGGCCAGGGCCACGGTGGACAGCAGGCCGCCGCAGAGCAGGGCGAGTGCCGTGAAACGACGTCGCATGGGTCCGTCCTTTCCTCAGGTACCGGAGACCGGGCGCGGGCTCCTTACGCCACCCTGACATTTTGTGGGAAGCCGGACTTGGAAAACGCTGTTCACGCCCTGCTGAGCGCCTTCGGTCGCCCGGCCCGGGGCAGCCCCGCCACGAGCCCCAGGAACTCGTCGTGCAGCACCCCGTTCGTGGCGAGGACGCTGCCGTCCCCGGTCAGCACGGGCGCGCCGTCGAGGTCCGTCACCCGGCCGCCGGCCTCGTGCAGGATCACGGGCAGCGGGGCGAGGTCGTCGTACCCCTGCTGGGTGATCACGGCGGCGTCCGCCCGGCCGGTCACCAGGTGCACGGCCACGTGGTGGATCGCGCCGACGACGGCCACCCGGCGGTGCAGCGCGACGAGCAGCTCCTCCGACCAGGTGTGCTGGTTCATGGCCAGGGTCAGCGCGCCGTCCAGCCGGGCCCGGTCGCCCACCCGGGTCCGGCGGGCGGCGGTGCGGTCGTCGGTCGGGCCGGTCAGGACCCAGCAGCCCAGGCCCCGGGCGGCGAAGACCAGTTCCCGCTGGATCGGCATGTTGATGACGCCGATCGCCGGGCCGTACTCGTCCTCGTAGGCGAGCAGGTTGGCGAACAGCGGCATCCGGCGGCTGAAGTACGCGGTGCCCGAGATCGGGTCGGTGATCCAGCGCCGCCCCGAGCTGCCGGGGCTCTCCCCGGCCTCCTCGCCGAGGACCCCGTCGTCGGGCGCGTACCTGCCGAGCTCCGCCCGGATCAGGTCCTCCACCGCGAGGTCGGCGTCGGTGACCTCGCTGCCGTCCGGCTTGAGGGTGCTCGGCGCCCCCGCGAAGAACATCTCGGCGGACAGCGCGCCGGCCCGCCCCGCCACGGACACCGCGAAGTCGAGCAGTTCCCGGTCCACGGCCGGTCCGTTCATCGTCGTCGTCATGCGTCCAGTCAACGGCCGGCCGGTGTGGAACCCTCAAGGATTAAGCCCACACCGAATGGAGTACCGGTGAGCGTGATCCGCTTCGAGGTCGCCGACGTCGCCGACGTCCGGTTCGGCATCTCCCCGCTCTGGGAGACGGTCCGCAGCCTGTACGCGCTGGCCGACCCCGGCCGGCACGCCGTGCACCTGCCCTGGGTCCGCGAGGTCCGGCACCGGGCGACCGCCCACCTGCCGCTCCTGCGGGACGTCGCCGCCCCCGGCGCGTGGGTGCCGGACTTCCTGACCCCGCCGCCGGCCGGCCCGCTGGTGGAGTTCGAGGAGGAGCTCGCCCGGCTGCGCGCCACCCCACCCGACGTCGTCACCGCCGACCTGACCGCCACCACCGCCCGCCGGCCTCTGGCGCCCCGGATCCGGGCCGGACTGCGAGACCCGGAACAGCTGCTGGGGGTACTCGCCGACGCCGTCTCCGCCTGGCACGGGGCCGCGATCCTGCCGTACTGGCCCCGGATGCGGGCCCTGCTGGAGGGCGACATCGCGCACCGGTCCCGGCAGCTCGCCGAGGGCGGCCCCCGGCGGCTGTTCGACACCCTGCACCCGACGGTCCGCTGGGCGGGGGACCGTCTGCTCGCCGACGACCCGTGGGACCTCGACCTCGACCTGCGCGGCCGGGGCCTGCCCCTGATGCCCAGCGTCTTCGTCGACCGGCGGGTGCTGTGGAACATCCGGCCCGACTCGCCCCCGGTGGCCGTCTACCCGGCCCGGGCCGCCGCGCTGCTGTGGGAGGGCGCGCCCGCGCCGGACGGGCTCGCCGGCGCGATCGGGGCGTCCCGGGCCCGGCTGCTGGCCCTGTTGCGCGGCCCCGCGACCACCACGGAACTGGCCCGGCGGGTCGGGCTGTCCCCGGCCGCGGTGTCCCAGCACCTGCACGTCCTGCTCGCGGCCGGCCTGGTCGCCCGCACCCCGCACGGCCGCAGCGTCCTCTACCTGGTCACCCACGCGGGCACGGTCCTCCTCGACGCCACGGCGTGACTCCGGCACCGTGACCTGGCCGCCGGGGCGGCGTGGTCTCTGCGCCAGGGTCCAGAAAATCTGTAGGGGTCACGGTAGACATCCCTGTCGGTGCGTGTTAGCTTTACTCCTGTTAGAGCGAGAAAGAGTCCATGTGGGGCGACAGAGACTAGTCGCTCGTTCGAATGGATAGGCAGGTCAGGCGTGTCGGGGCCGAGTTCTTGCACGGGGCTCCGGGCGGTGGCGCTGCCGGCGGTCACGAAGGCCGCGAACGGATCAACGGCACGACGCGACACGGCAACAAGCAAGACAGAACGTGTACGGCACGCGCGCCAGGGCCGAGTTCGACGTCAGGGTCCTGGCCGGTGAGGGGCGGTGTTGTTCCGGGCCGCCCGACAGGCACGTAGAAGTACAGGTCAGGCGTGTCGGGGCCAGGTTGTGATGTGAGGGCTCTGATCGAGGCCAAGGCGGTCAGCGTGTGGGGCCGTGTGTGGATGTACTCGTAGTTCATGGGAAAGGGGTTTCGACGCCATCGCAGATCGCCCGTGCCGGCTTGAGCTGTCGCCGCACGGACACCGCAGTCCCACGGATAGGAAGGTGGTCTACGGTCACGATTACGCGATCGCGCTCCAGCCGCCGGTACGGGGTTGGGACGCAAGATGACACCGGTGCTCGTTGCCGGTAGATGGTGTTGGACGGACTCCGGGCTCCGGCGCAACCGCGCCGGGGCCCCTCGGGCTGATCGCCCCGCAACGCTCCGACGGCGGACACCGCCGCTACTCCCGGTACCAGCTGCGCCTCGCCGCACGCGCCCGTGAACTCGTCGACGGCGGTACCCCGCTGGAATCCGCCTGTCGGATCATCGTCCTCGAGGACCAGCCCGCCGAGGCCCTGCGCGTCACCGCCGAACACGAACGGCACCGGCTGAGCCCGCGCGGCCCCGGACTCGCCGGTCCGGGGCCCGACGGGTCAGGTCAGCACCTGGTCCAGGTGGGCCGAGTAGGCCGCTTCCAGCTCCGCCAGCCGGGACTCCCCGAGGGCCAGCGGCACCCCGTAGAACCCGGCGAGCAGGGCGGTCACCGCCGCGTCCACCGGCCCGGTCAGCTCGCCCCGCCCGGCGGCGACCGCCAGGTGCCCGGCGAACAGGTCCCCCTGCGGCACGATCGCGACGTCGAGGGCGGCCGGTGTGCCGAACACCAGCAGCCGTTCGGCCGCCCCGACGTCCAGCACCGCGCACAGCCCGCCGCCCCGGGCGACCTCCCCGGTGATCTCGAACCACATCCGGGGCCCGGCGAGCACCGACGCGGCCGTGGCGGCGAAGAACCGGCGGAGGAAGGCCGCGCCGTCCGGGGCCGACGCCGACGCGAGGACGGTCTCGATCCGCCACAGGCAGATGTGGTACGCCAGCAGCTCGGTCTTCGACGCGAAGTGCGCGAAGAACGTCGGCTCGGAGATCTCCACGGCGGCGGCCAGTTCCCGGACCGTGATGTCCGTGAACGGGGTGTGCTCGATCCGGTCCCGCAGCGCCCGCCACAGCCCGACCCGGGTCCGGGCGCGTTTGCGTTCCCGGAGGGGGAGGGCCGCCAGGGCCGCCGGTTCGAGGGTCACCGGACGCTGGCCAGCACCTCGACCAGCGCGGCGGCGGTGGCGGCGGACGACTGCGGGTTCTGCCCCGTGACCAGGCGGCCGTCCCGCCGGACGCATCCGGTGAACGGCGCGCCCACCTCGACGGTCGCGCCGAGCCCGGTGAGCCGCTGCTGGAGGTGGAACGGGATGACCGCGTCCGCGCCGATCATCTTCTCCTCCGCGTCGCTGAACCCGGTGACCAGGCGGCCGGCCACCAGCGGGGTGCCGTCGTCGGCCGTGGCCCCGAGCAGCCCGGCGACGCCGTGGCAGACGGCCCCGACCGCGCCGGTCCGGTGCACGTCGGTGACGAGGCGGGCGAGGTGCGGGTCGTCGGGGAAGTCCCACATGGTGCCGTGCCCGCCGACGAGGAACACGCCCGCGTACCGCGCCGGGTCGACCGTGTCCAGGGCCGTGGTGGCCGCCAGCAGGTCGTCGAGGTCGGGGACGGCGCCCGCGTCGTACTCCGCGCTGCCCGGGTCGAGCGGGGGCCGGCCGCCCCGGACGGACGCGAGTTCGACGTCGAACCCGGCGGACCGGAACGCGGCGAGCGGGGCGGCGAGCTCCTCCAGCCAGAAGCCGGTGGCCGTGCCGCTCGCGCCGAGCTCGCCGTGGGAGGTGAGGACCATCAGGATGCGCTGAGTCATATTGTGAGCGTACACAGAAATTTTAGTACACCCAAATTTCTTTGCGAACTTTCTTGTTTACCGGTTTGTTGCCTCCGTCGGTGACACTCGGCGGGTGGACGATTCTCTCGCGTGGCGCTCCATGTCGGACGATCCCGATGACATGACGCGCCAGTTCGCCAAGGTGGTCGGGATCTCGCTCGCCGCCGTGCCCGTGCTGGGCTGCGCGGCCGGCACCCTGACCGGCGACTCCGGCCTGGCCGGCCCGGCGATGGCGTACGCCCTCGTGATCCCGGTCCTGGCGCTGGTCCTCTGTGGATGGGACTGGTCGCGGGACCGTGCGCGGATCGTGGAGGTGCGGTTCGTGCTCCCCGACCGGGTCGTGCTCCGCCGGGTCGACGGCCAACTGCTCACCCACCCGGCGTCCGCGTTGAAGAGGCTGGAGATCATCCGGTACCGCGGGCGGGAGAAGTCCACCACCCTGTGGATCACCCTCGACGGCCAGCGCCTCGTCACCCGCCCGGGCCGCACGGACGTGGCCGCCGAGCGGGCGCTCAGCTCGGCGCTGCTGCGGGTGGGCGGCCCGCTGGCCGTCGTCCGCGAGTCACACGGCGACTGAGCCCGACCGGGCGCGCCCGCGCCCGCGCTACGCCAGCGCCGTCAACCGGTCCGCCGTAGCGTCCAACGCGTGCCGGACCGCCCCGAGCGCCACCGCGTCCTCGCCGAGCGTCGACGCCCGCACCTCGGTGGGGGAGGACAGCGTCCGGCCGAGCAGGTGCCGGCGGACCGGGTCGAGCAGCGTGTCGCCGGCGCGGGACAGTCCGCCGCCGATGACGACCTGTTCGGGGTCCATGAGCAGGATGAGCGCGCCGAGCCCCTGGGCGAAGCGGGCGGCGACCCGGTCGACGACGGCCACGGCGACGGGGCTCCCGGCTGCGGCGGCGGCGAACAGCGGCGCGATGTCGCGTTCCCCGGGCGCGGTGAGTTGGGCGTGCAGGTCCCGGTCGCGTCCGCCGGCGGTCATGGCGGTGGCGAGTTCGTGGATGGCGGCGGCTCCGACGAGGCGTTCGAAGGGGCCGGTGCCTTCGTTGGTGGCGGGTCGGCCGGTGGGGTCGTTGGGGGGGAGGCCGAGGTCGAGGAAGCCGAGTTCGCCGGCGGCGGCGTGGGCGCCGCGGTAGGGTGCGCCGTCGATGATGAGGCCGGTGCCGATGCGTTCGCCCCATTGGACGAAGACGAGGGATTCGACGCCGACGGCGGTGCCTTGCCAGCGTTCGGCGAGGACGGCGAGGTTGACGTCGTTGTCGATGAGGACGGGGCAGTGCAGTTGGTCGCGGAGTGCGGGGACGACGGGTAGTCCGGCCCAGCCGGGGATGCTGGGGGCGAGGACGACCTCGCCGTGGTCGCGGTCGACGATGCCGGGGGTACCGACGCACACCGCCCACAGGTCGGCGTGGGTCAGCCCGGCGGCGGCGACGGCCTGGTCGAGTCCTGCGGTGACCAGGTCGAACACCTCGGGTCCGGTGGCTGTGGGTGGGGTGGTGGTCCGGTGGGTGGTGAGGACCTCGCCGGCGAGGTCGGCGATCTTGATCAGGATCTTGTGCGGGCCGACGTCGACGCCGGCCACGTGGCCGAGTTCGGCCCGGAACCGGGCGCGTTGGGCGGGGCGGCCGATCCGGCTCGTCTCGTCGGCGACGAGTTCGACGAGGTCGGCGTCGCGCAGGTCGGCCAGGGCCCGGGTCACGGCGGGGCGGGACAGGCCGGTGGCGGGTCCCACATTGGGCGCAGCCGGGGCCGTTTGCGGGCCATCAGCTTAGTCGCCGTCGTCACGCCCACCCCGTCCAAATCCAGGAGTGCGGCCCGCAACCGCCACCCCGCCCAGTCCGCAGGCCACGAAGCGGCCTCGTCGGCTAAGCGCCTGGGGAAGTCTTGTCCGTAACCTTCGGGTAGCCGGGGTGATGTCCAGGGTACGGTTGCGGCGAGCATCTGGGCTGGTGTGTGGTTTCTGAAGAACGCGTGGGCTTGGCGGATTCGGTCGGCCATGGTCGCGGGCGCGGTGTTGGCGATGTCGGCTTTCATCGCGGCCCAGACGCGTTCGGTCGGGTTGTCCTGGGGGCTGTATCGGGCGCCGTGGAGCAGGAGTAGGCGTGGATGGTCGGCGAGCCAGCGGCGGGTGATACCGCTGTGGTGGATGGTTCCGTTGTCGCAGATCACGGCGACGACTGGGGCGTGTGGGTAGGCGTGTAGGCAGTGACCGTGCCCCCGGGCCCGGGCCTGTTGGCCTGCGGCCTGCAGGTCGGTGTCGACGATGGCGGCCAGGAGGCGGTAGCGGTCGAACAGGTGGCCGCCGAGGTCGACTGGCTGTCCGGCAGAACATTCCCGTCACTTTGTAACGACTTCAGTGCTGACAATGATGTTCAAGGGTTGGATTACACGCTGGCCCTGGAGCATCGATGAACGAGCGCGGACGACTCATCTCCATCCTGCAGGGACCTTGGGTCGCCCAGGCCTGCTACGCGCTGGCAAAACTAGAGGTTCCCGACCTCCTGGCCGACGGCCCTAGGCACGTCAAGGAGCTTGCCGCGGCCTGCGGAGCGCACCCGCAGGCACTGCACCGACTGCTGCGGGCACTGGTGTTTGTGGACCTGCTCGAGCAACCCGAACCCGACACGTTCGCGCTCACCCCGGTCACCGAACTGCTGCGCCGTAACACCCCGACCACGATGCACGGCACAGCCATCATCTACGGCGAGGACGTGTACCGCTCCTTCGCCGAAATCATGCACCCACTCCTGGAAGGCCGGCCCGGCTTCGAGAAGATTACGGGAAAGTCAGTCTACGACCACCTCGACGCGGACGCCGACGCCGCACGGACATGGAACGCGTCCATGAGTCGCAACCGGATCCCCGACGTCATCTCCTCGTGTGACTTCAGCACCGCCACGACCGTCGTCGACGTGGGCGGCGGCACCGGCCGGCTCCTCGCCCAGGTCCTCACCGACAACCCGCACCTGCGCGGAACACTCCTGGAACTGTCCACCGCCGTTGACCAGGCCGCCGAACTGATCGCCGCCCAGGGCCTCACCGACCGGGTCGATCTGGTCAAGGGCAGCTTCTTCGACACCGTCCCCACCGGTGGTGACGTCTACGTCCTGGCCCGCTGCCTGCACAACTGGAACGACGACAACGCCCTGCGCATCCTCCGCCAGGTCCACGCCGCCATGAAAGCCGACAGCAGACTCCTCGTCGTCGAAGACCTCACCACCGACGACGTATCCCTCATCGACCTACTCATGCTCGTCCAACTCGAAGGACACGACCGTACCCGAGAGCAGTACACCAACCTACTCACCCGGGCCGGATTCCACATCCAGCAGGTACTCCCCCCTCCGGTGCCCTACGCGCACGCGCCCAGCGCCATCGAAGCCACCGCGACATGATCCATCGACCCCCGGGCGACCGGATGCCTCTGCCAGAAGCTCACCCGGCGAGCTGGGCTGCCGATACGCCCTGGATCGGCGAGCACCGACACCTAGTGGCCGGTAACGATGTTCAATAAGCCTATGGATGCTTCGACCCGTGGCCGGCTGCATTTCTCCATGGCCGGCGGCCTGCTCGCCGCGTACCTGTGCGTCGGTGCGGTGCTGTTCATCCTTCCCGGTCCACAGGATTCGGTATTCGTCGAACCTCTCCTGTCCAGTGCGTCATCGACGCGGACCCGTGGTCCCGGAGGCTTCGATCCGGTGGGCCCGGTCCGCGACGGTGACCTCGAGTTCACGGTGACGGCGATGCGATGTGGGCTGATTCGCGTCGAGCAGGTCGAAGCGGCCGAGGAGTTCTGCGCGCTGCGGCTTTCGGTGCGCAACACGGCAGGGCGCTCCGCCCGTTTCGTCGAATCCGCGCAGGTGGGCCTCGGGCCAGAGGGGAAACGCTACCCGGCGAATGTGGCAGCGGGAGCGGCGTTCGCCGCACAGCGCGGAAACGCAGACGTATGGAACGCCGAACTTCAGCCGGGCCAAACACGTCAAGGACCGCTCGTTTTCGACGTACCCCGCGGAACCCGACTACGCGGACTGGAGGTTCACGCATACCTGGGCTCCACCGGAGCGACCGTAGCGCTGTGAAATGAGGGATCTGGAGCCTCTTCTGGCGGTGGCGGTGGCTCACCTGCTGGTCAGCGAAGTCAGCTCCCACGTGAAATCCATGAGCACGGACGGGCAGTGGCCACTGCCATGCCGCCGCACCGATACGTCGCCTCTCGCGCTCCAACGCCGCACGGATTCCCGGGGGATACCTGATCGCCGCCAGCGCCGCGATGCTCGCCCTTGCCATGCTGCACCTGAGCCTCGCCTACGCCATCGGCCGACGCGGCCTCGCCGTCGCCATCCCCGCCGCCCTCGCGATCGGCACCTACCTCATCCACAGCCTGCTGGCCATGGTCGAAGTCCTCGCCCCGGTCCGCTACGTGCTGCCCTGGTACTGGTACCTGCAACGCAATATCCTCGCCCAGGGCCTACCACCCGCAGCACTCATCACATCCCTGACGATGTCGGCCGTGCTGTTCGCCGTCGGTTGGGCAGCTTTCCAACGGCGCGATCTGCGGTGAACTCCGTCAGCGAGCCAGGCGGGCCAGCCCGCAGCTGTCACCCGAAAGTTGCGGTCTCCCGCTGTACCCGGTGGGGATCCAGACCCAACCGGGTCCACAGTTCAAACAGGGCCTGACCAGCGGTCGCCTCAACCGTCGCGGTGTAGGCAGCCCAGTCGCCCCACGGTTCGGGGTGGACGGTGCGGATATTGCGTACCGCGTCCCAGGTCGGCTTGACCAACGGGGCAAGGGTGTGGTTGTCGATTTCGGGGAGCCCGAACGCTCCGGGGCCACCGAGGGACACGGCCTCGGCTTCCGCGTGCGCGAGGAGTGTTAGGAGGCGCCCGGTCGAACGCCCCACTGCGGCGAACCGCGCGAGCGGCGGCTGGTGAGCATCGCCCAGCGCCTCCGCCCACGCGGCTTCGACCTCAAAGAGGGCGTCGTACAAGGCGTCCAGATAGCTGTTTTCGGCCAGCGCTCCGACCAACCCAAACGGTACCGGGCGCGGCCCTTCTCCCTGATCTATCGCGCACAACTGGTGCAGGACACGGTCGGCAGCCAGGTCGCAGTACAGCTCCTCCAACGCGTTTTCCACCATCCACACCGCGGCGTCCAACGGGCGGTGCGTCTGCACCGGTGGACACGGGCATCCGGACTCCACACGAAGTCGACCCCAGCGCGGGTGAAACAGTTCATGCGCCAGAAGACGGACGTGCTCCAGCGGACTACTGGGACGCGCGCCGGCCTGCGCCCACCAGCCCGCGTTCACAATCACCCACCACGCAGTCTGGTCGGCGGTGACCGCAACGGACTTACCCTGCACCGTCCCGCCCAGGCGCTGTGAACCGAACCCGCCATAGCCGATCCCCGCTCGCCGCCACGCTTCCTCGACAGTTGCCTCGAAGTTCCCCGCGAACACCACCGACACACGAACGTTGTCCGGCAGCGCAACATGTCCATCCAACGCCGACCCGCAGGCGGCAACCAGCTCGGCGAGGCCACCAGGGACATCCTCGCCATCGAACGCCATCAGCTCGACCAAATCAGAGCACCGCCTCCGTCGCAGGCAAACAGCTGACGGCCACGATACGCCGGAGAGCGCGGCCCGCCCCGCCGGCTTCAGGTGTGGGGCTGCGCTGCGCTCAGCCCCAGTAGCCGACGTTCTGTGTCAACGCCAGGATCAGCCGCAGCCGGCGGTGCGGCCTGAAGAGGCGAAAGAGTTCGCTCGGGCCGGCGTACAGCCGAGGCTGCGTGGTGGCGCACGTGGTGCGAACTGAAGAAGCCAGAGACACGGCAGTGCACTATTGAGCCAAGATCGGATACTGTAGTGCCTGGTAGAAGCGCTAGAGGCACTGACCAGAAGACTCATAATCCGTGGGTCATGGGTTCGAGCCCCAGGAAGCCAGTCGACTGTCAAGAGCCGCCCTGGCAGGTCGTGAATTCCCGGGTAGGTAACAAAACTCGTCACGTTGTGCGGCATCACGACGAGCCCCTTGCGGACCGACCGCATGCGGATGTCCAGTCGCTCTGGCTGCGGCTGATCTCGCTGATCGCCTCCTCCGAGGGAGCGGGGCGTGAAAGTGCGGCATCTCCGACTCCATCGAGTTGCCCGAGCCGACGATCTCCGAGCACCTCAAAGTACTGCCGCAGGCTGGACTGGCCGACCGCCGCCGGGCCCCGGTGTGAGCGCGCCCGTGGTAGGTCGACGCCGACCAGGCGCGCTGATCGCGGTGGCTGCGCTGTTCGGAGCAGTCTTGTCGTCGAACGTGCGCGCCACCTTCGTGCACGCCGCCATCCCGCGCGTGCGATCAGGGGACGTTGATAGTGAACCAGACGACTTTGCTGGTAGGTGACGTGTGTTGTCGGTAACAGCCGAGTTGGTCGGCGAGGGTGGCGATCTGGCGTAGTCCGCGCTGGTAGGCGTCTGTCGCCTGCCGGTCATCGGGGGCGCCGAGGTGGGGGTTGGTGTCGGTGACGCTGACGGTGAGGTGCAGGCGCCGTTCGTAGTCGCGCCACGTGTGGGCTGCGGCTTGAAAGCTGGCATTCGTCGCCGCAGTGGTGGCGACGGTGTGGGCGGCCAGTTCGCCGAGCGCGGACAGTATCGGGTCGATATGGGTGCGTAGTTTCCATTCGGTGAGCAGGGTGCGGGCCCAGTGGCGGGCCGCGAATACGGATGCGGGCTCCGTGGGAAACGGGCGGTGGGCGTGGCGGATGGGGCGTATTCCACCGGCCGGTAGGTGCGGGAGGGGGCCGACGGGAGCGGTCAGGACTGCGGTGGCGGTTTCCAAGGATGGGAACGTGGCCCGTTCGATCAGACAGGGAGCTGCGACCACGAGCGCGGCGGGTGGCGCGGCGAATCCCAGGTATTCGGGTGCAGCGGCGTGGGCGAGCCGGTCGAGTTCTACCAGGCCCGCGTGGGTCCAGCCGATGACCTGTTCGAGGTTGACCAGTATCCGGCTGGCGCCCTGGTCGCGTGCGGAGTCCATGCGCGTGCGCAGGTCCGTCACGGCACGTTCGTCCAGCGCCCCGGCAATGGTCAGCAGGGCGAAGCCCCGGTAGGTCGACGGCGCGTGCGAGGGGACGCGTGGGTGGCCGGTCGAAGCCCGGCCATCGTGGAGGTCATGCAGAAACAGATGTGTCGGCACAGGGCCCCATCCTCGTCGACCTTACAAGTTTAGAAGTTACGCAACTCGACATGAGCTTAGTGCGGGGCGACCCGGGGTGCGGCACGGTAGTGGCATGGGTCACAGTCCCGCCTCGGGCGGTTACCTATGCAATTGAAGAGGTGTTCAATTGCTGTAGTGGCTTGGCGTGAATGCAGGGAGGGCACGTGGCGGTTCCGCTGTATGAGGCCAAGTCGGAGTTCTTCCGCACGCTCGGACACCCGGTGCGTATCCGGGTCCTGGAACTGCTCGGCGACGGGCCGTTGCCGGTGCGAGATATCCTCGCCGACGTTGCGATCGAGGCGTCCAGCCTGTCGCAGCAGTTGGCGGTGCTGCGCCGGGCCGGGATCGTCACCTCCCACCGCGAGGGGTCCACTGTGATGTACGCCCTGGCCGGCCCGGACGTCGCCGACCTGATGGCCGCCGCCCGCCGGTTCCTGACCGCGATCGTGTCCGGTCGGGTTGAACTCCTCGACGCGCTGTCCGTGAACCCCGGCGACGTCGAGGAAACGGCCGTGGGGGCGGTCGCATGACCGCC